>JAPOTS010000095.1:5000-44400 GCA_026709065.1 Bacteroidota bacterium
CGAAGGACGCGTTCTCGTTCGACTTGCATGTATGAAGCCCGCCGCCAGCGTTCGTCCTGAGCCAGGATCAAACTCTCCGTAGTTAGAGATTTTGAAAATTTTATGTGAGCTCTTTTAAGCACACTCTTCCTGACTAATGGATTGACTTTTCTATAAATAAAAAAATCGGTTCCTTGTCTGAATCGACAAAGGACTCGCTATACTCTCAACCTGTCAAAGAACTGCGCCCCGAAAAAAGGGCAGGACAGCTAATATACGAACTATTTTTGATTTTACAAAAATAAAATAGATTATTGTAAAAAAATTTGATCTAATCGCATCAGTTACTTCTAAGATGCGTACAATCGAGTGCTTACAATTTCTATATCTACTCGCAATTAGTGTATCTGTCATTAAGACATAGAAAGCTTTATATGTATTATTGAACAAGTTGTTTCAATTAATTAAAATTTTTTCTATTTTTTTGATTTCTTCCTAGTTCCAAGGTGAAACCCAAACCATTATACAAAAATCCGTTCCTGTTCGTGAGTGCGATTTTGTTATTTGCTCTCATACTTGCACTCTACTATAGTGTAGACCAAATTGTCATGCCCCGCATGACCCGTCAGGATGAAACCATTACCGTGCCAGACCTACGCGACAGACCTTTGTCTGAAGCCTTAACTGAAATTGAAGCATCCTCACTCGTATTAGGCGATACGACATCTAGAATTGGACTTGAAAGTCAGCAAGGACTGATCGTATCCCAGAGACCTCGTCCTCTTGCACAGGTCAAAACTGGCCGTCGTGTCTATTTAACGATCTATCGAGGCTCAGAACCAGATATTACCATTCCAGATGTTACCGAGCAATCTCTGCGTAACGCCCGACTCATCCTTGAGGCACTTGGATTGGTTGTCCAACAAGAAGTGCCAGATACCATCCCCAGCCCTGTCCCCAGTATGGTGACACGGATCTTTCCATCTGTGGGTACGATGATTGCTCGGGGAGACAGTGTCACGATTTTTTATGGACAGGGGATAGATTTAGACCGTATGGTGACTGTTCCCAATGTCGTTGGGCAACGCTATGCTGTGGCTGATTCTCTCCTACGACTTTCTGGGTTGTGGCCAACTTTACTGGATGAAGATTTAGATCATGACAATCCATTCATTCTAAGGCAATCTACCACACCTGGAGAGACGCTTCCTGCGGGATCTACACTTCGACTATTTACGACTCCAAATTCTCTTGAGTTCTAACTGATCATTACCCAAGCCACTGCGCCATTGAGTTATGAGAGTATTTCTCTGGCTCAATGTGAGAGCACCAATTTGTACTACTCGGTTAGATAAACCGAAAGGTCTTCAGAAATGTTGACTTCAACGCGCTCTCGGTGTTTGGTCTGGATCTTTCGACCGACATAATCGGGGTTCAAAGGAAATTTTCTGTGTCCACGGTCAATCAAGGTCATCAGTTGGATACTTGCGGGGGATCCCATTTCGCATACGGCTGTGACTGCATCAAGAGCAGTTCGTCCTGTATAGAGTACATCATCGGCGATCACGACCACTTTACCTTCCACATCTTCATTGATTTTCTTGGGGTAATCCAAATCAAGTGCTATGGGTTGTACTGTCCTCTGAGCGATTTCGCTGATGTGATGGGCGAGGGCCTGAGCAACATGGATTCCTTTCGGAAGAATGCCAAAGAGGATTAAATCTTTGGTACCTTGGTTTCGTTCGTCTACTTCACACGCAAGGCGAGCAATGATTCGTTCTATTCGTTGAGCTCCAAAAATCAATGTGTGCATCTGGTGGCACACTAATTTTGAAACATGGCCTTGATACTCCCCCAACTACGCGGGATTGCGGTAGGAGTATAATTTACTTTTCGCTCAGCAAGTTGTTGGCGGGCACCATTATCTAAGACGACTTCTAACCGATAATCTACAATCGCAAGACCTGATTTATAGAGTTTGTCGTCACGCACAGAATATTGCACATCCGCACCGCGGACTGATACTTCGGCAATCTGCACAAACTCATCATTTTGGGTGGACCTGCGGAAGAGTTCATATGACCTAACATCTGACTCAGCTTCTGCTTCCCAAGTGACGGTCACAATCCCAGAATCAAACTCTGTGTTGAAATACCTGAGTCTCACAGACAGGAAGCTGGAGGCAACTGTAACTACAATCAATAATGTCAAAATTAACACTCGCATGTACGTGTTAATCGTTAAACGGCGGTTTTGTTCCAGAGATAGGACTCCATGATGTTATACACACTAGTTTTGGAAAATACGTAACAAAGATAACACTTGTATCGTTCTGAATCAACTTTCTGAGGAGTGATAGGTTTGGTGTGATGGTACCCAGTGGGCATTAGACAGATGATGTGTAACTCACTCAATGGAACACATTCGAGAAAATTGATACGTTAATTTCTCATTTTGATCTTCACAATAAATTTTATGATCCTGTTAATTAACAATGAAGGGTTTATTTAGTTCAATGTTTTAAGTTAATTTCGTATATTCAATAAATTCTAATTTTTTAATCTTTATATCCTAACGACTATGATATCCATACGGTCTTACATTATTGCTCTTGCAGGTGTCTTTGCGATCATCCTAACTGGCTGTAATCCACGTGCTGTAGAATCTTTGCTTGTAGATGCACCTGAGACGCTTGAAACAAATCAAAGTGGTGATTTTTCAGCCATGGCTAATGAAGATGCCCGCGCACCAGTTGCGTACTCATGGGATTTTGGAGATGGTACAACCATGGATGGTACATCTGTCGCGCACACCTTTAGTGAGGCAGGTTCGTACACAGTGATGGTTACGGCATCTAATCGTGATGGGCGCTACACTGTCTCTGAAAGTACCAACGTGATGGTGATGAATCCTCCAGTCCCTTCACAGGTTCTTGCTATTTTGACGAACCCCACCACTATTGACACACAGACACTTGTTGAGTTAAGTGCCAATGTTCGTGGTGATGCGCCAATGACTTATGCATGGGATCTGGGTGACGGCTCAACCTCTTCTTCTCCCACTCCACAACATACGTTCATGTCAGCGGGAGATTATACAGTTTCCTTGCAACTCTCTAACGAACATGGACAAGATTCACGGAGTCTTGATATTTCAGTTGTTCAGTTTGAACCTGCTTACTGCGCAGATCTCACTGAAATGAATTCTGTGCTATTTGATCGCAACTCAAGCGTTCTCTCTGATGATGCTATGATGACTCTTTCAGATAATGTTGAAATACTGGGAGAGTGTCTCAACTTAAATGCTCGAATTGAAGGGATGACCAGCCCATTTGAACGTAATCCACAGCAGTTATCCGAAGATAGAGCTCGAGCGTTGATGGATCACTACACCTCTAACGGAATTGATGCTGAGCGTTTATCCATGGTTGGATTGGGAAGCTCATCTGGCTCTAAGAAAAGCGGAGCAGATCAGTTCCAGCGTGCAGATACTATTCCAATTCGATAGCTGTCTATACCACATCATAAACGGTCTATGGATCGTTTCCTTAATAAGACAGGGATATTGCCATCATCACGATATCCCTGTCTTTTTTGTTGTTCTACTCAGAGTCTAAAGTGCTTTCTTTAGACTCTTTTTTTGGTGGTGTCCTGTAGATTCTGGTATTTGCAAAAAGCAAAGTTATTGACGAGTGCCTCTTGTTCTTAGGAAAAGAGCCACCACACGAAGCAATTCTTCTATCCGTAGTCTTTAAAGGCTTTTAACGAATATACCCTTTAAGATTGAAGTGATCTATCTGCAGGTTGAAAGACGATTCTTTTTTAGATAGACAATGAGGAAAAATTTCAAGGTCAAAATCTACTCAATCAACCAGATATCACTGATTCACTTATTCTAGGTGTGATTGTTCAGAGTCATATGAAGTCTATCGCGAGTGCTGGAAAATTTCCATGATGTGTTCTGTCAATCCTAGTTATCACATCATTCACAAGCAAAGAGAGGCATCCTATTTGGATGCCTCTCTAATCAGAGTAAGGGGGAAAGGGATACTCTGAAACCACATTAAACCATACACACGGTATAGAAATCAATCTTACTTCCTTGCCCTTGTTTTGTTCCCGTCGGGCTAACTTATTTTATCTGCTTTCTTGATCTGTTTGATTGCTTGATGAAGGTTTACAATTTTTTGACGGTTTTATTGAAGATACGTCTATGACAACCACTTGTATTCTTTTTCTGAGTTCTGGGGTCAACCTCTTTTCTAGTGTATTCTTTAATTGAGAGGAATCTTTTGGTGTCCCTCCCTCTGGTGGAACGACTTTCATGTACTTTCTATCTGCACCGTACCAAAATACTACATAAATTCCATAGCCATAAGATTTAAGATGGCGTGTAGTCTGTTGCACAAGTTGCTCCGTCATGGCACGCCACAAATCTCTACTCGAATTTTTCCTCACGATGATAGGGATAGATAGATTTGATCCATACGATGCATTGACATGATGTCTGCGATGATTTGTAGAGTCTTCAACCAAGTGCAACTCTATTTTGTATTTTTTGAGGTTCTGTTGAATGCCTATAATCAGTTCTTCAGAGCATTTGGTTTCAGACAATGGTTCTATGGATTGTTCTGCATCATAGGTCCAGAACTGTTGCCCAGTGATTGAATGACGACTAATTTGATCTACAAATTCTTCAAGTGCTTCAAGCGTCAGGATTAGAAGATCTGGGGCATTAACTGGAGATGCTTCCCTTTGATGAAGAATTTGGTGAATCTGCAAAACGCTGAGATCTGAGTGCTTCACGGCGCGATAGTGTCTCTGTTGTTCTTCTTGGGCAAGAACAATCTCTGGTTTCCAGGCTGACAAACTGGGATCGGATGCCAGTTTATTTAGTGCCTTCATGGCATCATCGGTGACATCTTTTTTGATCTCTCCGATTAGATGATTCAATAACGTTTGGAATTTATGACTGACCACCTGATCATCGTTCACATTGCCTGCAGATTCCTGAGAAATAGGCGGATGGACACCTCTAACAAGCACTTGGATGATCTGACATAGATGTTTTGGATTCCACCCACTCAATCTGTGGAAAATTATCCTCTTGTATTGGCCCTCAGGAATTAGAAAGTCAACCACATGGCGCAAACGCGATTCTTCAGCTGTCGACAAATACTCTGATAATCGTGGAAGATAGACCTTACTGTCTGCAAATAGCCCAGCACTTAACCATTGAGCTTGTTGACCGAGATCCATTTTCTTGCGCTTTAGTCGTCTTGAAATCATCTTATTTAACTCTCTAACAGCCAATCCATTATTAACAATAGCACTCCAAAGAACAACCCGTAGAGACTCTAATTTGCGGGCACTACATCGGGATGGAAAGACGGTGAACATCTGCTGAACGGCCATCTTGGCTATATGAGCATAGGCGGGATCAAAGGCCATTTCAAACATATGAGCATGTGGGGGTTTTTTGGAGCGAACATTGGCATTGTGGAGAGAAACCAGCACTTGAGCAACGTACTTTGGAAATGATTTTATAGCGTCATCATACCATAAAGGAATGTGATCTATGTCATTTACTTGTTTGCGACTAGTGTATTGCTGTTGAGGTGACTTTGTTGTCAGATAGAATCCCAATGCTCTAAGAATTGTCATTGCAGAGAACTGATTGATATCCTTTCTTGTCTGATAGGCTTCTTCCATTGCCGCCAGAAAAGGGAGTGCAAAATAGGATTTATGTCCCTCCTCATAGAGTTGAACAATCTGACGCAGATCTGGAAGCTGATCTAGATGTAGCAGGCTTTGGAATCCAGTTAAAGTGGACTGAACCAGAGCCTCATCGCCTTCAAAGTAATCAATCAAACATCTTCGGGGAATATTTTCTTCTGTATTTGGATTATTAAAGTAGATATTTGCAAGCTCATCAAGAATGATGGGTGGACATTGCCCTTTAGCTAACTCAGTTTTTTGTTCACGAATAGCTTTTAGTTTGTCCTGTTTTTGTTTCTGATTAAGAGTTTTGATTTTCTCTTGCTTAGCCTTAATCTGAGCGTTGCCACGCTTTGATTTTTCTCTTTCATTAAGGCGTTGGTCATTCCATTGTACTAATTCTGGACTACATGAAATCACCTTGATGACTTCTTCATCTGAAAGGGGCAGTCCCCAGCCCTCTTGCGCCCGAACCGACCATGATGCGAGCTCTTTAGCCACATTTGGGTTTGAGTCCCATAGGTTCATTGAACGTGTCAAGCACCATAAACGAAATCCATCAGGTGCAGTGAGACCTAAGATTTTCATCGCTACCTCCTGAAAAAGACAATCATTTGTATGTGCTTTTTCAGTGTGCAATAAACCGTAATCAATGAGATCATATTGTAGTCTGTCTCGTTGGCTTAACCAGCCTCTAATTAAAGAGTTGGCATCATCGTATTGGTTTATCTTAGACGGTGAACTATGAACTGGAATCAGTTGAGATGTATGATGATCGTATTCAACAATTTTGAGCCATTGATACAATTGCTTGATGCTCAATTGATCTCCAAACAATTCCAAGGCTCGGGCAAGGATATCAATCACAATCCCTGCCAATTTTTGCTTCTGTAATTTCGGTACGACTACTGAAACACATTCACAAAGGGAGTCTATCAACTCTCTGACATGCCTCTCACTAGATTGATCAATGAGGTTTGTAAAAAACTGTATATAACGGTTATTATGTGTGTTCATTGAATCAATCACGATATAATCCCATAATTCCGCAGGTTGCAACTCATTAGGATATAAGAGAAATAGTAATGTTCCTATAAGGTCGTGAGCTTCGTCTGAAATTTTGTTTTCTTTGACATCCCTAAGGATTTTCGTCAATGTCTCTCTTGGGTTGTCTATGTAACCGGCAATTTTATCACATGCTAACAGCGCTTCACAACGCACTTTTGATATCCACCGATGATCTTGAATCATATTTAATAGGCGGTCATAAAGTATCGCCACTTCTTCACGATCTCTGTGAGCCAAAAACTGTGTGATTCCGCGAATGTAGAGTTGAGCAAGGAGTTGTCTATTTTCTGATGGATTAGACCAGTCTAATAATTGATAATTGGTTGGTATGGCTTCATTTCTTAATGTGGCGTAAACTGCAATAGCAGAAGGGGCATCTGACCAATGATGGATTTGTTGTTCAAGATTCAAGAACAGTTTTTCTCGCTCAGGAACATTAAGCCCTTCTGGATCCCCGCTACTGGCAACGGTTGTAGGAGCGATGTCAATCATAATGGCTCTGGCTTGGTCGTTCAATGTCGTGAGCCATCCTGCAAGGCCTTCTAGATCAGGCCATAGAGTTCCATTATATCCTATCAACAGCGCAATAACCCGCCTGACATTACATCCCTCATTAATTTGATCATTCAGGTATCGTGCTCCAAGGAATTCCGCCAGATGACGATGAATAGGTATTTTCTTAGATGTTGGGCCTTCAAAAATTCTTGAATTCATCGCGGTTGCATGAGGGGTTTTGTTGGTATCTTCTAGATGAATCAATGATAGGACATCGGAGTCCTTTGACTCATTGACTGCCCAACCGATTTTGTTTGCAATCAACATGGTTGCACATAGTAGCCCTGCCGCATGAATTAGTGCTTCACTAGACGGGGGATGTTCAGTTAAATAAACATGGTTGTGATCAAGATCTTGATCTTTGATGAGCGCTTGGCAAGCACTTTCAAGGATTTTCAAATGGGTCTTAGGCCATACATCATGTTTGACGGATGTGATGAGTAAGTTTAATAGCAGGGGATTCCCTCTGAATACCTCTATCGGGTGCGGGAGGGCTTTCTCAAAAAACACTTGTTCGTCAACATCACTCTGGGAAACAATATCTTGAATGTCTTCTTGTTTTATAGGATTTAATTGTAGAATTAGGATTTCTTGACTGCCAAAAAGAGCTCCAAGCTGTTTTAATCCATCAGAACACAAGTAATTTCCAAATTGACAAGAGAGGCGGATCTTGGGTGTTCCCAATGCTTTGATGATTGTAATGATTTTGTCTATTACAAATTGAGGTTCTCCCCCTCCAAATCGCATCTCATCAAGTCCATCAATAAAGATCGTTTTGATTGGACTTTCTACAACCCTATTCAAATTAGATTGAAAAAATTTTCTGGCGCTGATGAGATAGGCTTCTGGGATTCTATCTGCTTCAATGTGAAAGGCCGTACTCTTACCCATTCCAGGTTCTCCTAAAAGAACATATCCTAGATCAGAGTCAAAGTCTTTAAGTGATAACCCATTTTGCCCATACCGTGGATCATGTTCGGGCTTTATCAAGGTAACTGTACGAGAAATGATCTTCATTGAAAATTTACAGATCTTCGTCAATCCATTCGTCGGCGGTATATGAAAAAAACTCGTTGAATGCTATACCACCTGATCCTACAATCATTGTCTTAGCGTGAGGGAAACGATCTTTGAATGCATTTAGTCCTTGACGCGAATGTTTCTTGCCGCTTTTGACCTCAATACCTACGAGGTGGGGGCCTCGCGAAATGACGAAGTCAACCTCAAATTCACCTCTCTTATCTCTCCAATAATGGATTTGGGTGGCTCCTTTGCGGGTATTGCATAAATGTGCACCCACAGCACTCTCGACAACACGCCCCCAAAACGAGCGGTCAATCTGTGATTCGTTAAATGAATAACCAGACGCTGCTGTCATAAATGCTGTGTTTAGAACATTGAATTTGGGTGAACCAGTCATTCGTAAATGAGGGGTCGGAGTATATCGAGATAGAGCGGTGATCAGACCTGCATCAGAAAGTAAGTTGAGATAATGCTTCACAGTGATTGCGTTGTCTTTGCCTTGAAGATGCCCTAAAAGCTTGTTATATGCCATGATTTGACCTGAATAGGCGGGTGTAATTTCGATTAGCTGACGCATGAGGGCTGGCTTCTTAATCTGTTGAAGCGATAGAATATCACGACCGACCACAGTACCAAGGATGGTTTTGATCACATATTCGTACCAATAATCATGCCTTGATTCCTTTTTGTCCATTGGTAAAGATGCGGGGTATCCACCATAATAGATGAACTGCTCGGTTGTAAGATTCGTAATCTGATCCATTTCTGGAAATGACCAGTGCATGACTTTGATTTCACGAAATCGCCCAGTGAGGCTTTCATTGCGCCCAATAAGCATTTGCCATACAGCTGAGCCTAAAATCACAATGTGAAGGGGGTAGTCTTCTCTGCGATCGCTATCCCACAGCCCTTTCACGTAGTTAGACCATTTTGGGATCAGGTGAATTTCATCCAAAAACAGTATATGTCCCTTGGGCGCTTTGAGTGAGTCCCTACGGGCTTTTTCCCATTGATCAATCAGCGTCTTTGGATTCAAAAAATTATCAATCGAAGTGGTATCAGGGATTGTTGTTTTAAGAGGCCATCCCTTTTGGCTTAAAAGGGGATCGTCAAACGAAACATAGTTACATGTAAATCCTAATTCTATAAGCCTCTCGTAGGATTGAAGTGCGATAACGGTTTTGCCAACTTGGCGTGGACCAATGATGGCGATTATTCGCATATCCGTTTGATTTGAAATAATTTCTACTATGCGATTGACTTGTGAGCGATGGTAGAGATACATTAAAATACATAACTTTATATTTTTATAAACTAACGTATCTTTTTAATGTTTCAAATCATTGATTTCTTCCCAATTACCTTTTGGCTGGAAGAATATATTCTGATCTACTTGTTTGATTTTTTATGAATAAGAGCTACAAAGCGGATGCTTGATATGGCAGGGGGTTATTCACAATCAAGCGGTATAAATCTTATATTTGATTACTCCGATCGTTAATGTCCGTTATGTCGCGTGAAGTAATGCCATCCTCAATTCCCAAGAAAAATTTAAGGGAATTTTATAGCTATAGTTCTTTGGAAGACAATCAATCTACGCTGCCTTTAGGTGCAGTAGTTCATTTTCGGAGCAATCTCATCTCTATTTCAGGTGGTTTGAAAGCTGTTTGTACTGAAACATGATTCACTGTTTTGAATGGGCAGATTTGATACGATTTCGTATTTCATACTAGAGCTTGGGCGCAGTGGCAATTTGAAAAGAGGTCATTTTTGAACTCAACTGATTCCGCGCCTGAACCGTAGCCTCATTTCCTTGTGTAGAGGAACGATCAATCCATGCATAGGCTTGTATATCACTCTGTCTAAATGTATTAGTCCAGTCGCTTATCCAGTCAATGAAATATAAATAATTTAACCTTTAAGAAAGTCTGACAGTCTATACCATTAATTTCTATTTTTTCATATCTTAGTTTTTTCTTAATCTCTTCCACAACACTTTTGTTGAGAACACATTGCATATTTCGTGCCATGAGATATTTATATTATGGGGCAGGATCTTCCATGAACCGAGTCCTTGACATTAATAATGCCTAGAAACGTTGAATCTACGCTTAATACTGCACTTGGTCAATTACTGAGCTCAAGACATCCCAAGTGGATTCTCAATCGTAACCTATTCACCGAGTGTACTGATGTTATTGACGAAAATGTATCTGCCCGTTTAGATCTTCTTGTTCACCCAACTGGAGGGCAACCTGTTGCTATTGAAACGGAGTTTTTTGCTGGACCTCAAGTTGAGATGGAAGCTAAATCACGTCTGGGAAAAACTGTAAAAAGCACGGGAGAAACAATAGAATCTGCAATTGCCGTTGCAATGCCCCAGATTCTAAGACAAAATCCTCAGAATCTGGAGACATGTGAACTCAAATTCTGTATACAACAACTTAATGAACAGAACACATGTATTCGCTGGCCTGACAGAGATTGGCTCACCGGAAATATAGAGCAATTAACCGATGCAATTGAGTATATCTCGCTTTCTGAACGCAGGTTACAGCTTGGTGTCAACACATTGGAGAAAACAGTATCAACGGTTTCTAAACTTCTCCTAAGAGAAGTTGATGAATGTACTACTCTTCAAGAAATTAGCCACGTATTGCATCAGGCACCCACCGAACAGACTGTTCGAATGGCAGTCGCCATTTTGATTAATGCTATGGTATTTCACTTTAATATTATTGGTCAGCCCGGTATCCCGAAAATCAGGGAAATCCATGAATCTGGGTATTTACAGTCCAGAATTATTATTATATGGAACCAGATTCTTGATGTTAACTATTGGCCGATATTTAGTATTGCACTAGATATCCTGCGTTGTATTCCCGTGTGGTTAACTCCCAGAATTTTTGATAAGATCATCCTGGGAGCTGAAAAGTTGGTTTCACTCGGATCAAGTACGTTCCATGACCTGTCTGGACGCATGTTTCAGACTCTCATTTCTGATCGAAAGTTTTTAGCAACATTTTACACACTCCCAGCTTCCGCGAAGCTCTTAGCGGACTTAGCTGTTGACCGTTTGAATATAGATTGGTCTAATCCTGATTCCATCACCGATCTTCGAATAGCAGATTTTGCATGTGGAACGGGAGCATTACTGTCGGCAATACAGAGGGAACTCTATAGAAGATTCCGCAGGGCAGGTGGCGATGATGCGTTAATTCATGAACAAGTCCTTGGAAAAACCCTCATTGGGTCAGATATAATGCCCGCTGCCACTCATATCACTGCATCAATGCTATCTAGTCCTCATCCGCGTGTAACCTACGGAGTATCAATGATTCACACATTACCTTATGGTAAGAATCAGGATCGTATTTCCATTGGTGCATTGGATTTACTCGATGGAGATTACGCACCCACCATCTTTCATACAACTCCTCAAACGAAGCGAATGGAGGGGCTTGCTTCAGATGAAGAGAATGACTCAGATCAAGAATTTCGTGTGCCTGATGGTTCTTGCGATATTGTGATTATGAACCCACCATTTACGCGTCCCACTAATCACGAAATTGCGAATGTGCCTGTTCCATCTTTTGCGGGGTTTGGTACCAGCAATGATGAACAACATGCGATGTCTACTAAACTAAAAAGGTTACATCATAAAATCAAGAAAAAACGAAAGGGCTTATTTGGAAGTGGTCATGCGGGTCTGGCTTCAAATTTCATGGATTTAGCTCACGCAAAACTCAAAGTTGGAGGAGTTATGGCCATGGTATTGCCCTTTTCTTTTGCAACTGGTGCATCTTGGAAAAGTGCTCGTCTAATGCTTGATAAATGTTACGAAAGAATTCGTGTCATTGCCATTTCTACTGATGGTTCTGAGGATAGAGCTTTCTCAGCCGATACTGGCATGGCAGAGTGCCTGCTAATAGCGAAAAAGGTCAGATCTGAATATTTAGACGGTGAACAAAGTGGAGGGGTAGAGTTCTCATCATTATCTCGTCGCCCACATTCATTTCTTGCTGTTCAAAATGCACTTGATTATATCTGGCAAGATCAAATTTTTGAACAATCTATCTTGGATGCTGGTGGTGTCGGGGTTCGGGATAAAACCTTACTGAAAACCATCAAAAGCCTCCTTGAAGGCACTCTTCAATTTCCCCGAAGTGTAGAATCATGCGAGATTCCAATCGTTCCACTTGGACAGCTCGCTGACCGAGGAATAGTTCATCGGGAAATAAGCAACAAACATCAAGGTGTCTTTGACGTTCGTCCTATTCATGATGGTGAAATTCCCACATTCCCTATGCTGTGGAGCCATGACTGCGAAAAGGAGCGACATTTTTTCGTAGAACCTGACTCGTGTGGTGATGTACGACAAGGCGTTAAAGAAAAATCCGCCCACCTATGGAAAACATACAGTTCTAAGCTCCATAGTACCTTAGATTTTCAGATTAACTCCCAAAGTTTAACAATGTGTTTGACCCCTGAACCCTGCCTTGGAGGAACAGCTTGGCCCAATGTCATTCCCCATGAAGATGATTACGAAATACCCCTACTCCTGTGGGCAAATTCTATTTTGGGATTAATCCTATTTTGGTACAAAGGAACAAGACAGCAACAGGGAAGATCTAGATTAACGATTTCACGTCTTCCAGATTTGCCTGTGCTAGATGTAAGAAAACTGTCACAATCTCAATTAGAATGTTGTCAGAAAATCTTTGAAGATTTCAAGAAACGGCCATTCTTACCTGCAAATGAAGCATATCAAGACGAAACAAGAAAAGACTTGGATACCGAATTATTCAAAATGCTTGATTTGAGTGAATCTTTACTCTCCGAACTTCATCTTCTGCGCCTCAAGTGGTGTCAGGAACCAAGTGTTCATGGAGGTAAATCTACTCGCCCCCTTGCTTAATGTATTCTTTCTAATGAAATATTGTTGTTTTGCCCCGACAAGTCATAACGCATGTGAACGCAGATGATTCTATCAGATGACGGCAATCCATATCCTATGAAGCTTCATCTCAGTATTTTTCAGGCTTTACATTTGGTCATCACTAATTTCATTGTCCGTTCTTCATTGTATTCCAATCTGTTGCTGATTGAGCTTTTCTTAGATCCTTTAATTGATTGATATACTCGCGTGCACGATCACGATCTCCGCTTTTACGATATAACTCAGCAAGAAACCGCGTCAGTGCCATAACCTCATGGTCGCTGAGTGTGTCTTGCCGTTTTTCAGCTAAATGTGCGTACTTGATAGCAGCTTCAAGATTATTTCTCAAAAGAAGTGAAAGGTCAAAAGCAGCTCTTGCAGCAATGCTGGCATCAAGTGTTACACACTGCAACAGATACGCAAGCG
Source organism: Bacteroidota bacterium (assembly GCA_026709065.1). GTDB lineage: Bacteria > Bacteroidota > Rhodothermia > Rhodothermales > Bin80 > Bin80. The sequence continues at coordinate 18,708 of JAPOTS010000095.1, forward strand.
CACCTTTGATATCCCCCCGTTGACGCTGTTTCTGTGAAAGATTATAGGTCATGATAGCATAATCCTCTGTGATCTTTTGATGTTGTGGTGATTGAGCATAAAGCTTTTGCATCAATTCTACTGCAGACTCCTCCATACCTGTTCTGTAATTGATTAAAGCTTTTTGATGGAGCACCTCCATTCGGGCATCAGAGGTTTTAATATCCTTGAGAAGTCTGTCAAATCCGTCTAAGGTCTTGGATGGGTTCACATCGGACTCTTCCATTAAAGCATCAAACAGCTTTCGTGCTGATAGATTTCCGCCATCCCAAGAAAGCCATAGACTATCTGCTTCAATCAAGCCCTGATGATCATCCGTATGCTGCCATGGTTTTGCAAACCCTAAGAATTTCATGGCCAGTTGACCATCATCTGCCATTACGAACGCTCGGCTTGCACGAATATAATAAGCAAAAATTGATGTTGAATCTGGGAATGCTCTGATCCCAATATCTGCATCCTCCAATGCAATGAGCGCCGCGCGATCCCATAACGTCGCTGCAGTCATTGCTGATTCATTCGTGTTTAAATCTTCATGAGCAGCCGCCAACAATGCGACATAGTCATGTCGATCATGATTCCACATCACCAACCGCTTTAATACCCTTAATTGTTGGTGTACAGCACCAGAAACACGAAAACGTTCTGCTAAAATTTCATATACGCGTGCCAGCCACAATCTAGCCTCATCATCAAACGCATCTGCTGTCAAGGCCTCCTCAAACTTGATGGCCGCAGATTTCAACAGGTCCACTGCTTCCAGACTGTCTGCTACCGAAAGCTGATTTAGCAAATCTGATCCTTCATTGAAGGACTCCAGTGCACGAACTGTGTCTCGGACCTCAGACTGAGGTTGTTCTTTTAGTAATTGATCTGCAAGTTGAGCTAGCTTACGCCCTTGATCCGCTAACTCAACCGCAGAGTCAGGATTAGATGGAAACGACTCTTTTGCAAGTCTCCATGCGCTGTCAATCTGAAGGCTATCTACTCCTGATACCTCAGGGGTTACAGCAGTCTTAGAGTGGATCACCACCTGCTGTGCACTACATGCAGAAAACAAAAACAAAATGGTAATGGCCGTACTTCTCATTGTAAAGTGACGTTTAATTCATCCCACCATGCAAGAAATACATCATACTGATGGAGGGCATTCTGATTAGATGCGGCTTGCTCTTCCGAAGTGACCGCAGTGATCTCTCCATTAGTTCGATGGGCAATACCAACTCGGAATTTCCGACCTTCTCGCTTAAAACTTGGATCTACCATATAGTAAGTCGTATTTTCGCGAACGACAACGACATGTAACTCCTTTGATGGCAATCGCGCCATCAAATAAATTTCTACCGCTTCACCTTCATAGTTCAGCGATGCGACCGATGTCACGGTTCCTGATTGGTATTCAATATGACGTTTGATTCCACGAGGTAACTCGGATTGAGATAACTGCATCCACTGAACAATCTTTTCTGCAGCATCTGCTTCAAGGACACGCGTAGTATCTCTTGAGGGTTGAGACTTGGTCATGAGTGTCATCTTTTTCGGTTCCACTCGGCTGGTCACATCTGTGGTCTCTAAACGATCTTGACGACGATTAACAAGACTCAATTTTTGTGGCGGAGCAGATAACGATATCGTTGGGGCGCTCCTCTGAACAATCTCAGACTTCGGGATTTGCAATGATCTGTTTTGTGGCGTGAGTTGCAGGCGTTGACTCCGAATGTCTAACGTACTTGCCTGCATCCGCTGAGGAGGCAAGAGAAGAGATGTCTTTGATTCCATTGCCTTTGATAATTGAGGGCGCTGCCGACGCACTGGGGTTGGAGATTCTGAAACAATCTCAGATGTGCTAGATGCTGCCACAACTGGGGTAGAACTACCAGAAAAGGTTAACGCTCTCACATCTGTCGTATGTGGGTGAATCTCTACCCAAGAAGCAACAAACCAAAACAATAGTAGCAGGGTAACGGTCATCAAACCTGCAAACAGGCGTTGCCGAGTCCTAGATTTCATCATTGAGCGGGCTCAATTTCACAGAGTTGATGACTTTGATGACATAGATCCAAGACCGTGACCAGTTGTTGCACCGTTGCATTCTCATCAGGTGCAACCAGAAATCGCATATCCGATTGGTGTTGCAGACAACTGCGAAGCGCTGCCATCCCACTGAACGGACATAACGTCTCGTTTCGGTCTAATTGGTTGATTCTACCTATCCAGTGCTGATCAAAACTGATCCGAGCCATCTCGGTTTGCACCCTAGATTGTGATTGACCAGGAAGCGCCACCTGCAGAGTTGGGTCTAATTCTGCAACCGACAAAAACGCCAGTAGCAATAGTAATCCAAGATCAATAAATCGGAGCAAATGTACTTGACCACGATTCATGGTGATCCTACTTCAATGCGCCTAACACGAAAAGCCGCAGATCTATGGTATTGGCTCACGAGAGAATGAACTTCAAAGAGCCGTCCTGCGGTTACTTTGGCATCTGCAACAACCTCAATCTCAGCTGACCATGAATCCACTAACCTCTCCAGATCATTGAATGTCAATTCTGACTGATCTTGGGATAGAATCCTTCCGTCAGAGGTCAATGCAATCTGCAATGGCTGAACTAATACCCCCTTCTCAGAGAGTTCATGGGTAACGGGCAGATCTGTATTTGTCGTCGTAAAGCTAGCCGTTGCCATGAGACTCAATAATAGCAGTAATGTGATGTCTACGAGACGTAGAATGATCGTTCCTCTCATCTGGATTGCTCTGACCAAGACAGTGCTTGACTCCGAACCCTCTGCGCCCAGGTCTGTGCAGATTCAATATATCGACTCATGTAGCCATGCAGGATTGCTTCAAAGAATTCCAATAGAATGCTGGTGACAATCCCGAGTAACGTCGACACTACTGCAATCGCTATCCCTGCAAAAATCATCTGTGCATCCCGAGTACCCGTTGAAAACAGGGCATAGATTCCAACCAATGTTCCAAGAAGTCCTAAACCTCCAGCCGTGCTTGAACAATAGTTGACAATCCGTTGGGTCCGTTGGTAGGTCGCATGTGCAGAACTAGCGATGTCACTGACCTCTCTTCCCATTGCCTCTGGATTTCGATGCAACTGTAGCATGCCAAATAAAAGGCGTGTATACAAACTCTCAGATAACCCGTGCTGAATTTTCATTAAGTCGTCGTAGGTCATAGACTCTAAATGAAGCCCCATCAGTGGACGCGCTGACAGATAATCCTGTGTGAGCCTGACAAGGCATAACATCAGAACAGCAATCCCCGCAATCAAGACGGCTAATATCGGCCACTGAAAACCACCTGCCTGCCCCAAGAGGTCAACCATCGAAAATGATGGCTCTACAGAAGAAAAGTGCGTCGTATCCTGCAAAGTTTCGGTCATGATTAATAAATTTGTTCACATAAAACTGTGAGTGTGATGTTTCCTTGATAGTCTGCCTCTTGACTCGTTGAATAAGTCTGGACACTCCCACCAAGACGAAAATGAATCCCCTGCTGATCTGATGGCACACGGCGACTTCCAGAACCCTCAATCAACGGTAGATATTTTTGAGCTGAGACGGGTTTATAGGATAGTTGACTCCTGAATCCCACTATGCCCCGACCAGATTGAAGCACAGTTGGTGCTTCAACCGATACCATGACTGACTTCGCACTGGTGCCAAGAGTCAAATGTGCAAAGCCATGCTGAGATGATGTTTTTTGGAGTGAATAACCATGTGCTGAACGTTGCCCCGTCACAGAATGAAGTGACACCAATCCTGAAGTATGTGCCTCGACCTCACCAAAGTCTAAGGTACCAGATTGACTGATCATGCAACTTGGTTTTGAACCACTCACGATATAGCTGACCGGTATAGATGCGATAAATGTTTCACCTGCACCCTTAACAGTCATGCGAGCGTGACCTCTGTAGAAACCAGCGACTTGATTGCCCGACTCTGTAACCGTGCCATAAATATGCCATGTGAGATGCGAACCTGCCCGTAGTCGACACATACGTGTATGCGTCTTACGGTAATGGCCATGACAGGAAATACTCGGCACCCACTTGATAGTCTCGGATCCCATCCTGAGCTCACTCCCCTGGATCACTGCATCATACCAAGCTCCCATTTCTGGGGAAAATACCGATTCAACTCTCGTATATATCCCACTATCATTCAACGAAAGTGCATCCTCAACTCTGAGCTGTGATACGGAGTCCTGAAAAAACCCACATACAAAAACGAGGAGACTCCATTTGATCTGATTCATCGTGCGTCCCTGTTGAGATCAATGGATAGTTTCAACGGCAGATGATCGACTTCCATCCTTTTTTCAGCAAGAACTTTCTCAGTTAACACATCAATAATTGAGACTGTGTATGTGCCAGGGCGGAGCTGGACGCTAAATCCACCATCACGATAGACCTCTGTGTTTCCGTGGCCATTTAGTCGTGCAATCAAGCGTAGAGGAGCACGATCAAGCCCCGTGACTTGTCCAGTCACTGTGGTCAGCCTTTGCATTGGAACCCGAATGATTTTACGTTGACCCGGGTCAGCGGTAAAGCTAAATTCTAGCCCCGTTGCTGGATACAAAAATGGGTCCTGAATAGAGGCCTCCAGAAGTCGGACTTGGTAGTTTTTATAGGGTTCAAGGTGTGCGACGTAGAGGGATCCAGTTCTTAAACGTACCCAAGAACCCTCATATAATTGGGCCTCAATGTGAGACAGAACTGGCTCTGTTAAATCTTGGATAGAGTTTCCATTGAGATCTTCAAATATTCGTAGCTCTGCTGCACTGGCCTGATTGGCAGATGGCGATAATGATACACCGCTCCCCAAATGTAGACTCCCCTGAAGATATTGCGCATGAGATATCACATTACCCTCAGCGCGACTTTGTGCAAACAAGCTACCAAATGCCGAAGAAGCTTGTATGCTCAGTCCACCACTCATGGCTTGATGATTTGCATCCCATCCGATGGAGAAGCCGACTGATTGATGTCGAAGTAATAGGGTCCCTTTAAGGCCATATATTTTTCTGCTGCGCCGATGATCGGCAAACGCTAAAATTTGAGTGCGGGCAACTGACCATCCCGTCCCCGTATACCAGTTTAAGTCCACTGCATTTTCTATGGATGTGCTCTGAGTGTGGGAGATTTCGTAGCTGGTTTGGAAAAGTAATCCGCTAGAGTGATGTACAAATATTTCTGGATTGACCGAGACATGCTGATGGTCATCTCTGAATCTAAAGTGATGTGCTCTCATGAACATGGTGACTGCGCCGCGGCTTACCGACCCTGTCAAGCTGGCATTCCACAACTCGTTATTCTGAGTCGAGAAAGATGCTGTGACTTGCATTCTAGCGCGCCATAGTTGAAGGTTTGCCTCCCAAGAGTGCTCAGGGAAGAACGCTATTGTATTGAGCGCCATGTTGCGGGCTGGGCTGACCGTTGCACCTATTGAAGCCTGCCTATGATGTTGGTTGAGCTCTAATGATGTTTCAAGTGTGAGTCTCTGATGGATTCCATATTGTAATTCCAGAGTATGACTCGATGGGCTGACGGCCATATGATAGAACATCTTTTTGGCAGGAAGCAGAGAGGCTGGTGTCAGTAGATAGGAGTATTCAGAGGTGGCATCGCTACCGCCCAACGGTTGACTGCGGATCTGCATCTTCGTACTTCCGTACCAAATCGGCGTATGAAGATTGTATTTCCCACTGGCATCAGCTTGAATTTGATCTACGATCTCCCCACCGATGATTGCCTGAATAAGTGCATGGGGAGTTGATTGCCCACGAATCACTTTGACATGCTGTAGATGAGGTTGAATCAGTGGGCGGTTTGTCACTGATATGTGAGGCATTCCATCGGTGAATGTCCCGACCCCGACCTGTGTTAGCCACTTCTGATGGGGCCAATCATAGGTGTACTTCCATGAATAACGATTCCCGATATGCGCTTTAATCGTACCATAGAGTGCACTGGTGGTCATCTCAATGGATGGGCGAACTCCAAACTCATCATGGCGGAGTTGCCACCCCATCATAAGCCCACCCCATAACTGACGAGTTTGAGGAAACAGATGTGGCCCCTGTGCCCAATGCTTCACATGCGTAGATTGTATCTTAAATGTGGATGCCGCAGATGATGCGGTCAAATGCAACCGTGTTTCATCAAAATGTAAGGCATCACCAAGTTGTTCTAATACGTCATTGAGAGGTATTTGGCATGTAGGGGTATTCAGAGATCCAACACAGTTGAAACCATACTGACGATGTATATCAAGTGCTTTTAAGGTGGATTCATGCGTTTCAACTTTAAAGTTTAGTCGCTCAAATAGCCCCTTACCGTCAATAAAAAAGGTTTCCCCGTCATACCATGCATTGATCAAATATTGCTTCCGAGGAAGCTCTAACAGTAACGGAACCTCCATTAAGACTTGGGTGGATGCAACGGGTACATATAGGAACACTGCTATCATCATGAGGGAGCCTTTAATCATCCAAACCCGTCAAATTAATCGGGTTTGGAATGCCCAGCTGGCTTCGGATCATCCGTTTTAGTCCGGTATAATCAGTGTCAAACTCCAAACGAATTGCGCTGTCAACTAGATGGTTTGATACTGGAATTCGGATGAGGCGTTTTGTATAGATTGCCGCTTCTGCTCTTCCAAGTTGTTGACCTTTTTGTATCACACGAATTCCCCCGAAAAAGGGCCATTGGCTATGGTTTTCTAATGATAGATGAAGTTCCTGCCCGCTTAACTGTATCGGGTAGGCCGTAAGAATGGGGTGCCCCCGCCCCTGAAGATAGATCAGTGGTGCAACGAGCGTATATACGATGCTGAGCCCACTGGCCACTTCGGGAATCTGCCCATCAACGATGGCCCCACGCTCCCGCATTGCAAAATGCATGAGTGCGATATGCCCGCCCTCATGGGATTCATGAATTCTATAACGTACAGTTTGCTCACTACCGGCTGTGAGAATACATCGATGAGGAAAAAAGCTCAAAAAGGGTGATAGATCCCCAAGTTGTCCTGCCTCTCCTAAGACAACTTCAGTCGTTGAGTCAGTAGATGCAATCACACCATAGTGCGCGGTAATTGTGACTTCAACGGGCTCTGTGCCCTGGTTGGAAAGAACGAATGATCCAAAAGGTGATTCATCTGTCGTCACCACATATGCAGGGGTAACACTCAATGATGCCTGGGCATCAGCTTCATTGACCATCCGAGTAGCGGCAATCAAGATGAGTAAACTGTATCGTATCATAGAGGGATAATGCGAACGGCAATCTGCCCAGCGTAGCGCCCCTGTGGTGTTCCTGTGAGATCTACTGTACCTCCGAAACGGAGCGTTGCACATCCATCCTCTCCCAGAATCCCTGTATCCCCTTGACGGGTTCCTGATAAGACAAAGGCCCTGTGTCCACACCCTCGGGACTGGGCCCAAGTCGGTGTAAAATCTACTTCGTGAAGTCCGCCTATTTGTTTAAGGGACGTTGTATGATCAAGACTGATTAAAAACTTGGATGCTGCTGGCCCTTCCACAACCACCTCTCCAACCGCATGTGGTCCTGCGGCTTTTTGATTGGCCAGCCCTGTGGCGGGGTCAAGAGTCACTGTCCCAGCATCTGCACGCTGTCCCGCAAAATCAAGTTGGCTACTACTCACGCTCACTGAAAGAACCCTTGGCAACACTTCCAATTGAATTTGCATCGTCCCGCTCGTCTGCGCTTGAACGACATCACATGTAACAACAGCAAGTATCATGAGAATGGATTTCATCTAACTGCACGTTGCGGTTGCTGTGATCGTACCTGTATATGTCCCGCTTGCATCTGAGATATTGATCCCACTGACCGTTCCACCGAATCGAAAGTAACGCGAGAATGAAGTTCCACTCGCGGTACCACTGTATGATGTCCCACTAATTGTTGAATATCCTGACCCAGAGGTAGTTGACTGTGACCAAGTACCACTGAATGTCAATTGATCCGTTGATTTTGAAAGATTGGAAGGGAATGACCTTGAGACAGAGTAGTTGGCAACATTAGAGCCTGACAGATGCATCTGTCCGACCGATGCGTCGCCACTTGCGGTCACGCCATTAGATGTTCGTTGTCCAGTCTGCGCGTTGACAACCACGGATGCGGTTCCCGTTCCTGGTTTTTCGACACTCCCGAATGTGAGTTGTGTATTTCTAACAAACGAGCAGGTTGGGGCAGGGCTCGTTAACGTGATTGAGGCATTGATCAACGTAGATTGCCCCAGTGCAGACAACGTATAGCAGAAACCAATAAGAATGATGCTAAATGTAAATTTCATAAATGATTGTTTTGTAATGGAGGAAAGATGTGATAGATGGCGCTTTGGTTTGATCACTTCTAAAATGTGTGACGATGTATGGATTGGGCAATAAAATTTTTCATCAATCACGCTGATTTGGTTTTCAGAGCGCATGATGGAGTAGGGCTTATCTGCATGAGCGAGTTCGGATATGTCCATCATCCGAGTAGGTCTCAACACAATCAGAGACATCCTTAAATGACATCACGACGGTGGGGCTGGAAAATTTGAATGTCTGCCACACGGTATCCTGAACAGCTCGGTGAATCGGGCCCCGGTATCGCAAAGCGCTGGGATCATAATTCCAGATCTCTAAGCGCACCCCCTCGGAATCTTGGGACATGCGTAAATCAAAGTTGTCCCCTTGGTAATACTGCGATATCACACTCAGCACATCTGCCGTCAAGGCTGCACGTGCATCCTGATTCGTGTGAGCATCGTTAGCCATGCGTCGTCTTTCTGACCGGAGCGCATCTAGACGGTAGTCGGCAGAGATTTCCCATGATTTCATTGATTCTTGTAAGGTTTTCGGCACGTCTGAGCCAATTTCATAGGTTTCCATGGTTGGATAAAGTACGACCAGATCATTGGGGCCAAACCCATTGGCGGTGACATCCACCACATCGGCTCGATGGATGTGGCCAAGTGCAGGAATCAGCAGAGCATCTAGCATCTCCCAAATCTGTGTGCTATCTGAAAGGATGGCCACTGGGCGTGTCAGTTGGTCAAACTGTTGTGCGTTTACCGTCTGAATGCAGAGGCATCCTACCGCAATGGCAAATAGCTCCTTAATCGCTTTGTTCATGTGTAAAGTATTTAAAATCTGCTAATGGATGGATGATGGTGAGTTGTAATGGCACCTTAGTGATGGCATGGTTTCGCCAGTTCATTGGCTGGGGAAGAGGGATGTGATACGTGATTGAGTAGGAAAAACATTTCATCTCTTCATCGCTGTATAACTGAACGGGGCGTGCAGCCAGGAATGCTTGTTCAAGAAGATCTTTGGTTGCTTGTAGCTGTAGGTTCACCTTATCATAGTAATCCATGACAGCTTTGCATAGCCCTGTCTTTTCAATTCTGACGCGAAGGTCTCTTGTCAAGAGATCCATCACAAGCCGCCTTGCGAGAGGACTTGCTGCACTGTCACTGACGACTGCCCGAGCGACAACGGTTGAGTCATGTCCAGCCCGACTATAGAGTTGCCCAGATACGGGCCCGTTTTGGTGCTTCCAAAGCAGAAACACCGTGATTAAAATTGCAATAGCCCCAACACAGTAAAAGTATTTCACGTTAAAACATGTGTTTATTATATGTCTTATACTTTTTCATGATTGCTGATAGTAGAGACAATAGATGACGATTCGGACAAGAACAGGTGAAATCACTCATGCAAATGCTTGAAGATGAGGTGCGCAGATATCCTCGCCTTCCACAGAAGGTCAAGTGTTAGAACATGCAGGTAAGGGGCTGATCGTAAGGGGATTATATACGTGTGTATCCACAGGTTTGAGAGGCAATCAAATGCTTGATTTATAACGATTTTTGATCTTCCCTTTGCCTGGTGAATGCTTAGAATTTTCTTTGCTAACGCCTCAGATGAGCCTAATTAGATGGAGCGCTGGATATCTGCATAGTCATTCATAGGACGGACATGCTTGGCAGAGGCCTGCTTGGTTTCATGTGTGTCTCTATGTTTATGCTTCATGATTATGCAATTTTTCTTCGTTTTAGCCATCTTTTATCTGTGAGCATTACTAATAATTATTACTTATCTTACGCCTTTGATCTTATTACATGAACAACCCCTAGTTGCTATTTGAAAATTTGCGGTATGATTGATTCCCTCTTGATTTTGTAATAATATGTCAACTTCTAAATATTTTGGATCAAAATGTGTTTCGCATCCATTGCAATACCCAACTTGTTATCCGTATAGATATTTTCTATTATTAGATTTTGGAGCAAACCAAACCGCCAGATTTAGGAACCATACCATGTAGCCTTTGTTAGCCCTTCTCAATTCTAAGCATTCCATAGTTCGCCTTTGCACCTGATCCTTAACCTAATCTGTCATTGATGGAGATGATCCACTTGAACAAATTAATCATACTTTCTGTAGTACACTCTCTTTTTCTGCTTGTGGGATGTGGGCCGTCAAATACCACCGACACAGAATACCCAGTTACGGTACAGGGTATCCATCTGACCGAGGTCTTTAGGATAGGGGATCAGGAAAGTGATGATGTCTTGTTTGGTGAAATCAGCGACATGGACGTAAACTCAAAAGGTGAAATATTTGTCGTTGACTCCAGAATAAAGTCAGTCTATATGTTTACCGATGAGGGTAGCAAAATAAGAGATATTGGCCGATCCGGGAGAGGGCCTGGAGAATTTTCGGGGCCTGTTTCTGTGCATGTTACGAAAGGAGACTCGTTGTATATTTTTGATCGAATATTGAATCGAGTCTCGGTTTTTAATCCCGAAAATACTGTAGTTTCGAGAACTTTTTCAGTCCCAGGTAGCTTCTCAATGGGCTTACCTTCTAGTCTTTTGGGAAGTAGTGAGCGAGGTATTCTATTCAAGTATATAACTCCTTTTGTTGATCCGAGTCAATCCGATCCTAAGGCACCAAGGTATGATAAGATCTACTCCCTCGATTTTCAGGGAAATAACCCGAATGATCCTGTATTACGAGTACTTGCAAGAGATTTTATCACGACAACCTCCGCAGGTGGTGGGATCAGTGCACGACGGATGCCATTCGGCAGGAGCTCTGTTGTACGATACAGCAACCATGATGGACATTTGTATGCGGGAAGAAACAATTCGATTGATGTTGACCTCATCTCTGTAGCCGATGGGTTGATAGTAAAGTCATTACAACTTTCCATTCCGAACATTCCCATTACCGAGTTTGATCGAGATTCCGTTATTTCTGGGATAACCGGTGAGGAAGAAAGGCAACTCTTGAGGTCAGCCGAATGGCCTGAATCGCAACCTGCTTTTGAGACATTCTTGGTTGATGACAACGGCAGTGTATGGTTCAAACGAACCATGCCATCGCCGTCAACCAATGCTGAATGGTTGATACTAAATAAAAGTGGACAACTAGCATCTGTTGTTCAACTGCCCAAAGAAGTAGTTCTTGATGTAATCAAACAGAGTAGGCTATACGGTTATGGAGTAGATACGGAAACCGGTGCACCTTACTTGATATGTTACGTTATCCGTTAGCTCTATGAAGTCAACATTCTCAATAATAACTAGTGTCTGTAGGGCTTTTGAGCGTGGTTGAACTGGATGCAATGGTGAGGTATTTTTTGCGAGACGAATAATGGATCTTTTTCCTTTACATAGCGAACACTCTTTCTGGCGTTCGATCTCTCATTTCACTCGGTACATTTTTTTTCATATGAACACTCACGGGTGACCGACACGAGTTCGGATGGTTTGGTCTTGACCAATGTTGGGCACTTTGACAGTTGGAAATAGTCTGAAAGAATGTGGATTTTGCCTGGCGGATGATCTATCCAATGAACGGGTTGGGCATTGCACGCGGGACCGTTAATGAATCCTTATAGTAACGCAACTTGTCTGCTACCACTGGTTGATACGGCCGAACCAATAGTAATTGACGGTCTGGGTGAAGCCTCCGCAACTCATCGGGTTTTAAAAGCGGACGCCCCCCTTCCTCATAACCAGCACGAATGCGCTCAAAATGTCGGCCGTCCCCCTTGTTCAATCTACGCTGCCAAATAGACTTTTCTCCCAGAAGCTGAGTAATCTTCTGGCTTGTAAATGGATCCTGCACAGCAAATGTTTGAATCACATCGCAGTTCGCCAAAAAGCTTTCCCATTCCCTCTGATATTCCCGTTTCAGTTGTGCGAGATCTTGAAGAATTAACCACATAGATAGCCCATAGCCGCCCCCCAAAGATACCGCCTCCTTAATATTCTGCATATATCCGAGATTGGCAAACTCATCCAATAGAAAAACAACTCGTTGATGCGGTCGTGGCTTATCAGCTGCATTGTGCGTGCACGCGTAGTAACTGCAACTGATCATCAACCGGAGCCAAGGTGCAAATGCACTCAGATATTCTCTTGGAAGAATAATGTACACCGTCATCTTTGCATGCCGTAAATCCCCAAGATCACAACTAGTCCCCGTAATCACCTTTCGCATTCGTGGGCTCATCAAAAAATGTGTATAACTCTGCGCCGTTGAAAAAACACCACTTCGCTCCCTATCCGACTTCTGATTAATCCGGTTTGCTCCCTCTATGACTTGTTCTAATCGACTTTCTTTCATGTTTTTGAGTGTCTCATCCAATTCCTCCCGATCCTGTGTTAAGAGACTTCGAACCGTCATTAGGTTTCTATCATCTTGAAATAGATCGCACTCAGCCACATGTAAAACGAGGCTAAACAATAACCCCTTTGCCTCCATCCTCCAGTGTGATTCTTCCACCTGATGTCCCCGCCCGATCATCATATCCGCCAACATCATGGCGGTCTCTACATAATCATCTCCATTGAGATTAATAAAATCCATCGGATTTAATGATGCGGCATGAGCTTCCATGAGACCGAATGGGTCCAATGCCACGATGTTTTGACCCAGATGATCTCGTCTCCATTGAGCTGTAACCGCATAATTTTCACCCTTTGGGTCTGTGACCAACATGCCACCTTCATAATTGAGTAAGTTGGGCATCACGGTTCCAACTCCTTTTCCACTGCGTGTTGCAGCAATAGTGATCAAATGTCCATCACCATCATACCGTAGATATTCTTGATCCATTTTTCCAAGAAGAAGCCCCCTGGTCGGCTTTTTCAGAGCTTTTGCCGTTCCCCAACTTGTTGAACCTTTTGCCAGTGACAGCTGACTTGATGTATGCCGTATCATTGCCTTGGTAAGTAGAGCTGCCATCAACCCTCCCATTGATAATGCACCGATCTCAATCAAAATCAGCTCTGGATGATGTAAAGAACGAGACATCGCAAGAAAGACATGATGGATACTATACAACGGTGACAAACTGATGACAAAGAGCGAAAGAATCAGTGGGATGAGTAATGACCGTGCTGATGGACGCAGTAACCAAGGAGCTATCGCCATGATCATGCTCCAAAGTAAGGTTCTTGAAAGCGATAATGGAATCAGTGGATCCGCTACAGGAGGCCCCCAAATAAATGTCAGGATTGCCAGTGCAACCTGGAGGCTAACAACAGGAAATACAACTAAGATCGTGATTACACTTCTGACCCCCAGTGATTGCGGGGCTTCCCACCCATAGAGGCGTTCTTTCATCCTACTCGGAATAAGATCCCGAGAAAGTCATGTCTCGGGAGACATAAACGAGAAACTGATACCCTGGACGAAGAATCAATGTTGGTCGGCGGTGCTTGCCGCGCTCAAGTTGATCCGTTGCAGATTTAGACAATTCAAGGGCGAGAGAGCCTCCGACTAAACTGTTGGCCGTTGCAGAAGTAGCTATGGAGGTCGCACTTCCTACCAACGCCATCATCGCTGCACTACCAAATCTTTGAACCCGGTGGTGGTTCACCTTATCCTGCAGTCCTCCCTCACCACTAAAATCTAATGCGGGCAGACTGGGTAAATCTCTGGTTTCACCGTTGGGAAAAACCAGTCGATGCCATACAATGAGTGCCCTGGGTTCTTCACCTTCAAGAAGTCCCTCCATTGCACCTATGAGTTGAGTCCCCGCAGGAATCAATACATCTTTCAGCCATTTAGAATCTCTCACAGGCCGTATCACTCGCGCCCGAACTGGGCCAGGACGACCCGTATGCACGCCCGTTTCAAGTGCAGCTTCTATGACACTTCCCTCAAGTAGCATGAGTTGATCGCTTGCCGATATATCAGATGTGTTATTTTCTTGTATGCTATCGGGGGTCATTGAAGTGGTCACATGTAACACTCCTCTGGAATGGCGTGCTTGATCATAACTGTTTTTTCGCCCGTCGTTTCGTTCTTGTTGGCTTGATTTAGGTGGAGTCTCCCATGGATTCGGCGGTGGAATACGCGGCTCCAATGGTGCAAGGGTAATCACATCTGCTGCGGAAGGTGGGGATAACTCATATTCTGTAACAGAGGGCCCTGACTGCCGACGACTACTGAAAAATAATACAAGTAGTACACCTGCAAGACTCAACGCTAAAGCAAGGATGTTACGCTTTGACAGACGAGTGACTGGAACTGGATCCACAAATTCTCCCGATTCATCATCAAGCCCTTTGAGATTAATCGTCATCGGGATTTATAGAGATGCAATGCGCGCTGGGTATGCCGCGCCCTGCGAAATAGCCCCTTCTGTGTGATACCACCTACAATGAGTCGAGCATGTTCAAAAAGCCCATCTACTATGAAATATCCATCTCGCACAACATAATCTGCAACCCGCTCCGCCCCACGAACACCAATACTCAATAGCGGTTGATTCTCTGAATATGCACTGGCTGGAATCTGAATATAAACTCGCTCACCATCATCAAATACAGCGATAGGGATCCATGGAAATCCTTTCTCAGCACGCCATGAATAGTGATGGTTTAATGCCTGTAATGAAAGATCATCAACCCTCTCGTTTTCGTCCTTTGAAGGCACAGGTGGAAATTTGTGCTCTGTGGGATAATAAAACCGTATATGGCGCGTGTATTGACGTTGCGGGTTATACCGGCTTCGACTGGTTGTGTGAGGTGGACTATCTAGTGTAATATGATAGACCCGCCGATCGGTAGAAATGATCAGATTGGTTGTAATATTATGATCAATCGGCTTGACCGAAATGATTGCGGTTTCTGCACCAGCCCCAGTCGCGGTATGATCAATTAGCCATCTCTGATCATCACCTGCAATAATGCTAATCAGTGCTTCTTGTGTTTGTAACTCAATAATACATGCCCGAAGAACTGTACAGGTTAATACAGGTTGGTAAATCCCGTAGGGATAAATCAATACATCGGATTGTTTAAGCACGTCCGCTCGGCCCCCTGTATTAAACTTAGACACCTGCTCATCAATGGCTGATTCAACAGGACCAGAGACATCAATGACACGCTCCGGAGCCGGTTGCTGAGCATGTGCAACAGCAGAAACCCATATAACGATCGTGAACAGTGGAATCCAATGCATCAATCTCATCACGTTTAATTTTCTACTAAAACGCTTTGAATATTGGAACGCCACAGGGAAGGTGCTACGATTTAATCAAGATCACTCGTCAGTAATCGTGTTAATCACTGTTCGCTGAGATTCCGACATCGATGGCCAAGCACTGATAATCTTGCTTCCGATCATACATGCGTGATTAGAATGCTCAATACTAGGTTGAAGAAATGCATAAATCAATACCCCCATCACAATTCCCCATAGCATAGCACCAGCATTTTTCCATGGTGCGTTTTGAAGGCGCAGGATCTGTTGCATTTGTCGTGCACATGACTGCGTATCCTGCTGAGTTCGTTTGACGGCTTCAAGAACCGGAGACAGCTCTTTCTGAATATGATTTGAAGTTGCTTTCTCTGCACGCTCTCGTAGGCTTTTTGGTTTAGAGTCCGAGCTCGCTACGCTGCTTTTCATCATGGCTAAGAGTCTTTAATGAGTTATAGATCGCTTGACCTAATTTGGCTTTGAGGTCTATACCTTTGATATCAAGTTGAGTAAACTGTTTGACGACTGTACGCTTGGCGGCTGGTGACAACTCAGCAACCTTGATTTTCTGGAGTTTTTGAATCTGTGTGGTCATTGAAATCTCATCTGCATCGCGCCAGGATTCTCCGAAGCGTGCTTCAAGTTTGCGGAGGGATGCATTTTTTGCAACGCTACTACATTTTGCATATTCATGCTGATCAGTCACGACTAATCCGCTCCCGCTTGGAATGAGCTGTAAACCGTGCTTATGGAGACGTGCGTGTAAATCTTCCCAGCTACTGGCTACATCAAAATCCGCTTCGGCAGTCTCACGAACAAGCACCTGAAAAGGTATTTCACCGCGGGACTGAGTGGCTTTGTGTGCTCGCTTTGACAAGGACTCCCGCCGGTCAGGAGGGGATTGGTCAGGGAGTTGATAATAATGACCCGGTGTTTCACGAAACCCCATTTCGCGCTCTGCTTTTCGGAGTATTTCCTGAACATCACGATAATAAAGCCCAAGGGATTGTGGACGGCGCGTGACTGGGTGTATCCGATTGACCATCGTATGTAGATGTGCATAGTGTTCATCTCCATGAGCAACCAGCATGGTTTGATGGTCTTGTAGGTTAAGTTTCTTGAGCACGCGTTCTGCGACTTCGGTCATTTGATTTCTGGATGGATCATCCTCGGGGGCCCAAGAGATCGACATATGTAGAACTGGACGCTTTGCACGGATGTTACTTGATGCAACGATGTCCATTTCCCGTGCTGCGATGCTGAGATTTTCATCAGAGAGAACGTTACGACCTTCCATCCATGCCACTCGGACCAAGTCTTCTCGGTGAGCTTTTGGTGTTTCCAGATAACGAGCGAGATTTTGGAAGCTATGTGCTAGCCGACTTGCACTAATCATGATGTATCGATCTATAATTCACTATTATTTCTTAGATGGACCTGAAAGAGATTGTTGGATCAGGGACTTTATTTTATCCAGAACGGGTTGAATTTCACGCTGATTGATGTCTTGTGATTGTATCTTTTGAAGTTGAAGTCCTACCGCCACCCACTCACGGACAAGAGATTCTTCAAATGACCGTTTGGGATTTGTCACAGTCTTTCGTATCAACTCAGGAACACTCACACCGAGTGTTTTTGCACGGTGTTCAAGGGACTGTTTCTGTTCTGATGTGAGACCAGTGTAAACACTTACTAAACGGCGGGATGTTTTTTTCTCCACGATGAGCGTGTACTGATCATTTGCTATGCTTACGCGGATATGTGAAATTTTTTATCTATAGATTGCTACACTTTTAACAAAGCATATCGGCGATTCATGGAAACAGCATACTTGGATTGACCGATATCCATGTGACTACTCCCGCGCACTGAAACACAGAGCTTTGCGGTGTGATTGTTCAGCCTCCATTTTTAATCTGATAGACTCACTCTCTATCAGGGTTTAGCAGGCACATCAATCCTCGTTACCCCCCACCTCTGCCCGTCTATCTAACTTTAGATAACTTGGTATAGCTGTTGAAACACCTCTGTCAATTGAAGACAAAAACACACCGATTTACACAATCTTCACCATAGCGTTACAAATCGGCTTGATCAAATCATATGTTATATTTATATTATATGTAATATATGTCTTATATTTGCAAATCATTGATTGTTTTCTTACTCATAGGCTATAAAAACGTATGGATTACTGGATGCTATCTTATTGATGATGCGTTGGATTTCTTTTTTTCTCATAAAAATGTAAGCGGAGATAGCGATCATATTCCTATGATTTATGGCAAATCAGAACAGTCTTCAAATTCTCACTATCGTCTTACTTAGGCTATCACTTTTTCTTGCTTTTCGTCCATTACATGTTACCTCTAACTTAAATCAATTTTTCACTCATGACTCAACTTGCTAGATTGTCGCACGATATGAAAACTCCTCTGAGTGCTATTTCGCTCTATAATGATCGATTGCGGAATATGAAACCGAATGACCCTGACCGCGATGCGTGCCATGAAGTTATTTCGGATCAAATCAACCGACTGGTGCACATCACGCGCAGTGTTCTTGAACAGAGCAGGCAATCTGTAGGCGATGATCATGTTGACATTGCCGTCTTGCTTCAAGACATGGTTTCAATCTATGAGAACCTGCATCCCGATTATTCATTCGTGTTACTTTTGCCATCGGACTTACCTCTTATTATGGGTGACGCGCCTGCCTTGGGGCGTGTGCTCACCAATCTTCTTGATAATGCCGTTGCGTATAGTCATCCTACGGAGATTGTGATTGCAGCAGCATTACAATCTGATGGAATCCAACTTCGGATACGTGATCGAGGGTGTGGGATTTCTGCTAGAACTCTGCCTCATATTTTCAAGCCTCATTTCCGGGGAAGTTCTACCGTTCCCGGCAATGGCATGGGACTTGCCATTGTCCAAGACATTATTCATGCTCATGGTGGCCGGGTTGAAGTTGCCAGCACAGCTGGAGTCGGAACGGTCATTCGCATTATCCTTCCACACAGCATTCTCGTTGATTTGCCATGACCTATACTCCTATTCCAAAATTTTTCTCTAAGGTCCTCATTGCAGAAGATGATGCTGCAACGGCGAGGGCTATCAAAGCTGTATTTGAAAAAGAAGGGGCAAAGGTCACTGTCACCTACAATGGTCTTGATGCAGCCTCTTTGATTCAATTTGAGGATCGCCTTGATGTTGCCATCATAGATGTCAAGATGCCTGGAATGGATGGCATTACATTGGTAAAGCAGTTACGCGAGTTTGGTTGCCACATTCCGATCATTGTCGTTTCAGGAAAGGACTCTATAGGAGATCGTGTGCGCGGATTAGAGGCGGGCGCAGATGACTACATGGGGAAACCTTTTAATGCACACGAGTTGATGACTCGGGCAAAAGTCATCTGCAGGCGCATCCATTATAATGGCAATCAGCCATCAAAAATCCTAGTCGGTAAAACGCAATGCGACTTCAGGACTCGGATTGCACATAAAGATGGGGTACTCGTCCATCTTACCCCATTGGAATGGAAGGTGTTGGGCCATATGGCTTTCCGAAAAGGGCATGCCGTTTCAAGACCTGAGTTTAATGTATGGGTTTTGAAAATTCCTCATGACTTAAAAACCCGAACCATTGATCGACATGCCTATGCACTCAGATGTAAACTTGACGATGATCCCGCGCATCCAAAACATATTTTGAAGGTACACGGAGTTGGGTATCGGCTGGGAGAGTTTACTACTATTGACGAATGAATCGCTTTCTGCGATTCAAACTTCAACACCTGGGGTGTCTTGTGATAGGTGTCTTCGGTCTGGTTGTAGTCTACATTTACCTTTTGCCTGTAGATAAATCAAGCCCGTCTCTCTTTGTAAATACATCTACCTCAGTTCCTTTGGGGCTCTATCATATGACAAAGGTGTCAGATCTCAAACGGGGAGATGTGATTCGTTTGTGTTTGCCTGAGGCACTCAACAGATTCGCTATCAAGCGGGGCTATCTGCGCCAGGGTGTTTGTCCTGGGGGTGCAACCAGAGTTGGTAAACCCGTAATTGCTCTACACGGGGACACTGTGGTTGTCACTGAAAAGGCAGTGCAAATAAATGGATCTGATATGCTTGAAGTCCCTGTCTCTATGCATGATCGTAGAGGCAGATGTTTGGCAAATGCAATCGGTATTCACATTCTTGCGCCAGATGAATGTTTTCTAATCAGCACGCATCATCAACTGAGTTATGACAGTAGATATTATGGGCCGGTTCCATGCGGAGGTCCACCCTATTATATTCTGACAAAACGATGAATTCGGCACGCCTGAGTGGGTTAATTCGTGAATTCCTCAGCGATGATGTGCTTACGCTCCTTCGGGATCCAAAGATTGATGAAGTCTATATCAATCCCGATTTATTAGTACGCACAATTACATCGTCTGGAAAGAGGGTCGCAACATCCATTCGCTTATCACCGCAAAACGCTGAAGCCTTTCTTCGAACGATTGCTTCAATTACCTCAACGCAGTTTGATCGTCATCATCCATCCCTTGCAACGGCAATCTCTCAGAAAGATCTTGGTAAATGCCGGATTCAAGGATTTATACCACCGCTGACTCTTGGGCCGGCGTTTAACATCCGCAAACCATGTCGCCAAATCCCAACGCTGCAAGAGTATGTGACCCGTTCTGTGATGTCATCTTGTGAATTTTCAATCTTAGTCAATGCGATTGAATCTCGTCAAAACATCTTGATTGCCGGCCCCACTGGTAGCGGAAAAACAACACTTTGTAACGCAGTTCTAAAGATGATTGTGGATACTTTCTCAGACGAGCGTATGGTTATTCTTGAAGATACATCTGAGCTTGCCGTTCAGGCAACAGATACGCTTCAACTCATTACGACTCCTGAGATCGGAATGACTGAACTCCTCAAATTCAGTCTCCGAGTCACACCAAACCGAATTATTGTTGGGGAGGTGCGTGACCGCTCCGCTAAAGATCTATTAGATGCATGGATTACGGGCCATCCCGGTGGATGTGCGACAATTCATGGCGAAGATGTTGATAAGGCATTACAGCGATTAAATGATCTTGCTCGAGAGGGCGCGAGCGGTGTTGATCAGCGACACCTTGTTTTGCAGGCAGTTCACATTGTCATCGTGATCGTTGGTTATGGTAATACCAGAAGAATTCACCAGATAGCCAGAGTTACTGGACTCTCTTCAACAGGCTTCAAAATTGCATCAATGCTCTGAAAACCTCTGGGGGAATTTTTGGGCATTATAGCCCAAAAATTATTGAGCTTAAGTTAAGATCAATAATAGCGACTTGTGTGAGAAAGTAGTTCAAATTAGAGTATTTGCATCAAAATAATAGACATAAGTTCAGGAGATTCTTGTGAGTTTCAGTTTGATATACAATCACCAATAAATCCATCCCTGGACGGCCTCGGGTCCTGCTCTTGTTCGGCTCAAAATATTTCTCCAACAAAATGATGAGCCCCGCCCGAGCATCTCCATCCAATAAGGGCCAAAAACCCTGCCAGATATGAAACCGTATCATCACGGCTATTTAGATCAAATTCAATCTCATCAAGATGGATCCGATCAATTGACGTTTGGAAATCATAAACTTTTCGCATGTAAACTCTTAGCCTACGTTGGACACTTAGTAGTGGTTAATATCATTATATGCAGGAGAGATGTAGACGAATTAAGAATAAAAAATGTTAACTTACCTGAAAAACATTCTCAGCAATGAGACTTCAATAATACAGCTAACTGGAATTCGGTTCTCGAATTATATCTAAAAAATACTTCTCCCAATTTTGATCATCAGACAAAGTGCTTATGAACGATGCCTTCACTTTTTTGAGGTGATCTAAGTACACCAGAATAGGGGTGGGAACATTAAATATCTGTGAATTATGGATGATATTCTGATGATCAATATGCACTAAATTTGGTTTAGGAAAATTTTTTCCACCCGATCGATTTATGGCAAAGATTGATAATTTGAATTCAATTTCAAGTCGTCCAAGTAAATTATTCATTTCTCTGAGGCATGTACTGCAATCCTGATCAGTATATACCACAAGAAGAACTGGTTTATCTTGTAAAAAGGAATTAGGGAGGTCGGAGGATTTTGGATCAATAATCGTATGTCCATCTAAGGAGTTTAGAATTGATCTCATACGTTGATTACTTGCATCGGTCATAGTTGGTTGTACTACTTCTCTATGTGGAGTTCTGTCCCTTTCCAACAATAAAACGATTGCGAGTAAGCAGATGCACAAGAATGCAGACAATGAAATGATTTGAAGTCTATCGTGAGATTTATTCATTAATTTTACGAGCTAATTTGGCTACAAACAAAGTATAGCCTATTGTCCGTACGAATGATGATCTTCTTCAACTCCAACTATACAGATAAAAGACTCCTTCCGACTCGTGAAAAACAATCAATTCATTCTCTGAAATAAACTCAAATACATTAACCCATCTCAATGGATCTCCATTAAGATCTAAGAGAGCATAGGTATTCAAAAGATCCAGCGTCTCAATATCAAATTCTAAAATCCGACTCACTCGCATTCCATAACCTTGGGGACCCTCAATTGGAATTACATAAAGCCTTGAGTTAAACACTTTGGTAATACTTACCAAAGAATAATTACCCGTAATACCTTTAGCGTATTCCTCTTGCGCGAATTTATACCTTTCGGAAAAATACGGGCTATCGGTTAAATCCACAGACTGAAGTAGCTCACCATCAAGAGTGTATCTTTCAATCACAGGAACATAGTCTCCCATTGCGATCAGATACTTATCAGTCACCGAAATATGGGTTCTTGAACTTTGACGGCGATTCTGTACTTCAGAATACGAAGTCTGAAGAAGTTGCCCAAATTTGTTCATAATGTTACCTAATGAATCTACTTTTATGATAAAGTAAGGATTTTGTGTGCGATCAGGAGCGATGTATAGATAACCTTGAGGATCTAATGCTAATCCATCATGCCATATAAAATCCTTCGGATCAAGAGGTATAGATCTTTGAAAGTCCCCTAAGAGGGAAAATACTTGAATGCTTCGGGAAGCTGTATTGTAGCCGTAAATTTCATCATTGACAACACGAAATGTGAAGGGGCCTTCGGAAAACTCGCCGGGGCCTCTGCCTTGTTGACCTATAGTACGAATAACTCGAAAATCATTGTCCAGTGCAAAGATCAATTGATAACCTTTATCGCTTAGATATAAGATATCTCCATACTGCTGGATGACGTAGACCTGCTCCAAGAATATATCCCCGTCAATAGATTCTAAGACATCAACTGCTTTGAGAGGAATTTCGTTTAATTGATTGAGTTCTTCATTGGAACAACTTGATAGAGTTAGTGCGAAAAAAGTAGCACCTAAGAACACATTAATAATTCGTGATGGTAGCATAAATTACTATAATATTTGATGGTATCTTGCTTTAAGATAGCTCCATTCTACGTTAAGATTCAATACAAGCAGAATAGGAGATTAACTATCACCAATCCACATTATTGACGCATCCTATTACATGGGGAAGCATGTAATAGGATGCGAGAACCAAAACAATTAGACTCCCAAAGGCGCTCTATGCCATGCAAGTATGCCCGCGAATAATATATGGTCAAGAGATGTCATACCCAGAAGGAGTAATGATGAGGCAGATGTCGGTGAGTCATTTCTATTCTGGAGTATTACTTTCATCTCCGCCATTATCACCGTCACATGATGTTTTATAGCCATCACAAGTGACGGATCCGCCGTCTACAGATGCTCCACAGGTGCCAAGGCCAATGCAACAGGCAGCACCAAAATCACCTCCGCTACATGATACACATGTAATACAGTAATCGTCATCTGCAAAAGCATCTTCGGTTTGCTGAGTGTAACCGAAAATAAGCAATAAAACCATCAATGCCAACAGGCACAGACTTGACAATACGATCTTGGAAGTTTTCATGAGATAAATTGATTGATGAAACCTAATATAATGATTTTTAGCCAAAAACGTAAATTTGATCTCTATCCGCCTACAAGCGACGAACATTCGCTTCCCTGAGAGTTTGTTGGATTCAATATTCAAATAAAGATTTATCTATTACGACCCAAAAAAATGGACAAAATTGTGCAGTATTACGTGTGAAAACCCAACTAACATGAGTGCTACTAGCAAAACCCAAACCAACACCATAACGGAAAAAGTAATAATCGGCACTTTGCAGAAAACTGATAGCGCTTCATAGCTTACCCACATCCACTTGAACTTCCACATTGCGTGCACACGTAACATGCACCACTGCGGACAGTAATTGCCCCGCACTCAGCACAGGTAGGTGCAACTGCCTGAATCGGTTGAGAGATGGAGATTCGTGACTCCTGCACTACAAGGTTGATATCGGAATTTTCGCTGTAACTTTCGTATATGTCTTTATAGCCATACTCTCTATCTTCTCCCCTTTGCCAAGCTTGATACACTTCTTTCCACGACTGGTGATCCCCACCTCCATTCTCTTCAATAAAGGTTTGAGACAGATACCGAAACAGATAGTATAGGATCGACGCGGCCATCGGAATATCACGGTTTGACGTATACCCACTCGGCTCAAAGCGCATGTATTTGAACTTGGAGCATAGAGTTTCCAGTGGAACCCGTACTGCAATGCAACTGATACACATGTAGCAAATGCTTCCATGAGTCCCGACAGAGTGTTACCTTCTTTGGCCATACGCAAAAAGATCTCTTCAGGCACACCTGTATCGTATGGATGCCTATAAGAATTGGTCATTTTTGTATCTTTAGCTGAAATTGACTTTAGGCCAAGCCGGTAATTATTATTCTTGATTCATGTATTTTATCTTTTCATTTTTGTCTTTTGCTTTGATGTCTGGTTCGGAAAGTGTTCACCCAGACTCACTGATGTTTGGTCAATTAGATTCCAGATCCGAGATTACAGATTCTCCCCTGCTTTTTCAAGGCAGTGAAGAGAATTCTACCCCCCCCCCATTTTATAAATACGAATCCCCATGATGTGGAAATCATCCCCCATTGGGAGCGACCCATCAACGCCGAAAGGCACTCATACCACCTGTCTGATTCCTTCTCTTTTGAAGCATTGAACTTGGGTGCTTCTATCTCGGGCCGATCCCCCACACCGTCCTTTGAAGATCTTCGCTTCGTCAGTTTCATCCGCCCCACTGATATGCCCCCTGGGTCCGTAATGGAAGCATCCATAGCTCCAGAAAACAATATGACCGATCTGGTTAATTCAACGATTAAGCACAAGCGGTCTCTAAGAAATCTCATGGTGCCCACACTACAGCAACCCTCGTTGAGCCCCATCAGCTCTGCAACAAAAGACCCTTCCACATTTTCTGGTCTCATCCCTGGTGCACCGACGAATCTCACGGCAACGGCTAGTGGGTATTCAGTGATCAACTTATCATGGGAAGCCGCCCCTCCTGCTAGTAATCGTCTAATTGATGAAATTCAGAGATACTTGGTTGAGACTTCCACAAATGGAAATGCTCAAACTCCAACGTGGACAGAAATAGCTGTTGTTCGTCCAGCCACAAGGACCTATTCACACACTGGACTCCCTGCGGCAACCACCTACTGGTACCGAGTGCGGGCACGAGATCGTGGATTTGGACTTGGCCCTTATTCCACTATTGTTTCTGTCACGACTGGTGCAGGGACTGCCCCCTCTGTGCCGAGGAATCTCACGGCAACCCCGGACGGAAAAACAACGATCAACCTGAAATGGACTGCTCCGTCTAATACCGGTGGCCTACCTTGCTGTAGCTACCAAGTTCAAGTGTCCAATGATGGTAGTACAGGTTGGGCAGACCAGGGATCCGAAATCAGTAGTGGCGTGACCTATTCCCACACTGGACTGAGTGCAGGAACTACTCGCCACTACCGCGTTCAGTCTAAAAACTCGGCAGGCACCAGCACATCATGGTCCAATGTCGCCCAAGCCACCACACTGTCGGGTCAACCTGGCCCGCCAACGGCACTCAGGGCAGTCCATGATGGACCCAATCGTGTCATCCTAAATTGGACGGCCCCGTCAAGTA
>JAPOTS010000085.1 GCA_026709065.1 Bacteroidota bacterium
TATATCCAGTAGGCTATCAAAAAAACGGTTAACCCACTAAAAAAGTTGTAGATCCGAAAATTGAGTCTCAATCTTTAGACTGTTTCATACAGAGAGTTTATCGTGTTGTATTTGAGAGTAATTCATTGAAATAATGACAACCTATAAGGACGCAGGAGTAGATATACATAAGGCGAATCAGGTGTTTGATCGCTTAAAGCCAATGATTCAGTCCACTTATTCATCTTCGGTCATTCAAGGAATTGGGGGATTTGGTGGTTGCTTTCAACTTGATATATCTAAGTATCAGCAACCGATACTCGTCTCATCAATTGATGGTGTTGGAACAAAGATAAAAGTCGCAGTTCAGGCTGAAATACACGAAACGATTGGTCAGGATCTCGTTCACCATTGTATTAATGATATAGCCGTTTGTGGGGCTGATCCGTTATACTTTCTTGATTATTTTGCTGCAGGTGAACTTTCGGCTGAGGTCATTGAATCGGTGATGAAGGGACTCATTCAAGCATGTCAAGATTCCGGGATCGCATTAATTGGGGGAGAGACCGCTGAAATGCCAGACCTCTATTCACTTACCGATTATGATTTGGCCGGAGTCATAGTCGGAGTTGTTGATAAAGAAAAAATCATTGATGGACGCAATATTCAGAAAGGAGATATTCTCTGGGGATTTGCATCATCAGGAATTCATACTAATGGCTATTCCCTTGCACGTAAGGTTCTCATGGGAACCCTTGCAGGATTTTCTCTAAATGATCAACCTGCTGAGTTAGGTGGCAAAAGCATTCAAGAAGAGTTACTAGCTGTCCATAAATGCTACCTTTCTCTGATTCGTGACATGAAGGAAATCGTCAATGCTTTTGCCCATGTGACGGGCGGTGGGATAGAAGGGAATACTCGTCGTATTCTCCCAAAGGGACTTCAAATCAATGTTAATTATGATAGGTGGCAGCGACCACCTGTCTTTAAGCTTATTCAGGAGCGGGGCGCAGTTCCAGAAATGGATATGCGTGATACATTTAACTTGGGGATTGGCTTAGTTGCTGTTGCCCCTTCATCGGCCACTGAGGAGATTAATCGCATTGCAACAGCTCATCAAGAAACACCAATTCAAATTGGTACAGTATTTTAAGCTACCGTTAGGTCAATTAACTGTAACGGTAATCAATTTTTAATCATCTAATGGGATCGCTTGCACTCATTCTTATTCTGAGTTACTTGGCAGGATCTATTCCTGGAAGTGTTTGGGTTGGACAATTACTCTATAAGATTGATGTTCGCCAGCATGGGAGCAACAATGCCGGAGCAACGAATGTTTTTCGTGTTTTAGGGTGGAAAGCTGGCCTGCTATCAACAGTGATAGATGTTGGAAAAGGTCTATTGGCAGCAGGTGTCATTGCTACAATTCGTATTGACCAACTCCCCGGTCAACCAGCATTTTTCCAAGTAGAGTCGGTCATTGCCCTCATAGCCGGCATCTCGGCAATTGTTGGCCATATGTTTCCTGTGTTTGCAAGATTTCGTGGCGGGAAAGGTGTAAACACAGCCGCAGGTGTATTATTTGCGATTACTCCCCAAACTATGTGGATCGTTATTGGTGTATTCATGATTGTTTTGGTCGCCACCAGATATGTTTCTCTTGCAAGCATCATTGCAGCATTGATGTTCCCAACAACAGTTGCCATCCGTAAGTTTGTGTTTGAAATTGAAGGCTTAGATCGAAGTTTATTATTATTTGGGACAGTATTTGCAATAGCCATCATATATGCTCATCGAACCAATATCAAGAGGTTAATTTCAGGGACTGAGAATCAGATCAAACATTTCAGGTTGGCGCATGGAATGCGTCGGCGGGGAGAGCTTTAGTTTCAGGCAGTTTGAATGCCAAGTATTATTTCAGTTTTTGGTGCAGGCAGCTGGGGCACTGCACTCTCAGTTAGCCTTGCCTCACAGGGACACACTGTCAGGCTCTGGGCCCGCAGGCATGAGATCGCGCAAGGCATAATCAAAACGCGTCGAAATCCAGAATACTTGTCTGATGTCGATATTCCCTCCACGGTTTCAGTTGTAACGGATTTCGCTACTGCAACTGATGGCGCTGACTGCTGGGTGATCGCAACGCCGTCACATGCAGTACGGAGTTTGGCTACAGAGTTAGCAGAATACGTTCATCAAGGGCTTACTGTAATTTCAGTCGCTAAAGGAATTGAGTCAAAAACGGAGATGACCATGACATCAGTGCTGGCGGATGTCTTATCACCACCGGTACCAGTAGGCCATTGTGTAGCCCTTTATGGTCCAAGCCATGCCGAAGAGGTTGCGGCTCACCAACCTACGACAATTGTAGCATCTTCCACCGATAAAAAACAAGCGCAGTTTGTGCAGAAAATCTTTATGACTCCTCACTTGAGGATTTATGTGAATATGGATGTCCGAGGAGTTGAAATTGGGGGAAGTGTTAAGAATATCATGGCTATTGCATCAGGCATCAGTGATGGGTTGGGTTTTGGAGATAATGCGAGGGCTGCTGTCATCACGCGTGGTATTGCGGAAATTCAGAGACTGGGTTGCGCAATGGGAGCTGAGCCTCAGACGTTTACAGGGTTGACAGGACTTGGAGATCTTGTAGTGACCTGCACGAGTAAATACAGTCGTAATCGCCATTTGGGCGAGGCAATCGGTAAAGGAGCATCGCTTGATGAGGTGACCAATCACATGAACATGGTTGCAGAGGGAGTCAATACAACCCGAGCGGTATATCAGTTGTCACAACGTCTGGGAATTGACATGCCAATCACAGATGCTATTTACAGAATCCTTTTTGAAGGATTGCGGCCTATTGAATTAGTTGAGAATTTAATGTCAAGAACTCCAAAGGATGAGAAAAGCTAAATATGGTATATCTACTGGATCCACTGATTCTATGAGATCAATAACTGATTCATTAAATATCGTTGTATTTGGTTTGCTCTTGGATGATTGATTGTTAAGAATTTATCAATTGAATGACCAAGAAGGATTTGGAGAAAATGGCTGCTCAGGGCGAGGGGCTTTATATAGAGTTCAAGCACTGTTTGCCTGAGAGCGAGCGGATTGCCAGAGAGGTAACAGCGCTCGGTAATACGCGTGGTGGATTCATGTTGATTGGAGTCACAGATGATGGGCAGCTATCAGGGGTAAAAGACCCAGAAGAAGAACTCTTTGCACTCAAATCTGCTTTGAATAAGCATTGCACACCTGAAATTAACTTCAAGTATGAAAAAGTAAAAGTCAGCAGGACGCGCTCAGTAGTGGCTATTGAGATCCCCATGAGTTCTGATCGACCTCATTATGTTCAGGAACTAGGTTCAAAGAATAGATTAGTTTTTGTTAGATTTGAAGATATGTGCGTTGAGGCCAGTCATGAAGCTCGAAAGCTAATGAGGCAATATTCAAATCCAGACAATGTGTTGATACAACTTGGTGATAAAGAGCGCCTTCTACTGAGACATCTAGATCAGATGGGGCGGGTTACCGTGAAAAGTTTTTCTAAGTGTGCGAGAATTCATCCAGGCAGGGCATCTCGAATCATCGTGAGAATGACAAGAGCCAGAATTCTGATTCATCATATTGATGTGCAAGAAGATTTTTTCACGCCAGGCATTGCGCTGACCACAGAGCATAGAAAGGGAAGTTAGATTTCCTTTCGTATCTATAACATTATCCCATATAGCGCAATTGATTTGAACTGATCAATACGAGCATGGGGGGTTGTTTCAAAAGTTTAACCTACTTTTGAAACAACCCCTGATCAACAGTATCTCTTATATCAAGAATGAAAAATTCATTCAATTCAGATGCAAAGGTTGATATCCCAAGTTGATAAATGCTAATGACGAGGTTCTATTGATTGCCTACCAAAGAACTTGAAACAACTGTGATAGGATGTTTAAAGAGACTATACATAAAATTTGGAACGTAGATACAGCAATAGAAGATTTTACGGAAGATCCAAATGATCTCACATCTTCAGAAGTACTTGGTATCAAAGCAAGTTGGGAGAAACAACTACATCAATTTAAAGAAAATCAGGAGTCAATTGATGAATTCACTGAAAGGCTTGGCAGAGAGTGGGCGATTGAAACAGGGGTGATTGAAAATCTTTATACCATTGATAGAGGTGTGACCACGACACTCATTGAGTATGGATTTAAAGCTGATATATCCATCATGGGGCGAATAAACCTCGGGAGTACGTTCTAAACTTGCTCAAGGATCAAAAAGATTCTTTTGATGGCTTGTTTGACTTTATCAAAGGAAATAGACAACTCACGATCTCATACATCAAAGAGCTTCATGCTTCCTTACTCAGGAGTCAGGAAACGGCTGAAGGAAGAGATATGGTTGGTAGATCTTTCAATATTCCAATAATTAAAGGTGACTGGAGAAAACGCGAAAATTTTCCAGTCCGCGACGGAATAAAATATGTTTATTATTATCCAGAACATGTTCAATCCGAGATGGACCGTTTGCTCCAAATTCATAATCACCATATTCAAACTGGAGTTTCAAGTGAAGTTCAAGCCGCATGGTTACATCACCGATTTACTCAAATCCATCCATTTCAGGATGGCAATGGGTGAGTAGCCTGTGCTCTATCTTCATTAGTTCTCCTCAAAAACGGACTGTTCCCTCTCATTATCACCAGAGATGACAGATCAAATTATATTCAAGCACTTGAAAAAGCGGATGATGGAGATCTTCTACCCTTAATAAATATCTTCGTTAGGTCGCTAAGAACACAGTTTAGAAAAGCATCAAATATTGGAGAAATTACGTCTCAAAGCATACCAAATACTGATTCTGCACTAACAATTCTTCAGGCATCTGCTACGGCATATAATGATAACAAATCGAAAAGAAAACTATTCAGTCATTCTTTGGCAATTGAATCAGAATTGAAAAGCCAACTCAATAAACTCGTTCCCGAGATCAAGGTCATTTTTGAACAAATTCATTCCTCACCAACTGTGTATATTGATGAATCTGATGAATGTACAGATCACTACCATCGCTATCAGATCATCAATAATGCTAAACGTTGGGAATATTATGCGAACACTGATACATATCGATTCTGGATTGAATTACGCATGGACTGGACTCTAAGTGCACGACTCGTATTTAGTATTCATGGAATTGGGAAGTATATCAACCTTGAAGCCTTGGCATGTTACCCATTTCTTGCCCTCAAAGATATTGTTCCAGATGGCGAAGAGGCAGCGATATCCATAATTTCTGTAGCTGATGATGGATTTATTTTCTTCAAAAATGAACAACCAGAACAAATAAAGATACGTCTTTTGGAGTGGTTGAATCAGGTATTGAGTACATTTTTGATAAAACTATCAAGGAATCTGTAGGTGTATTCGTTGCTTAACCAGTAATCATGGCATGAGTTTTCATTCGCTTAGACATGAGGCAAGAATCAATTCCGATGTTTCTTGAACACAACGGGACTGCCATAGCTGAGCTATGACAGCTTGATTTTATCCAGTTGCTCGATTTTTTCTGAAAGTATAGTACACTGTTCGCAAGCCCATTCCAGTAGTGTTTTTATGGAGTTGGTGACGTTCATTTTTCTAAAACTCATTCCCCCATATGGTGATATATTATGAAGCCTAAACCCCGCCAATATTTCACTTAAAGCCTACCCTGAATTTCCAACCACGTTTTGTCTGACGTTTGCCTGCGGAGATATCAG
>JAPOTS010000137.1 GCA_026709065.1 Bacteroidota bacterium
GCCCTGCCAGTCACAGTGAAAACTCAAAAGTTTAACCTAATTTTGAAACAACCCCGCTGTAGGTTTCAAAATGAATATGTGCCGAGCTATATTTATTGCCAATATTTGATAATATAAGTGACTGAGTTGTAAGGAACTAAATTGTAATTCTTCATACTTGAACAATTACATCATATTTTTCTTGAAATTTTCAAAGGCAGTAATTTTGAATAATCAAATTCATATTCAAAACCTACAAGAGTCCCATCAGATTGATTAAATTTCTTTTTGTGAATCCTATCTGGTTTGACTAAATCTAGACAAGAAGTTGGATAAAGTGTATTTTGGTATTTTAGGTGTGTTCATTGAAAGTTATAGTTCCTTCAGTCATACAGTGTGCCTTAACCCAGCAATCAATAATTCAAAATAATGCATCATCAACATTCCATCACGATGCTTGGAACAGGTCTGATCGCTCTGTTTTATACAATGACGCTGCACGGACAGCGAAGCCGTGATTCCGTGGCCTGTGTTTATTCTCGAGATGTTAAACGGGTCAATGACTTTGCCCAGAAATGGAAAATCCCACATGCAGTCACAGATTTGGCGGAAGCTGTGGAGCATCCATCAACTGATGTTGTTGTAATCGGACTGCCGAATCATTTACATGAAACAGCGATTCGGCTATGTGCTGATGCAAATAAAGCAGTTCTTTGTACAAAACCACTAGCCCGTACTGCTTCGGAGGCGAAGCGTATCTTAGACATTGTTGAATCGAGTGGAATTTTCGCTGGTTATTTGGAAGATCTTGTCTATACCCCAAAGACTCTAAAAGCACTTGAATCAGTTCAGCGCGGTGCGATTGGCGAGACACTATGGGTCCGGTCGCGTGAAGCACATAGTGGACCTCATAGTAGCTGGTTTTGGGATCAAGGGCAGGCTGGTGGTGGGGTAATCATCGATTTAGGATGCCATTGTATTGAAATCATTCGAAATTTCATTGGAAAGGATATTCGTCCTATGGAAGTAAGCTGTTGGGCAGATACTCTTGTACATCCAATCAGTGCAGAAGATAATAGTATTGCGCTCATTCGCTTTGATAATGGGGCAGTAGGGCAGTTTGAGGTGAGTTGGACTTTCCGAGGGGGTATGGATTTAAGAGATGAGGTTGCTGGGACAGAAGGGACGATATGGTTGAATCACTTTCTTAGGACAGGATTTGAGATGTATTCCAGCGGAGCAGGGGGGTATGTAGCTGAAAAAACAGAGCAAGAGTCTGGATGGTTATTTCCAGTTGGAGACGAAGTTCATGAACTCGGCTATACAGATATGTTTACCGATATGTTTGATGCCATGGATGAAAAGCGTCAACCCAGAGAAACGTTTTATGACGGTTATGTTGTTAATGCCGTCATTGATGCATGTTATCGTTCAATCAAATCAAGAAAGTGGGAAACAGTAGAATTAGACGATTGGCGGGGGCAAACCAATGTGAAACACATTCAGGGAATACCAGAAACAGTAAATGGTCTGGAACTGGTAAAACGTGAGCGCTTGCCTGATGGGACTGTAAAAGTGATTCTCAAAAATCCTGATACAGGAGAGGTCACTCAGCGGTTTGTCCAAGATGATTAAACCTCTCCAAAAAAATCAAAGGCTTCTTGATGATATACGTCGGAGTGATTTAGGGGTAGATCAGTGGCGCTTATGGTGGTTAGGCCAGAGTGGTTTTTTGATCAAGTGGAACGATCGCTATTGCCTTTTAGACCCCTATCTATCTGATTCGTTGACAAAGAAGTATTCAAGTACGGATAAACCGCACATTCGTATGACCGAGCGAGTGATTACCCCTGAGTCGCTTGATTTTATCAATGTTGTAACGTCAAGTCACAATCATACAGATCATTTAGATGCGGAGACGCTCATCCCGTTGATACATGAAAACCCAAATTTAACCCTTATAATTCCAGAGGCGAATCGGACGTTTATTGAGAATCGGCTCCAAGGCAATGCTACACGCTTGGTTGGTTTAGTTGATGGATCTGAGGTTGAAGTAGATGGGTTTAGGTTTACCGGAATCCCTTCCGCACATGAAGATTTAGAGGTTGATCAACAAGGGAGACATTATTACATGGGCTATGTGATTTGTTTTGGAGAATGGTGTTTTTACCATTGCGGTGATACTTTACTTTTTGATGGATTGATTGAACGACTCAGATGTCGCAAAATAGATGTATCTTTATTACCAATCAATGGGAGAAATCCTAAACGACGGGTTGCTGGTAATTTGGATGGCCGTCAAGCTGCTCGCTTAGCAAAGGAAGCTGGCACAAGGATCGTAGTTCCATGTCACTATGATATGTTTACGTTCAATACAGCTTCCCCCGATGCATTCATAGCAGAATGCAAACAATTAAACCAAACCCATTATGTCATGCAGAATGGTGAGGGAATAAGTAGTGATTCATTTGATCTGTGGTCAATGAAGACATAATCAGATAGTTTATTGCGTCAATGACGCGTTAGATTGAGTCCAATCTAATTTATTGAGACATCATAGCATAGAATCTCCCCATGTTTGTATTTGAGAAAATATGGGACTCAATAGTGCATCCTAATCGTCAGCACCATTGAAATTTTATTCGCTTTGGTACGAGCCTTGCAAATTTGCGAAAAGTATGACGATTCAAGGCGAGTCTTTTCCTGCTGGGCTCTACCTATATCGTCTGATTACCGAATCCGACAAAGATTACTCCGTTCAAACTGGGCGATTAATCAGAGTCCATCGTTGATACAGTCATCCACTACCGCTCATCATCTATCAATCGCCACGCCATGATTTGTAGCAGCTATTTTTCTGCAATCCCGCAGATCATGAGTCACCAGTTAAGGGACGATCAATAAAATTAAGGTGATGTTCTCAATAGATGCTTCACTTCTTCAAGATCTCCATCATTTTGAGCCGGTTGAAGATTGAGGGCAGCACATAAGAGTTCATAGATATGTATCATTG
This sequence comes from Bacteroidota bacterium, assembly GCA_026709065.1. GTDB lineage: Bacteria > Bacteroidota > Rhodothermia > Rhodothermales > Bin80 > Bin80. The sequence continues at coordinate 2,993 of JAPOTS010000137.1, forward strand.
AGAAGCCGTCAACAGTTGAATTCTCTATGAATTGGGGACCATGAGCAACGAATGCTGCATGCATAGATTCAAGGCTTGGATCAAATCCATGGGTACCCCCAGAGTAATAGTCTGGGTTTCGATCGTAGAGGGCTTTGGTTGACATTTGCCAGCCCTCTTGAGCAAGTCCAATAATATCCGCAATTCGATCATTGCCTGAGTAATGCCATTTTGCAGGAAGGTCCTCTGAGGCATACCATTGGACATGTTCCATTTGATTGAGACGGTTAAGAAGAGAGTCTTTTTGTGAAGCATCTTTGAGATTCAAAAATCCTAACGCATCAAATCCCCCAACGCGATACACATCATCAGTATTGATGTATTCATCTACGAATTCAACGCGATCTTTTGAGGTAGCAGCCATTCCGTGATCTCCCAAAATGACAAGATTAATATTCTCAAAAACTCCTTCCTCTTTTAAGCGAGCAACCAAGTTACCAATATGGTTGTCAACGTCCTTAAGTGCCGCTCGAGTTTCTTCTGCATAAGGGCCCACAATGTGTCCCTGCGTATCTACGGTACTAAAATAGGTTGTAATTAAAGCAGGGCGGGGAGTACGCGTGACAGCTGCCATGACAGAGTCAATGCGTACAGTGTGTGGTAAGTCATGATCATACTCCATGCGATAGGTTGGTTGCATCCCTTGAATGGAATCAGTGTCAGAGCCAGGCCAAAAATAAGTAGCACTTGTACGACCTTGTTTTTGTACTGTAATCCAGAGAGGCTCACCACCCCACCATTCTGATTTTGCAATCATCTCTCGGTCACTAAGCCTAAACAGTCCGATTTCAGGATCATAAATTGAATTACTCACAATTCCGTGGTTTGCAGGATATAGTCCAGTGATAATGCTATAATGGTTCGGAAACGTCTTAGATGGAAAAACAGGCTCAATATACTCAGCAATGACCCCGTTGTGAGCTAGTTCAAGGATATTGGGAGAGTCTTCTTCATTGAGGTAGCTAGCCCGCAGTCCATCAACTGAGATGAGAATCACAGTTGGTGAGTCCTCAATGATTTCGGGATCAACCTGATGCGATGAACCAGAAATCGTAACCAAAGCAATTAACCAGATGAGCGATAAGAATTTCATGATATTGAGAGAAATAGTCTAATGAGTATGACAAAAAATGGTAAATCCAATCTCACCTGCCTAAATGAACTACCTGAAAAGCATCAAAAATTCAAATAATTAAAGAGCACATCACTTAGTACCACCTGACATGTTCGTGTCGATAAAAACAACTACAATCTTGGATCATCATGCATGAAGCATCATCAGATCTTCATGTAGGAAGTCTTGCAGGCACGAATCAGGAGATGAATCGTTTCACCTTAAAGATACTGATTTCTTCACATGTAATGCGCATAGGCTCAATTCAACTTGGTGATCGCCCACTTCTTTTGGCTCCGATGGAGGATGTGTCTGATCCACCATTTCGGGCCTTATGTAAGCGCTATGGTGCGGATGTAGTTTATACTGAATTTATCTCATCAGGGGGGTTGGTATATGAAGCAGAAGATTCACTGATGAAATTGGATATACGTGAAAATGAGCGTCCGGTTGGGATTCAAATTTTTGGAGGTGACATTGATCAGGTCAGGTCAGCAACCAAAATCGTCGATCAAGTAGAGCCAGATATCATTGATATCAACTTTGGATGCCCGGTCCGTAAGGTGGTGTGTAAAGAAGCAGGGGCAGGTATCTTGCGCAATCTGCCTAAGATGGAGAAGATTACACGCACGGTGGTAGAATCAACGGATCGCCCTGTGACAGTAAAAACACGATTAGGCTGGGATGACTCAAGTATTGATATAGTGAATGTTTCCCGAATGCTTGAAGAAAGTGGAATTCAGGCTCTTGCTGTTCATGCCCGTACCCGCAAACAGATGTACACTGGATCGGCCCGCTGGGAATATCTTAAATCAATTAAACAAGATGGTCTCAAAGATATCCCACTCATTGGTAATGGAGATGCACTTGAACCTGAATCAGTCTTACAGATGTTTGATGAAACGGATGCAGATGCCGTGATGATTGGGCGCGGTGCAATTGGTAATCCTTGGATCTTCCAACGGACCAAATCATTGATACAGCATGGAATTAATGTCCCTCCACCATCATGGAGTGAGCGTATCAGTGTGGTTGCAGAGCATCTCACCTCAAAGTGTGACTGGCTTGGTGAGCGTAAAGGGGTCAAAGAGATGCGTCGTATGTACGGGGGCTACTTTAAAGGATTTTCAAACGCAAGCAAATTAAGAACCCGCTTAATGAAGGCACTGACAGTGGACGAGGTTCTTGAGGTCCTAAATGCAACCATTGAGGTTGAACCAAATGTCATTCAACTACGACCCCTTAACAACTTGGCGACGGTTCATTATCCAGAGAATGAGTTTGTCTAAGGCAATGACGGTCCCGATAATTGCCGCCAGTAACGGTAAAGCAACCCATTGATCAAAAATCACCAAACCTCCGATTGCCCCCAGCGCACCTCCCAAATATTTGATATAAATCAATTGATGGCTTGAAGTTCGTTTGATTAAATTTTCAAAACGTCGGTCATCAAATTGGCGTAAATTTCGTGACACCATATCATAGATATCAAGCGTACTGACAAATGACATGATGGCCTTGGTTAACCATAATTCAATATCATCTGATCGCTCAGCGATCTTTTCGGGAATGGTTTGAAAGGTACGGGTTAACTCATTGACGGCAAAATCCACAGTTTCTGGAAGCGTATCAATGGCTTCCTCGATTTGACGATAGAGCCCGTCACGATTCAGCATCCGATAAACCTTTACTGCCACTCCAGCTAAACCATTTTTGGCTGCGGAGTCAATCATTTCCATGACAAGTGAAACAATCTTTTCTTTGAGCTCAGGGCTTGATAACTTCTCGGCTAGAAACTGACTAATTAATCCCTTAATTTCTTTTTGAAATTCTTCGTCAAGAATAAGATTCTCAGTGACTTGAAGCGCCATATCTCGATACTTGGGGACGACTCCACTGACATGAATCCTCTCAAGGATCACATCCTCGCTAATCAAGTCCTTACTAATTGCTTGGGCAATCAGGTGGGCCACTCGTTCACGAGATCCTGGGATAATCCCTTGTCCCAAGAGGGGCCTTGGTTGTCTCGGATGAAACAACATGGTTATCGCTAACCAGTTTGTAAAGAATCCAATGAGTCCTGCAGCCGAAACCGTCACAATCAGACCTTCTAATTCTAAGGCACGACTAAATTCAGGCAGTCGTAGTGCTGAATAAAGAATAATGGACACGGCTTCGCTACCATTGGAGTACAGGTAGATACCAGAGGCATTGAGCAAGAGGCTCAAATAATTGAAGTCCCAGATGAATGAAAAAATAAAGAGCGCTAACAAACTCCACGGAATGATACGAAGTAATTTTAGACCTACTCCCAGTTTAGGATTAGGCCTATGGTATGAGTGAGTTGCTGTGCTGTCTGTGGTTTTTGTCTCAAACGAACGGCTAAGATGCTCGCTCACAATATTTCTGAGACGATTCTTTGACATAGAAATTATTAAAGAGGATTAGCTAGGACTTGAGAGTCCAAGGCGGTCGGCACGCTGTGCCATTCCAGCAATGACATTGGCGATATGCTGAGATAATTCAATCCCCATCTCTTGAGCACCCAGTTGAATATCTGAACGGCTTACCGCGGCTGCAAAGCGTTTATCTTTTAATTTTTTGCGAACGCTCTTTGGTGTCAGCCCCTCTAAACGTGTTGGGCGGACATAGGCAACGGCAGTAATGAATCCAGCAAGTTCATCTACTGCAAATAAGGTTTTTGCCAGAAGGGTCTTTCTAGGGGTTTCAGTGTATAGAGCATGGCCCATAATCGCATCAATGACTGAGTCTGGATAATTCTTATTGCGCAACACATCAACCCCAATGTAGGGATGCTCCTCAGCAGTTGGGTGGAGTTCATAATCCATGTCATGAAGCAGTCCAGTGATCCGCCATAGCGACACATCCTCATCAAAGATTATGGCATAGTGTTCCATGGCTGCCTCTACGGCATAGGCATGTCTACGGAGGCTTTCAGATTGAGTCCACTGGTGAAATAATTCAAGAGATTCTTCGTAGCTGGGCATTAAAATACGTCAACTAGTTTGAGATGCTCCAGGTATTTGGCAGGATTCTCTTGGAAATCTTCTAGGATAGTTTTTAATGCTGACGTTGTTCCAAGTAATTCGGTATATAGCGAATCGTCATGTGCCAGTTTTCCAAGTGTTCCCTCTCCCTCATTGATTGATGCGATCAAAGAGTTGAGTTCAGTCATCGTGGATTCCAGAAGATCAAGGTTATTTGATAACTGATCAAAGATTTGTTTAACTTCGGTGGTAACACTGCCCAGAGAATCTTCGGTAAAAGTTTCTAATGTGTTTGACAAACTTTGAACATCATTGAGCGTGGCTTGGAGACTTCCCTGCTCAGCGAGTAATATTGATTGCAGTGCTTCAGCAGATGTCTGGATAGAAGATAAGGTTTGGTTCATCTGTCCTTGGGGGTTTGATAATAGGTCAGTCGCAGCGGTCATTGCTGTATTTGTCCCAGCTAAGAAGGTATCAACGCGATTGAGAAGGACTGGTGCACGATCACCTAAGTCGCTGAAAAAGTCAGTTTCAGAGGTTGCAGGGATCAATGATCCAGATGGATAAATCGGTGCATCAGGTGGACCAAGCAAAAGATTTAACTGCACACTACTAACAAACCCAAAGCCACCCGCAGATGTTGTTGTTCCTTCGGTCAAGGGTATTTTGTCATTGATAGAAAAAGCAATATGGGCCCCAGTTCCTGTCAACCTAACTTCGGAGACAGATCCAACAGCAACACCATTCACTGCGACAACATTTCCAACGACCAACCCTTTAGAATGAGGTAATTCGGTATAATACATGTCGGCTTGTCCCCAGATAGGAAGATCTCTAAAATATCGGGTTCCAATATAGAAAAGAGCAGTTGCAACAACAACCGCTAATCCAATTTTTACTTCGTTACGAATAATCACTTGATAATAATTTGATTAATAAGGTTCAGACTCAATGACATACTCATTCGCTTTGATGAATGAGCGTAGTGTTACATCAGTGCTTTGCTGTAGTTCTTCAATGGTTCCAATCCAGTGCATACGCGTATCATGAATAAACGCGACATGATCAGCAATCGTGAGGACTAAATGCATATCATGGGTAACAACAACGCTGGTAATGTCTAGTCGATCTGCCAAGTCTTTGATCAGATGGATGATGGCATTTGAGGTTTCAGGATCGAGTCCGCTCGTGGGTTCGTCGTAGATGATATATCGAGGACGCAATGCAATCGCACGAGCGAGGGCGACACGTTTTCTCATCCCCCCAGATAACTCGTCAGGTTTTTTTGTTCCAATATTGGAAAGTTTTACAAGATCTAAACACAGTTGTACTTCATTATGAATATCTTGATCAGATTTACTGGTAAAGGTGCGCAGTGGGAATGCAATATTATCAAATGCACTCATGGAATCAAACAACGCACCACCTTGGAAAAGAACCCCAAATTGCCTTCGCACCTTGCGTAATTCTGCATAGGAAATTTTTCCGATGTCAGTTTGATCAACGATGATTCGCCCACTATCCGGCTGAAGTAGACCAATGAGATGTTTCATCAGGACGCTCTTGCCTGAACCACTTTGTCCAATGATTGCCTGAGTAGATCCTTCTGAAATTTCAAGAGATATATCTTGTAATACAGCTCGGCCAGAGAAAGATTTATAGATGCTTTCTACCTTGATCATTGGGATTGAATCAATTAATTCTATGTCAGTACTCTACAACAACAGGACCGCTAATACTAAATCAGCAACTAAGATAAGCACACAACTCATAACTGCGGCTCGGGTCGTACTACGCCCGACCCCTTCGGCCCCACCGCTGGTGTAGTAACCAATATAACAGGAAACGGATGTGATCAGAAATCCAAACACAAATGCTTTGATGAGTCCAAACCATGGGCCAAAGAAATCATAGTGTTCTCGAGCTCCCAAAATAAATTCAGCAGCGGTCACAACGCCAGTCAATTCTCCTGCTAGGAGTCCTCCTATAATTCCAACTAGACAGGCAGCCACAAACAAAACGGGAACCATTACGATTCCAGCCAAGACACGTGGAACAATCAGATAGCCAACAGAATTTAGTCCCATAGCTTCAAGTGCGTCAATTTGCTCGGTCACACGCATGGTTCCTAATTCTGCGGCAATCCGAGCCCCAACGCGCCCAGAAAGAATAAATCCAGTGATGACTGCAGCAAGTTCCATTGTTAATGAAGGGACAACGACTGATCCAATAATTTTAGGAGGAATTAACGGTGAGATGAGTTGATAGGCGGTTTGGACAGTTGTCACAGCGCCCGAAAATGCAGCGGCAAGTGCAACGATGGGTATTGAATCGATTCCAATACGAACCAGTTGGGTAAGGAAATTATCACGATAGATCCGCATTTCATTGAGCGACATAAACGCCGATGACATGAGAATCGTAAAACGACCGATATCAAATAGAGGCTTTGTTAAGCGAAGATCAAAAGATGGCATGAAAACGATTGAAATTATTTCTATTAAACAAATTTAATGATTCTTGTTTCTAATCTCACAGTTGAACGCTATCTTTTATTGATTCATTAACATTGATGGCAAAAACAAAAACAAGATTTTACTGTCAGGAATGTGGGTATTCTTCACCGAAATGGTTAGGAAAATGCCCTGGATGTAATTTCTGGGATACCATGGTTGAAGAAACGCTTTCGGATCGGCCTCATTTTTCATCCCCCGCCGCCATACCTCAACCGATTGATGATGTAGAGATCGGTGAAATGCCCCGGATTGTAACGGGATCTCAGGAATTAGATCGTCTGATGGGCGGAGGAATCATGAGGGGATCCATTGTTTTGGTGGCTGGAGATCCTGGCATTGGAAAATCTACGATGATGACTGAACTCGGACGTTACCTTGATCCTCTGACTGTTTTATATGTATCTGGTGAGGAGTCTGCCAGACAGGTAAAGCTCCGTGCACAACGCCTTGGGGCAGCTACACCTAATGTGCTTCTTCTTGCAGAAACCAATACAGAATCAATACTTAAAGCAATTGAAGATTCAGTCCCTGATGTCATTGTCATTGATTCCATCCAGACCATGTACGATCCCGTTGTTTCAAGTGCGCCAGGAAGCATTACTCAGATTCGTGAGAGTGCGTCTTCATTGATGCGTCTGACAAAGAAAATGAACGCTGCGACATTTTTAATTGGTCATGTCACACGGTCAGGCTCAATTGCAGGTCCGAGAGTGTTAGAACATCTGGTTGATACAGTGCTCTATTTTGAAGGTGATCGGAATCATGGCTATCGAATTCTGCGGGCGGTAAAGAATCGATTTGGGTCAACCAATGAGATTGGTGTCTTTGAAATGACAAATACAGGCCTAAAAGAGGTGTTAAATCCAAGTGAAATCTTTTTATCTGAACGTCAAAGTGGAGCAACAGGATCATGTGTTATCTGTGCGATGGAAGGGACTCGGTCACTGTTGATTGAAGTCCAAGCACTGGTGACAAGAACATCTTATGGTACGCCTCAGCGGACATCAACTGGATTTGACCCTAAACGGTTACAGCTATTATTGGCCGTTCTGGAAAAGCGTGAGGGGTTAGAATTAGGGGGGCATGATGTGTTTTTGAATGTGGCTGGAGGGATGCGTGCTGATGAGCCAGCCGCAGATTTAGGCGTAGCCATGGCCATAGCTTCCTCTTTACACGATGTATCGGCTGAAAAATGCGGGGTTCTGATTGGAGAGGTCGGATTGGGAGGTGAGGTGCGCGGGGTTAGCCGGTTGGAAATGCGTTTGGGAGAATGCGCAAAGCTTGGATTTGAATCAGCTATCGTTCCAAATCGCAGCCTACAAGGGTTTACGCCTCTTGAAGGGATTCGGGTGATCGGCATTGAAACGGTGAGTGAGGTCCTACAATTGTTATTACCTTAAACATGCAATAATTAAACGCCTTCCTTCGTTATTTTATAAAGGTGAACAACCGATATGAGATCAACTCTGTCTGACGACCAATTACTGGCTGCATATGCAGAAAAGGGAGATCAACTTGCGTTTGAGCAATTAGTGCGTAGACACAAAGACCGAGTCTATGGTTTTATTATGGGGATGGTCCGTGATACTGAACTGGCCAATGACTTATTTCAAGACACATTTGTGAAGGTTATTGACGTGATGCATCGGCGCCGTACCCATTATTCCCCTCAGGGAAGGTTTGTAGGTTGGATCCTCATGATTGCCCGAAATGTTGTGTTTGATTATAAACGCAGTCGTAATAAGTGGAAAGACGTCGCGGGCGATAATGAGGAATATTGGGAGCAACTTCCCGATGAAAATCATACCCCCGATGACCTTCTTTATTTTAAGGAAAGGAGTCAATGGTTAGATGATTGCATACAATCTCTGCCGCCGTCCCAGCGAGAGGTGGTATTACTTCGTCAAGATGCTGAACTCACGTTTCGAGAAATTTCTGAAATTACAGGGGTATCTATCAATACCGCATTAGGCCGAATGAGGTATGCCCTGATTAATCTTAGGGCAATGATTGATAAGCAATCTCAAAGCTATGCTCCACCAGGGAGTGATATAGGCTGCAACTCATATTCAACAACGACGCATGCATAAAGACAATACCACTGAACGAAAACGTTTACTATTAAAATATCTCTACAGGGAGGAAGTAGACACCGAGCAATTATATGAGCTTCTCAATGATTCAGGTAACCTAGAAGAATTTGAAACAATGAAAGCTGTGAAAAAGCAATTAGAGAACCCCGCACAACGTCAAAATGTATCGGTGTCCGAAGATGTAGTGAATCGTGTTTTGTTGGTTGCAAAACAAAAATCTAAACGAGCTCAACGCACACCAAGACTTGCCATATTTGGAAGTATTGGAACGGTGGCCGTCTGCGCACTTTTTGTTCTACTGCAAACGATTCAAAACGATGAAGAGCCAATCCAAGATTCTAATCAGACATCATCCCAAGTAGAGATCCAATGGGATGATACGCAGGAGCGGATAGAAATGCAACAAGCACTGAATATCGTCCGCCAGCGAACAAACCCTGACTTATGGGATGAATCAGATGTGATTAGATTAGATTCACTCTATCAACCAACTTCATCCCTTCCTGGTGTTCAAACGGCTCGTTCAACACCCCAATAAGTATGTGAAGAATCATGAAATCAAATCCATTTAATCATTTTATAGTCGCGTTCATTATCACTGCATTTATTGCTTCTGGTATGCAAGCGCAATCTATCCACTTTGAAAGTCATGATGGAGTATTGAAAGTCAATGGAAATATCCTACGGTCAGAGAATATCGCAATCAATTTGAACCTCAATAAAGCCCATTTCAGTACCCAGATGATAGGAAAATTTCCAATGCGCGTATCAGTTAATGGACATTTATACGAAGTTTGGGAGGATAGCATTACAGAGGTAGATAGTGCATTTGATGCTCATTTTAGAATTATTGTTGATGATGAGGGAGGCTTCATGTCGGTTGAGTCTTATGTTACAGAAGATTTTGCTAGACCGACTGGCAGGTTGTCTGATCATACTGGAATTACCTCTTGGGCTGTTTCAAATCTGACAACTTGGAACACATTACATGATCCGACATCAATGATAAACTTTGTACAAAATTTTTCTCAAAACAACGCCAACAGAATTGTAGAATTCTCAAATTATCTAACCAATGTACGGGATGCAAGTCATGAATTATTTGAGTTATTGAGGGATGAGTGGAGTCAAGAGCAAGAGGCTATGGAGATGGCTACAAAGATTCAAACCCTTCCAGAGGGAGCAGAACGTGATGAAGCGGTCATTGAATTAGAGGAAAAACTAAATGAAATTTTTTCAATGAAACAAGACAATCGTCGGATGGAAATCAATCACTTAGAAATGCAGATTAACAGATTGGAAGAGCGTCTAAGGGAAAGATCTGTGGCAAAAGATCGTCTAATTGATGCGAGGATGTCTGAATTATTGGGCAATACTCCTCATTAAATGGATCATTAATTCAAAACGTAGACTCATGAAACACATTCTTTCTTGTGTCAATATAGTATTGTTGACTCTTTCATTTGCCATTACAGTGCATGCTCAGAAGTCGGACTCATTCCGAATGTCTCCTGATATAATCATTAGCACTGAGGGAGACACTTTATTCGTCATTCATTCAGATGAGCATGATTCAGATCGGCGAATGAGACATATCAATGTTGAGCGTGAGATTGTGATCAATGCTAATGGGGATACTACTATCGTAACCAATATAGAACGATCTGCAAGAATGGGGGAGCGTCGGCACAATTCCAGAAAACGAATCCATCATCGTGATCGTCATAGAGTAGGGGAGCGTAGGCAAATGAGACATAGACATCGTAGTGATCATCAACGTTCAGAAGAGAGTAGACTTCTTCGGCAGATGGAAGCTGAGGCTCGGAACTTAGCCAGAAAAGCCCGTCAGGCGGATGAAGAGGACTATCCAGAAAAAGAGAGACTGCTTCTTGAGCAGCTGGAAAAAATATTTGACTTCAAACACAATATGAAATCCCATGCTTTATCTCAACGGGAGAGTGATGTTGAGATCCAGACTCGGACTCTTGAGCAGCGTCAGAAAAACAAGGCGATTATCATCGATGATCGTCTGAATCAACTTCTTGGCAGAGGATCATCCTACAACTGGTGATATAGTGGTCAACGGACTCTTTTGGGTGAGAAATCCTATAATCTGCTCTACGAGTTGAGTAAACAAAATGAAAAAGGGATATGAGAGTTAGGTGATGAGGAGTACGCCAGTTTGTCAAATTTCTGTGCTTAGTTATGTGGTTAAAAGAGTCTGCTAATAGATCCGTAACCAAGTCCTATTTTATTTCCTTAAATGTCCCGCTCTATTTAATTGGAGAAGCGCACCTTAATCGTTCTGAGGTTAGTTGCATGATTATCTGGACACTCAAAAAGCTACAGAGCTAAATGTTTTCTCGCAGATTTCACCTACAGACTTAATCAATCACTCATCGTTGAACATGTGAGGTTTTGATAGCAGAAGTGCTATTGAATTATAGTATATTTGATATGCTTGACCAATCTATTGGATGGAAAGTAAAAATGTCTGTAGATGTCTCATGAATCTATTCTATGTTGCATAATTCTTGGGCTATTGTCAAAGGGTTTAGTTATTTTCATGTGTACTCAATGTAGTCCATCTTTTTCATAATGCATAGTAAATCTTGTTTCTCCAATTCATGATGAATACAATTCAAGAACTCAAGAACGCACTTCGTACAGTTCCTAATTTTCCCAAACCTGGGATAAATTTTGTGGATATTACACCTGTATTATCAAATATGGACTTGCTCAAGAAGGCGGTTCATGAATTATCCGTCCCATTCATGGATAAAAATATTACGAAGGTCGTCGGAGTTGAATCGCGCGGTTTTGTTATGGCCCCAATGATAGCACTTGAATTAGGTGCAAACTTTGTCCCTGTTCGTAAAGAAGGTAAGCTACCTCGTCAGACGTATAGCGTATCGTATAACTTGGAATATGGTTCAGATGTCATTGAAATGCATATTGACTCAGTCAAACCGAGTGATCGTATCTTAATTCATGATGATGTACTCGCCACTGGTGGTACATGCGCTGCAGTTGAGGACTTGGTTGATCAAAGTGGTGCCGAAATTATTGGAATGGCATTTTTCATTGAACTCATCAAATTAGAGGGCAGAAAAAAATTTAGATATCAAAATATGATCCATTCAGTCGTCAGCGTCTGATTCATTTGACTGTGATAACCTATGTTTTTCTGTAAAATGACTTGATGAATTCAGCCATAGTGCTCTAAGATTTTGAAATTGACTTTCCCTCATCTGCTGTTTATTCTCATCAATGAGAAATAATTATTGGATTATGTTCACTATTCATAAACCGCTTCAAACGACTATCCAAGTATAAAGTCATCTTCTGCTAAATCGGTCAGGAGGATAGTTATCGTGAAGAATAGAATAGGAATAATGGTTCGTTTGTGACAATGAATCTGAAATTGTTAATGATTGGGTAGGATGATTGAGATAAGCGTTCAATTTCAATAATAACTCATAGACTCATCAAAGTATCATGGATCTTGGACTTGAAGGACGTACAGCATTCATCACTGGTGCTAGCAGTGGATTAGGTCTTGCCGCTGCTGTTGCACTCGCGCAAGAGGGTTGTAATGTCACCATCTGCTCACGGGATTCTGGCAGAATTCAGGCTGCTTCCGAAACTATTCTCAATAATGAATGGGCTGATCCCAATAAAATCTTGCCTTTGGTATGCGATGTCACTCAGGAGTCACAGATTCAATCAGCTATTACAAAATCTACTGCGAAATTTGGACATTTACATATTTTGTTGACAAACGCAGGTGGGCCGAAGACTGGACAAATAGACGATTTCAGTGAGCAAGATTGGCGTGATGGACTTGAGTTGAATTTGGTCAGCACAATTAATCTATGTCGCCATGCACTTCCACATCTTCGCTCAGCAGCAGAAAATGATGGACATGCTAGAATTCTTATGCTCACATCCATTGCAGCGAAGCAACCGATCAACTCCCTGTATCTTTCAAATACATCTAGGGCGGGGGTTCAAGGATTCGCCAAAACTTTGTCTGAAGAGCTTGGCCAACATGGAATTACAGTTAATACGCTTCTCCCAGGGTTTACACGTACGGAGCGTTTACAACATTTGGTAGATTATCTTGTCACACAAGAAAACAAAACTAAGGAGCAAGTAGAAGAGGGATGGGCTAAACAGGCCGCTTTGAATCGATTGGGTGAGCCCTGGGAATTTGCAGCTGCGGCTACATTTTTAGCGAGTAAACAGGCTGGATTTATTACTGGTGTAGCCTTGGCAATTGATGGTGGATACTCCAAACATATCCTTTAAGATGAAGCCCAGAGTCTTAGTAGCTATGAGCGGCGGAGTAGATTCGTCGGTCGCGGCAGTACTTTTACACCAACAAGGATATGAGGTGATCGGCCTCACTATGAAAACTTGGGATTACAGTGAAAGTGTTCCCCATCAAACAGGGAAAGAGGTTGGTTGCTGTACATTAGACTCCATGAATGATGCAAGGCAAGTTGCATTAACACAAGGGTTTACGCATTTTATTGTAGACATTCGAAAAGAGTTTGGAGATTGGGTCATAGAGCGCTTTACAGAAGAATACCTTGCAGGCAGAACTCCCAACCCATGTGTTCTTTGTAATACACATATCAAATGGGATGCATTGTTGCAACGTGCTGACGATCTTGGGTGTGAATATATAGCCACTGGGCATTATGCCCGCGTCCGCGAGGAAAATGGACGGTTTATCTTATCAAGCGGGTTAGATCTGAATAAAGATCAGAGTTATGCATTATGGGGACTTCCACAAAACCAGCTTGCTAGAACCCTTTTTCCACTTGGTCATTATGAAAAACCCATGATACGTGATCTTGCTGAAAAATTTGGACTCAATGGTGTGGCGCAAAAACCCGATTCATACGAAATTTGCTTTATCCCAGACAACGACTATCGGCGGTTTTTGAAAGATCAAGTGACAGGGCTTGATGAGAGCGTTCGTGATGGGCCTATAGTCCTTTCGGACGGAACAGAAGTTGGCCGTCACAATGGCTACCCATTTTATACGATCGGGCAGCGCCATGGGTTAAATATAGCCTTAGGTTATCCTGTATATGTATCTTCAATAGATCCTAAAACAAATACGATCACTGTTGGAACAAGAGAAGAGCTTTTTTCTCACACACTGGTGGCTGATAAAATTAATTTTGTGAAGTATCCAGGCCTTGATCATGAACGATCTGCAATGGCTAAAATCCGCTACAAAGATCCTGGATCACCATGTGTTGTAAATCAGATTTCGTCTAATGAGCTTCGAGTGTCATTTATCCAGTCTCAAAAGGCAATAACGCCTGGGCAATGTGTTGTAATCTATGAAGACGAAGATGTAATTGCTGGTGGATGGATTCAACATGTACATGCTGAATCGGACGCTACCGCTCAATTAAACGGCTAGTATCTGATCATGGATCGGTAGATTGATTTGTTGTAGTCAAAAAATTCAGGGCTAGAATGAGTTACTGACAGGCTTTCACATGAGGCTCATTCCGAATAATAGAATTTTAAAGTGTGATCTCAGTTCCAAGATTCACCCGTTCGGCTTGTTTGACTAAATAGCTGGCGACGACAAGGTCTTGAATCGCATTGCCGACTGACTTGAAGAAAGTGATTTCTTGATTATGAGTACGACCAGGGCAGAGACCTAATAGAATTTCTCCAATCTCGGCATGGATATGTGATTGATCAATAATTCCCTCTTGAATGGGTAGAGAGATATCACCAGCTTCGCTCAGGCATGCTTCTAAGTGATCTACAACAACTGTAGCAGACGAGACTACTTGGGAGGGAATTTCGGTCATGTCAGGACGATAGGATCCGATACCGTTAATATGAGTCCCAATTGAGAGGTTTTCCGCAGAAAATACGGGGGTTAACGATGTTGTTGCAGTGCACACAATATCCGCTTCAAGCAAATCATCTGGGGATTGTGCAGCGACGATTTCAATTTCATAGCGTTGCTTAATCTGATCGATAAATCGATCGATTTTCTCAGGTGATCTAGCAAATACAATGATTTTACTGATAGGACGAACTGTACAAATGGCCTCTATTTGAGTTTGTGCCTGAACTCCAATGCCAAAAATTGCAAGAACAGATGAATGAGTACGGGCGAGAATTTCGGTGGCTAATCCAGCACCTGCGCCAGTCCGAAGGGCGGTAATATATTCACCATCCATCAGAGCAATTGGCTCGCCCGTTCGAGCGTTGTTCACCGTGATGAAAGCGTGAATGAAGGGAAGTTCATGACGTGGATTTTCAGGATTGACCGTCACCACTTTGAGTCCAATCTGTTGAAGATCTTCAGAGAATGATGGCATAAATAACGCCCGTTGCCCCTGTTGGCCGAGTGGCATATTCATGCGAACTGGTGTGATGGCTTGCCCAGAGGAGAGAGAAGTAAACGCATCCCGCATGAGGTCAATTGCCTGTTTCATTGAAATAATGGAGGCGATATCTTTTCGTGAAAGAATGCGAAGAGTGGGCATAATAATTAACGGAGGCGAAATCCGTATTTAAGTGGATCGTCGGGGTCAATATAAAATGTATGTTGACCAGTAATGAATGCGCGTCCTTTCACTTCGGGAATAATTGCTTTATACTCACCATAGGAGATTTCTTGAGTCGCTTGACCAACAAATGAAGTGCCAATAATACTTTCAATTCTAATTGGTTGCTCAAGTCGTATTTCTCTCTTTGCAACAAGTAGCGCTAATCGCGCACTGACCCCTGTGCCAGTTGGGCTTCGGTCAACTTCTCCATCGGCAAATACACATACATGTCGGCTATGAGCATTAGCAGAATGAGCAGAATCAATAAAAATCACGCCATATAAGAAGCCTAAATCAGGTTCTTCGGGATGAACAATAGAGGTACTATTTGCTATTGATTCCTTGATCATTATTCCCAAGCGAACGATTTCACTATAGTGTGAGGAGGTTGCTTCTAAACCTAAGTCTCTGATATTCACATAGGCGTAGTAAGCCCCTCCAAACGCAAGGTCATAATGGATGCGCCCAAGAGTTGGAACAGTAACGCATTGATTTAATGCGTGAACGTATGAAGGTACATTGCGGAAGCGAACAGATTCAACCTGACCGTTTTCTACTTTAGCCCAAGCCGTGGTTTGGCCAGCTGGAGTGTCTATCGTGACGCGTGTTTCAGGCTCTGATTTCGGAAGGCATCCAGTTTCAAGTAGCACTTTTGTTACTGCGATAATGCCATGACCGCACATTGTACTATATCCCTCATTATGCATAAAGAGGACCCCAAAATCAGATTCGTGATTGACTGGTTTCGTGATGAGACATCCATACATATCTGTATGACCACGGGGTTCCCACATCAGTGCCGTTCTCAGTGAGTCATGAAATTTCTGTAAGTGATTGCGTTGTTCTAGGAGTGTATTTCCGGTAGGTTTAGGGTAACCCGAAAAGATCATACGTAATGGTTCTCCCTCAGTGTGAGCATCAATACATTGAATTCTGTGCTCATCAGGTTTCCAGTATTGACTTGATTCCAAATCAAGTGACATTGAAATTGATTTGTATTGTAGCGTACAATGGATGATTAGAAATTAAATTATCTCTGATTTGAGGTAGCCAAGACGGCATTGAAAAGAGAGATGCTAAATGCAGCTCTCAAGCATTTTTTGATATAGGTGAACCGATGATCTTCATCCTGAAATACAACATTCATTTTCTCTATTTCGGTTTTGTCCAAATTCCAAAGTGGGCTTATCTCGGATGAGGAGGTGTTAGATACAATGAACGAATAAAGAGAAATATGGGTACTCATACCCGTTTAACACAAGCCTGAAGAGATATTAAACAATCTCTTTGATCAAAGGGACTCCTCATTTGACCAATCTCAGGAACTGAGTTACATCAAATTTTTGCAGGAAATATTCAGTAATGGAAACATTACATTAATCCAATACTTTCTTCTCACTTAAGGATTTCTTAACATCCTTAAATAGATCATCAAGCATCTCCTTAGGCCACACGCCTTTTTGTTTAATCCTATTCCGACTTGTACGCTCGGGTACGAAGGTGGTAGGAAATTTGTAAGGCGATGTAGGATAATAGATACCTGGATAATTTTCCGAAGGTATAAGCCCAGGCAGAGGCTTCGGCTTCGGAGGCAAATCAAGAATCACAGTTCTTGAATGCTTATCTCTTGATACCAATAGATCAAAATGTTCTTCAGTCATACTCAAGGGGATGATGTGATCTTAAAATAGTTTACCCAAAGAATCGAAAATTGTTTCACAATATATGGACAACAATCAGAACTTTCTATGCTAAATCAGAATCCTTGTGATACCATTTTGATTCAATATCGGTGATTGAAATATTTCTTTCTCCAAATTGATCAATGTTTGATGTCAGGTATCCTGTCCTCACGAATTCGGATGCAAATCTTACACTCTCAACCACAGAGTATACAAGCGAAAAATCTATCTTCGTAGATTCCAAGGTGAGACAGTTATGAATGGCTTGATCTATGATGGTCTGCCATGTAAGCTTAATAATGTCCTGTGGTGCATTTTCTGGAAGTCTAAGCGGTGCAAGTGGGTGTAAATTCTGAGCGTCATTATGATTTTGAAGATAATGTTGTTTTAAATCAAATGGATGGCGAAATTTCATATACTCTTCTAAACCAAGGTAAGCATTCCAAATCAAATTCTCCAGATGTTTATCAGCGGGAGAAATCCGAAGTCCTAACTCTATAGCTCGTGATCGTGAAACTACATCAGAGTGATCAGAAAAACTTTTGTTTAGATTCTCTGCAATCTCTTTGGCTTTTGATCTATCGTCTGGATCTGTCATGTGCAACCGAAGTAGTCTTTCACCCACCGAGGAAGATAATTCACTTGCACGTTTAGCAGCACCAATATTCACTGGATCAACTGCTGAGAACAGACGATCTATAATTTTAGAAGTATGAATCTATTCACTGATGTTAACATCATCAGAGAGGAAACGGAGGAATGCCCCAACATCTTCATATGCAAAATGTCAAAACCCCGTATCTGGTTGAAAAACAGTGAGTTGTGGATCAATTGGCCCTAACGAGGAGTGAGGATGCATTACTATCTCGTTTGCACCTAATGCAAAGAGGGTTGCTGCACTAAATGCAACATATGGTACCAATACATAAACTTTATCAAATCTTTCCCGAAGAATAGACATCAATTTCCATGCGGTTAGTCCATCACCTCCAGTGCTGTGAACTAAGATATCTACTTCGTTTGAGTCTGAAATAGAATCAATCTGATCAATGAATTCTCTCACCGCATCTGAACCCATTCGGGCATGAATGCCCTCACGTGTGCTAGTTGTATAGACTATAAGTGGTCGTTTACGGTAATCTTCAATTGCTTGATAAATTTTACGTCTTTCAATAAGATTCATGTTGACTCCCCCTTATTCATCTCAAATTGAGGTTTCAGTACAAAAGATTCGCTCATCCGATCAAAACACATTTCAAAGATAGGGTAAGGGTAAAACGTGGTATTTTTCTGTTAACGAGATAAATTTGCCTTTTTATTGAGAATATCTATATTTGAAAAGAGTATGACCCAGCTGTAGTTACCATCATAAAATAAGGCATGATATTTTATAGTCATTATTGACCCTAATAGAACCTTAGATTAATGACTGCTGTATCTTGATGAGGAGTGTCGAAATAGATCAATTGTTTATCCTCAATAAATCAAATACAATCATCGTTGTTGGGGTCAAAGATTATACTCAAAGAAGCAGGAGCCAACGGCCGGACTTGAACCGGCGACCTGCTCATTACGAGTGAGCTGCTCTACCATCTGAGCTACATTGGCTAAAGTAACTTTCACGCACATTGATTGTTGGGGTTTCGCTGTTAAATTAAAAGATGTGATTAAATCTAAGCCAATAACTCAAATATCGTACACGGTTTTAAATAGATCTTATCATTCTAATCTTGAGTCATTGAGTGGTTGAGGGCTGTAAATTTCATGGCAGGTGCTATCTTTGTCTGCAAATATTCATCATTATGTTTGAATGAGTAATTCAACGAAAGATAAATTTGACCAACTACTTCAGATTGTAAGAACAGTCAGTGACCTGAGAGCTGCAGCCTCTTTATTAGAATGGGATCAAGAGACCTATATGCCCAGAGGTGCAATGGATGCTCGATCCAGACAAGTATCAACTCTTTATTCAACCTCTCACGAGATCTTTATCCGAGATCGTACAGGAGAGTTGCTTGATCAATTGCAAGATATTCAGTCAGATCCATTGGGGTTTCAGGAGAGTCTCATCCGAGTCACAAAACGAGATTATTCACGCGCCCGTAAATTATCACCACAACTAGTTGGAAAAATAGCCGAGACAACATCCAAAGCAAAATCAGCATGGGCTAAGGCTAATAGTGAGAATGATTTTAGCGCATTTTCGGATCATCTTCAACAAGTTATTGACCTTTCTATTGAGAAAGCGGAAGCAATCGGTTATTTAGATCATCTGTATGATGCGCTATTAGATGAATATGAACCTAATGCAACATCCGCACAGGTCAAAAATATTTTTGATAAACTGCGTACTTCACTTGTTCCAATAGTTGATGCGATTAAGGATGATCCAGCGCCAGAATCCGATTTTATTCATTACTCCTATGATGGAGATATTCAATGGGATTTTGGAATGGAAGTATTAAGGGATATAGGATTTGACTTTCAACGAGGAAGGCAAGATATTTCCGCACATCCATTCAGTACGTCTTTCTCAATAAATGATGTTCGCTTGACTACGCGAATTCATGAACGAAATTTAGTTTCGGGTCTTTTTAGTTCATTACATGAGGCTGGGCATGGAATGTATGAACAAGGGATTGTTAATGATCTTGATGGGACATTTTTAGCTCAAGGAACATCGTTGGGTATGCATGAATCTCAATCTCGTTTGTGGGAAAATCAAGTTGGCAGGAGTTATGCTTTCTGGAAATGTTACTATCGTGATTTACAGCAAAGATTTAAGACATCGCTGGGCAATATTCCCTTAGAAACGTTCTATAAAGCGATTAATCGGGTTCGTCCTAGCGCCGTACGGGTTGATGCTGACGAGGTCACATATAATTTGCATATCATACTTCGCTATGAAATTGAATTGATGCTGATACAAGGCGAAGTACCTATCAATGAGTTACCAGAGCTTTGGAATGATAAGATGAATGAATATATAGGAATTGAACCTGAGAACGAAACCGAAGGGATATTACAAGACATTCACTGGGCATTAGGTGCAATTGGGTACTTCCCGACCTATGCACTTGGGAATCTAATGTCTGCCCAGATTTTTTCCTGTGCTCAGGAAGCAATTAATGATTTGGAGAATCAGATTTCTACGGGACAATTTCATCCACTCAGGCAATGGCTACAATCAAATATTTATCAATGGGGGCGCAAATTGTCAGCCATTGAGATCATAGAAAGGCTGACATCTGGGGGTATATCTACTCAGCCTTGGCTTCAATATATTCAAAAGAAGTATAGTGACATATATAAATCCTTGTCGTAGAATCCTAACAATTATCTTATGAGTATTTACTTCATCTAATTCTACTTTCAAGTTAGAAAAATAAGACGAATCTCGACTTCCCATAAAGAATTGATTATATCAAAATCAACTAAGATTTGTTGATGGTCATGAGTGATACACAAAACGTGATAGAACCAAGAAATTGGAAACTTAACGTATGACCAAAAAGTGACTTCATATACCAAGAGACATCGCTGAGTATGCCCCAGAAGAATGGAACTGGGAGATCTAATATAGCCGTCAACAAAAACTTGCATTGAGGGCTACCCACCTTTGGAGATCAGACTTTACATGAGTAATATTGCATCTGTGCAATCGGAAGGAAATTTGTTATATCAGTAATAAACAATAATTTCTCTAAACATTCTAATTTATAGAGTGATCAAGGATTCTTTAAAGGTTAGTATATATTCTTGATAAAGAAAAATCTGTCATAAAGAGTATCATTTTGTCGCAATTAATAATTTGATATAGTCAATTAATTTAAATCTTACTGTTTGGTGTTGCTCACACTTCATTTAAAGACTACACAACCTTTTACTTGTAGGGTGATGTTCTTAGAATATGATAAAGTAATTCATTCCTGACTACTAAAAGTATGCGGTATGTTTCCCCAATAGATATTGCTGGAGCAATATGCCTGCTCGCATATGGCATCCTCTCATCCATTACTCGGGCAACTGGTGATCCGTCCCTTGAATTATTTATTGGATTATCTATTGGTGTGGCGATCATCACATTTATTATTTTCGCCTATTATCAGAGGCATCCTGAAGAGAAAATTTCTGTGACTCGGCTGATTTTTTGGTCTATACTCTTTCGGATTTGCGGCCTTATAGGATCACCATTTTTTGAGGATGATTTCTATAGATACTTGTGGGATGCATTTCAATTCATTCAAGTAGGAACACCCTACGGAGTCCCACCAGAATCATTTTTCAATGACATGGGTGTTCCAGAGCAGTTTCAGCGTATCCTAGATGGCATCAACTATCCAGAATTACCAACGATCTATGGTCCTGTGACTCAGATCGTTTTTCTGGGAGGCTATATCATTAGTCCTGGCAGTGTGACTGCATTGCAAGGAGTCATGATATTCATTGATCTCTTGACTATTTTTCTGTTGTTGAGATTAGCACCAGTTCATGCAGTTTTATTATATGCATGGAGCCCGTTGGTAATTAAAGAAATTGCTTTTACAGCGCATCCTGATGGGGTTGCTGTATTTCTGGTAATCGTAGCGGTTGTACTATCCCAACGGCACAGAATTCATCTTGCTGCAATCTGTTTGGCACTCGCAGTGAGTGCTAAAATCTTAGCCTTACTGGTCGTCCCGTTTATTTTAGTTCGTGCGCGATTACAAGTCTGGTGTAGTTTTACAGGGGCTTTGGCTTTAATTTATTTGCCCTTTGTATTGCAGGGGAGTACAGATTTAGAGACGCTACTTGTCTTTACCCGTGAATGGGAGTTTAATGCAGCTATATTTGGATTATTCAAACCTTGGATGCCAAATGAATTGGCTAGGGTGATCTGCGGTTTAATCCTAGCTGTGGCGGTATTTAGTTATTACATCATTTACAGGCGTAAAGCTGATCATTCAATCGTTCGTGGAGACTGGGTTTATGGAGGACTATTTGCACTTTGGCCCGTTGTGAATTCTTGGTACCTACTCTGGTTACTTCCTTTTGCAGTGATTCGTCCGAGTGCTTGGGCTTGGACAGCATCAGTGGCCGTGCTACTTTCTTATGTGACGGGATTAAATTTAAATAATTTCGAAATGCACCCGTTTGCGCATCCTGATTGGTTACGTCCAGTGGAATATGGGATAATTCTTATTGCAATGCTCTACGATATTGTAAAACATAGAGATAAAAAATGAATGTGCAATATTATGGTGATTATGTGCTTAACTGCAACTTTGACTTACTCAGAATTTAGATTTAACGGTTGCGAATGACTATGCGTGCGTATACTGATCGGTCTTTTTAGGATGCGTATCATGAGAATCTTTAATAAGTCCGTGAGGCTTGGTTGGTACAATTTCATTGGTTCGTAAATCATTGGCATCAAGTATCTCAAACTGATCAGGGTTATATTTGTCCAAGGAAATAGGAACCCCCATAGCCCCTGGATAATTACTGGAATATGCAATGTCTTACTTACCTCAATTGCGACATAATTGTCATAGTGCGGGTATTCTTTTGGTGTGTATCTCTTGTAGATAATCAATTCATCATTATGCTTCGGGTGGGGCAGGTTCGTAAACCAATAAGCATTCCCCAACCTTCCTTTAAAAATGCCATCTACCATTCGGTATGCACTACCTTCCTTCTTTGTTTCAACTAGCTCTTTTGCAAACTCATCAGGCGCATCAAAAAGCATGTTTTGCCCAGAGGTTCCGTATCCCAACCAAATCTTATTCTGCATAATAAGCGGGAAAATCTCTTTGTAGGTAATCGCATTCATATTCCCAATAATCAAAAACTTTTTATCATACTCCATTAACTGCGCCACATATTCTCTGAAAAGAGAAAACGGTGGATTGGTTACTACAATATCGGCTTCTTTCAATAACTCAATACACTCAGCACTCCGAAAATCCCCATCACCCTTCAAAGGCTTTACATGAATCTCATGTGGATCAGGGCGGCAATTCCCATCTTGATCTCCATAGTATTCCAGATAAACTGCTTTCTCTGAATCATGCTGTGAAAACAGATCGGGTTGTTGATTTTTATAGCAAGTCGCGATGAGTTTCTTCAATCTATACCACTCAAACTGTTTTGAGAAGAATTCAAAGAACTTGCTCACGCGCGGGTCATCACAATTACAATAGGCCACTTGACCAAGAAAATGGGCTATGTAGTGACGTAATTCGTTTTCTATATCGCGTACCGCGTATAGAACTCATCATTCTTTGCACGTTTTGCACCGTGCAAGTTTATATCCGAGCCATTTTAATCAAAAGGCTAGACCAAGCGATTCGTATATTTTCACTTAGATCATCAAGGTGCAGTGAAGTACAAATTGCCAATATTATTGGGACTCTACCTCATTAAGTCTCCAATCATACTCGTGATCAAGCGTCCCATCAAAATCAACTAGCTGCTTCGCTAAGTCTTCATCTGCAAATATTGTTAAATGTTCAAATATTCCATCTTCGGAGTTACCAAAATCCTCAATATACCAATAATACAGACTTGAGGTCACTCCAAATGATTCATCAAGAAGCTCAATAGCGCGAACATGATTGACAAAGTCCTTAGCACATTGATTTAATAGTCTCTCTAAGTTAGATTTGGTAAACACCTCAGAGGCTAAATTAGGACAGCCTAAACTTGCACAATTCACCCCATAATGAATTCGTGGGTCTTGCCAGATTGGACGAAGGATATCATGTTCTATATTATCTAATGATAGATCTACTCCGGCTATAGTTGTGACGGTCTCTTTCCACGGGCCAGTGCCTGGATTGTCACCATGATGGATCTCTAAAATTGACTCAATTGGATAGTTATCAACGATCACGCGTACTGTCAAAGCATTATATAGATTGATCCAGTAAGCCATCTGAACATCTTTTGAGTATGGACGAGGATCTAGCTGTTGAAGATGGTTTATGTAATCTCGGAGGCGCTGTCGCTCAGAGGAGTCATCCTGAAGCCCAGCATAATCAAAAAGATGGATTCCAGATGGATCATTCGTCATGAGATATCCATCAAGAATCACCTGCCAATCTGAATGATCAATGATCTGGTCATTTTCAGGATTGGAATGATCCCAAAAACCTGTATCGATGGATTGTCCTAAACAGACCGAAAGGGGAATAAGACAGAGTCCGAGTAGCACAATTCCAAATCGGTGGACACCAGACATCCACCGTGGAGAAAATTTAATTAATCGTTTCACTTGATATGAGAGATAGATCAACGAGTCATTGAAAAAGGGCACTCAATCACGAGCCGCTGATACAGTAATTTGAAATGAACTAAGGTTGGATCCTAAAGTCCGCCGCCGAAACCACCACCCAATCCAACACTAAGCCCTCCACCGAATACAGTAGATTTAGCAGTATTTCTGCCACCGATGACGCTTCCGAAAAGTGCATGAGCACTCACACTGCCAAAAATGTCAACAAACAACTGTCCAGCCACAAGATGTACATCCTCTTCAAGCCGTGGAAATCGACTGGGTGAAAAACCTTCACCACCAATATCTATCCCAGAAGTAGCATTTGTAAGGCGATAATTGGCACCCAGTCTAAATCGATTACCGAGAGGAATAAATATCCATGCATTGACAAAAATTTCTGATGGGATATCAATCTCGTCTCCTTCAATCGCCCCCACAGCTTCGGTATTGACGGTTGTGGATCCCCTCTGACGAAATCCAATTTCTGCAGATCCACCAATACTATTAAAGAACTGTCCAACAATTAGAGACCATTCAAATGAATTACCTCCATCTCCAATTGAATTGATGTAACCTGTATCATATCCACCAGGAATTTTAATACCAACACGCAGAGCCATGCTCGGTAAATCATCCACTAATTCATCAATAAAGCGCCATGTTAAAGAGAGTTGCGAATCGTATAATCCAGAGTAACTATCATTGCCCCCTGACGGTCCAGCAGCTTCATCAACATAACTCTGAGCCCACGCGGTCTGAAGATCAAGACCAATCGCATCATTCAACGCGTAGTTCGCACTAATCCAAACCGTATTTTGACCAAGATTTGATTCTGTAGCAGCTAATGGACCTTTCGTGGTTTCAGTACCACGATAGAATTCGGTAGCGTTCTGATTAAAAAAAGAAACACTAATACTACCCGTGCGAGGCTCTGAAATCCATGGAGTCCCTTGAGAGAGAGCCATTTGGGTAATAAACACTAAAACAATAGAACAACAAAGGCTACGCCAATCATATAAATGGCTTCCGAAGTAATGACTAATTTTCATCAATCACCTCGTTTTCAATGCCCCGAACCGGAGTTTGTAATCTGTAACGGCGCGTCAGAAAATAATGGACTACCTCGTAACGAATCCCGCAGTCTTCAACCTCTGGACCGCAGAGTGACATGACGACTTCATCATCAGAAGATCCTGTTTCTTCCTCAGCATAAACCGCCTCCAAACTCGCCGCTAGACTCATAGCACGATCACGGTCTAATTCGGATTTTTGGAGTGGGCATCCTTTGCAAGCTAAGACTTTAAATGTCAGAGATTTTCCCTGTGCATAAGCTTTGCGTGGACTGATCTGCCCAGGCCCAGTACCAATTGACCCTGAAGGTGAAACAATAGAAGGCGCAAATCCGAAAAGGATTAAAGTAGCAGTAAGTAAAAAGATAGAGCGAATCATGAACAAGAAATAATTAGTTATAGCAGAAGATAAGAAAAAATTTATTTAGGAGTAGAATTGAACGATAGAGTTTTTTTTCAGCGAGCGTGAGGACTCAGGACACTTGCTTAGTGGATTTAGATTTACGACGTTTCCATAAGAAATACACTCCCGCTGGAAATCCTGATAATACAAAGGATATGTCAATCAAAGATTGTTGCCAGTCAAGAACCCCCCTAACAATGATTAACGACAGAAGTAGAACCAGATAGAATGCGGGTAATAGAGGATAACCTGGAACTTTGAATAACTTATTCCCATCTCCTATTTTGCGGTGCCTGAGCACGAACAAGGCGGCGGTATTAGTTGCATAAAATATCAGGATCGCAAAAACCATTCCAGTGGCTATAGTCTCAAAGGATCCCCGAGCCAATAAAATCACAGCACCCCAGCCGCACTGTAATAGGATAGCACGAGAGGGAGAATGAAACTTAGGATGGACATGGTTGAGCCAACGAAAAAATATCCCATCTTTTGCCATAGCATAGTACACGCGTGGGGCAGCAATGACAGTTCCATTAACACTACCCGTGGCAGAGATCATTACTAGAATAGCAATTGCCCCTGCGCCTATAGGGCCGATGAGTGCAGTAGCAAGATCTACCCCAACACGATTGGTAGTTCGGACTCCCTCTAATCCCAGAATTCCATGATAGACAACATTTATAGAGATATAAATCGTGAACACGACAACAAAAGCAAGTAGCATTGCACGTGGAATTGTCCGATTGGGATTCTTCATCTCGCCAGCGGCATATCCAAGGCGTTCCCATCCTACAAGGCTAAATAAAATCAACAGAATGGTATCCGTAATACTGCCAGTGAATCCAAGCCTGCTTTGACTCACTCCCACATCCGATAAGTTACTTACCATAATAGGTAAAGCAATCAAACCAACGATCACTAGAAAAAGCAATCCGCTTACTTTGACAATCGTGGAAAAATTCTGGTATATTTTTGCACGCTGAACTCCAGAATAATTCAACAAACAAATAGCTCCAATAATGGACAAGGCCATTGCAGTTTCTTGCCAAGGAAGGAGGTCAACGAAATACTCAAAGTAAGCAACCGTCACCAGAGAAAGTCCAGCCAACGGGCTTGACCGAATGATAAAGATCTGAGCCCAACCGAAGATAAATCCAGCCAATGGGCCAAAGGCACGATGGATATAGACATACTCTCCTCCGGTATTTGGAAGACGTGTTCCAAGTTCAGCATAGATCATAAAGCCAATCAGCGCAATTCCGCCACAGCCTAACCAGAGCCAGAGGATCTGGGTGACTGATGTCATATTGAGTGCAATCTGTTGGGGAACAGCGAAAATGCCCGCTCCTATGGTAATGCCAATCAAGACAGCCGATGAGTCCCAAGTCGTTAATACGCGGCGAAGTTGTGGAGCTTGATTAGACATAATTAAAATCCTATAGCACGTCCATCGTAGCTGCGAGAGTCGGCAGCTCCATAATAGAGGCTGTCTTGAATCATAATACAGTGGGCACGACCTTGAGATCCTCGAACATTAACCTGATGTCCGATGCTCTCATAGATTCGTCTTGTATCGGGAGAGATTCCCCATGACTCAAAACGGGTGACATCTGGGAGCCATTGATGATGAATGCGGGGAGCCTCAACGGCTTGTGCAATATTCATATCAAAAATTGAGACGTTAAGAATGATCTGTAGGATAGTATTAATAATTGTCCGTCCTCCGGGAGATCCCACTAAAAGGTAAGGCTTATTATCTTTGGATACAATAGTCGGTGTCATGCTACTGAGCATTCGCTTTTGTGGAGCAACTAAGTTGGGCGGTGTACCAATTCTGCCCATGGAATCTGTGACTCCTGGGATGGCATTGAAGTCCCCCATTTCATTGTTGAGCAGAAAACCAGTCCCATCGGCGACGATCTGTGATCCATAGCTGTGTTCTAAGGTATAGGTTAACGAAACAGCATTTCCATGAGCATCAACGATTGAGAGATGAGTCGTTTCTTCACTTTCTGGTGCGATATAAATACGGCTTAACTTGCTGGGATCGCTCGGAGATGCCGATTCAACATTGATGGAACTGCGCAGTGAGTTTGCATGCGCTTTACTGATTAAACGATTCACCGGCATATCAGGATTGAAATTAGGATCTCCGATATGTTCTGCGCGATCTGCAAACGCTCGGCGCATTGATTCAGTCAGCAGATGAAGGTACTGAGCAGAGTTGTGTCCGTATGATTTCAAATCATATGGCTCAAGAATATTAAGCATGGTAACGAGTGCAATGCCACCACTACTAGGGGGACTCATTGAGTAGATGTCATAGCCATGAAAGGTTCCATGGATTGGAGGCACCTCCTCGGCTGTATATAGAGAAAGGTCTTCCTCTGTGATTAACCCACCATGACGAGTCATAAAGTCACTCAAAAGCTTTGCGGTTTCACCCTTATAGAACCCATCATGCCCAAGATCGCGGATTCGCATTAATGAAGCCCCTAAGTCTGGCTGCTTCCAAAGTTCGCCTGGCTCGTAAATAGTATCTCCATCTTTCAAGAAAGCCTGCCGTGTGGCTAGATAGAGAGAGTCAGATATTTCCGCGAGTTGCTTGAGGAAAGGTTGCATCGCACGAGTAGAAGCAAACCCCTCAACCGCTAACTTAACCGCTGGATCTACAAGTTCACGCCATTGGGCATGACC
The DNA here is from genome assembly GCA_026709065.1 of Bacteroidota bacterium. Classification (GTDB taxonomy): domain Bacteria; phylum Bacteroidota; class Rhodothermia; order Rhodothermales; family Bin80; genus Bin80. The sequence continues at coordinate 31,469 of JAPOTS010000137.1, forward strand.
AAGGCGCTGATGAGCAAGCCATAATCCAGCCACCGTTCCTGGCACACCAACCGAGAGAACTCCTTGATGATTAGAATTGTTTTTGATCAGTCCATTAGGCCCCAAAAACATGGTTTCGGTTGCAGCCAAGGGAGCCTTCTCACGGAAATTAAAGGCCGTTACATAGCCATCGGCACCATGATACACAAGGAATCCACCACCCCCAATATTTCCAGCAGAGGGCAGGGTAACTGAAAGTGCAAAAGCGGTTGCAATGGCTGCGTCTATGGCATTGCCTCCATGTCTGAGAACCTCCATTCCTATTTCTGAGGCGAGGTGATGACTAGACACCACCATACCACTGTCTGCTGTGACTGGAATACGCCCTGATTGCGCTAGACAAGGGGCCACCACTACAATGATGACAATTAAAATAAGAGATACAGAACGAAGCATAGCAATAGAAGATCAGTGAAAAGTGGAAAATATCTCATGCTAATTGAAAATTATCGGTGACAATAGCATGGTTGAGAAAGGGGAGGTTTCGTTTTCTCTGTGTAGGACCTATCAAATTAAACTGGAACATGAAAGGGTAGAGGTTAAGATTATTGCATCGAGACAGTCGCACGCATCGTAGGTGGATGACGGTGTGAGCTCATGTGATACATTGATTCTAGTCGAACACTCAGACGAGAGCCAAGGCGGTATTCAGCGCCCAAATGGGAGATTCCAGCGGACCCTAAATTCATGCCAGCAAAAGGAGTCATAGTTGCGTTACCGATCCTAAATCCATAGCCGACCTGCGACCGTAGTCTTGTTCCCCTTGCGGTGAAAGACCGTTGTCCATACCAGCGAGTATCTTCCCAGATTTGCTGCAGTTGACCAAGTTGCTGTCCAGTTAATGAGTTGATTTCAAACTTAGGACCTGTATTGCCACTAGGGGCATACCTCAAGGATCCTCCAAAGCCCCATTCATTGACATCAGCACCATGAAGCAATAGAACATGCCCGTGGATTTGAGCTTGAAGACCAAAGGAACCCAGATCCAGACGTGTCCCTCCCCCTAACTCAATGCCAGCCCCAGTGAGACCATCTCCGCCATCACCGCGCAACCCTGTCTCAATAAATGGCTGCAGAGTGCCGAGATTGTCAAGATGCATTTCATAGGCGGCCTCCACTAACATTTGAAAGCGAAATACCCCTAAATCTAGCTTACGAATCCTACTAATATTTTCATCTAAGCTTGATAGCCCGCCCCACAATGCTCCCTCGCCAGTAAGGATGATGCCGGTTTGAGTGGTTAGAAGGTGCAACTCAACCCCTGCTGCAAAGGCCCCGAGTCTGGTATTTGCTTCTTCGGGCAGGGCCTCAGGGTCGGTCACCTCTGCATTTCCTGAACCCAAGCTAAGCATCGTCCAAACGCGCGATCTTGGTGTCCATGCCCAACTCGCATAAGGATTGAAGGTCAATGTGTTAAGTTGATACAAGCCTTCAACTGGAGATTGACCTGTTAATTGTCGGGACCCACCAAAATGTTGAAAATCGAGATCAGCGAGGAATTGTGAGATGGATAGGCCCACGATAAAACGTTTGATAGGATAATCAACGCCTACATGGATTGAGGTTAATCCCCCATCATAATCAACTGAGTTAGCGTCTCCCTTCCCAGAGAGTTTCCGATAATCTATCAGTGTCCAGATGTTTAAATTTTCTAGGATTGATGCCACAAGTTCAATTTGATTAAGTCTGGAAGCCATTGAAACCTGAGACCAAGGATTAGTGACATCATTGTTTTGGAACCTCATGGCCAAATGTGAGAGGGTCTGAGCGAGTTCAGAATCGGGGGATGAAGAACGCCGAATGGGTTGAAATCTGTTATTGACTGCACCAACAGAACTGGAAATCATCGCTCGAGTGACATCGGGTAATAGTCCTGCATTGACATCGGAAATCCGTTTCGTGGATACATCATCATCTTGAAGAACGATGGTTGCTGTGACTTGGGCAGATAAATGCACAGCAGTGATGGTGATTATCGCATCTTGTTCTTCAATTGTGTTGATTAACGGAGTAATAGCAAAGCTTCCGCTTGCTGATTGGGCTCCCGCAGGGACATCAATCGTGAAGCTAGGCACATTTTGATAGCCTACAAATCCATTCTGGGGGTTTGAAATTGAGATCTCAAGTGACTGCGCCGTTGGATAACGCGACTCACCAGTGATTGAAGTGGTAACCGTGACCTGGGTTTGACCTGCTCCCTCAACAATGATATTAGGTGAAACATCAAGGACGAACCCTGTAGGTGGTTCGTCGTCATCAACAATCAAAAGTTGAGTGGTTGCAGTAATCACATCATCACTTACTGTAATGTTCAACACCTCATTGATCTCATCCAACAGATTATCAGTAGGATTAATTTCGACAGAAGTCCTGACTAAAGACTCTCCTGCTGGTAGAATCATTGAAGGGGGAGCAGTAATCGAATATTTGACAGCATTAGGGTTCCCACTACCGACAATAGTTAGAGTAAATTCCTTATCTGATGCGAAGCGGGAGTCTCCTGTCAGATTCGTTGTGACCGTCACCTCAACGCTTCCCGAACTCTCGAGAAGGGTAGATTGATTAAGAGAAAGCGTGACACCAGCGGGCGCTATATCATCATCTGTAAGAGTCAGGCTGGCTTCATTGGTAATGAGAGAGTTTGTGCTTTGGAATGTAATGATTTCGTCCTGCTCATCAATCAAGTCGTCTTCAATGGTCAGTTCAACCACTGTGGATCCGCTCAAAGATTGCGCAGCAATGGTCAGCTGAAAATCAGCTATGGGAGTGTAATCAACAGCTGAACTTACCCCCGAACCCTGTGCGGTAATTGAAAATGTTTGATCACTACTGAATAATGTTTCCCCTTGCAACGTTGCAAACAACTCAAATGAAGTGGACCCTTCAGATTCAGAAATTGAAGTAGGATTGACGGACAGTAAAACCGAAGTGGGCTTAGAATCGTCATCTGTAAGAGTCAGCCTGGCTTCATTGCTAATGAGAGGATTTATGCTTCGGAATGTAATGACTTCGTCCTGCTCATCAATTAAGTCGTCTTCAATGGTCAGTTCAATCACTGTGGTTCCACTCAAAGATTGAGCAACAATGGTAACCTGAAAATCATTTATGGGTGTGTAATCAACAGCTGAACTTACACCCGAACCCTGTGCTATAATTGAAAATGTTTGATCAGTACTGAATGTTATATCTCCTTGTAGCAGTGCAATCACCTCAAATGAGGTGGCCCCTTCAGATTCAGAAATAGAAGTAGGGTTGACGGACAGTAAAACCGAAGTAGGCTTAGAATCGTCATCTTCAAGAGTAATTTGTACTGGAGTTGACGTTAATTCACTCGTGGCATCAATAGTTACGATTCCGTTTTGCTGGTAGATTGTATTATTTTGGGGAGTGAGCTTAATAGTGACTCTTGCCTGAGATGACCCAGGTGGAATTGTTAAATCAACCTCCGGAAGGGGAAGGTAAGAAACGGAGCTGGGATCATCATCCCCCTTAAAAGTGAGTGAGAGATCTAAGCTTGAAGCAAAGACTGTATTTCCTTCAATCGTGGCTATAATTGTCACATCGGTAGGACCAGCGTTTTCTTTTATGGTTGTGGGGGTGACCGTTAGTCTGAGATTGGTTGGCTTTTCATCATCATTAATGAGTTTAACAGTTACAGAGCCTTCAATTGATTGATCTGTACTTGATATTTCAATGACTTCATCTAATTCAAATTCTTCATCGTCAATTGGAACAATGGTAAAGGTTGTGGTTGTCTCAATGTCTCCAGCCTCAAACTGCAGATCTACGTTAGAAAGTGGTTCAAAATCAACGGCAGTGAGCCCAGAGGTTCCCTGAATTGCCAGCGGATAGGTTTGATCTTCAGAGAATGCTACCCCATTATCTATTCTGCCTATAACAGTAATCGTTTGGCCCCCACGTTCCTCATAGATCGTTGTTGGATTTGCACTGAGAGTGACTGAACCAGCTTCATCATCATCAGAAATTGTAAGGGTTGCGGGGGTTGAGGCAGATGGATGATCACTTGATATCGTGACAATTTCGTTAATCTCGTCAATGAGGTCATTCTCGGGAGTGAGCGTAAATGTAGCACTGCTACTATTTTCCTCAGAAATCATGGTGAGGTTAAAATCTGGAACAGGCGCAAAATCTACTGCATTAGGGAGACCCGATCCACTTACAGTGAGGGGAATCACAATATCCTGTGAGTATGACTGAGAATTGTCATATGTTCCAGTGATGGTAATCGTAGTAGCCCCGTCGCTCTCAGAGATGATCAAAGGATTGGAGCTAAGGAGTATGTCTAAATCGCTTATATCTACATCGTTGTCAACTAATTCAATGAGAGCAGCCCCCGTAATTAAAGGATCGGTACTTGAGAGAGTTATTTGCTCATTATCGGTGGCAATCTCATCGTCAGTGGGAGTGATCACTAAGCTTTCAGTCGCGGTGAGTTCACCGGGACTAAATACAATCGTAAAGTTTGACACCGACGTGTATTCTACAACATTAGTATTACCAGACCCAGTCACATCTATTACAAATGATTCTGATTCAGAAAATGTAGACCTACTGCCAAGAGTTGCAGTGACGGTGACATTGGTGCTTCCATCATCTTCAAGAATCCTAGAAGGAGTTGCAGAAAGGCTGATATTACCTAGCGGGTCATCATCGTCAATCAGTGAAATCGTAGGGGCATTACTGACCAAGTCATTGCTACTCCGAATTGTAATGGTTTCATCAATTTCATCTACCGAATCATCAATTGGTTGTAATATAAAAGCAGCACTTCCGCTGGATTCGCCTTGAGCAATGACTAGGTTCGTCGTAGGAATTGGCCCAAAATCTACTGCCTCGGGGTTTCCAGAATCTGTAATTAACAGCGGAAGTGTCACATCACTGGGAAAGACGACATTGGTGCTTAGCGTCGCCGTGACAGTCACCTGCGTATCCCCTGCACTTTCACTGACTGTTGATGGATCGGGGCTCAATTCAATAGATGGAGTCGCATCGTCATCAATGACTAGAATGGTTGATGGTCCAGTGACAAGGCTAGAAGTACTACTGAGGGTAATGACCTCGTTCTCTTCATCAATCAAATTATTGACAGGAGTAATAATGAATGATATTTTAGGTGACTCAAGATTTTCTGCAGGCAGCGTTAGATTAAAATTGCGGATGCTTGTAAATTTGACTACACCATTCTGATTTGTACTCGTGACGGTCACGGGAATGTTCTGATCTGTGGCATAGGTTGTTGTTTTAATAGGCGATTGAACAACTTCAAGAGATACCATGACCTCTTGTGCTCCTAAGTGTTCTTGGACTGACGGATTGTTGCGCACTAAATTGATTCCTCGAGGTTCAAAGTCGTCGTCAGTCAGGAGAATATTGATGGACTTATTCGTGACATTTGCATTGGTTGTTGTGACTGTGAGTGTCTCATCTATTTCATCAACGTTATCATTGACGGGGGTAACTGTGAAGCTTGCTTCACCAGATTGTTCTCCACCAGAAATTATAATTGAAAAGTCAGCAATTGAGGCAAAATCGACGACAGTTGGGGCTAATGATCCAGTCACAGTGAGAGCGATGGTCTGAGGGCGACCATAAGTGACTAAACCGTTAACGGTTGCAGTGATCGTGACGGTTTGGGTTCCTTCGTCTTCAGCGACAGTGGGTTGACTTGAAGTGAGACTGATTCCCCGTGGAGCGGGATCGTCATCTAGGATTGTGATTATGGGTGCCCCCGTGACTGTGTGCCCACTACTTGTGGTCGTTGCAGTAACGGTGATGATTTCGTTATCTTCCTTCACATTATCATCAATTGGGGTCACAGTGATGGATTGAGTGCCCGTCCTTTGACCAGTATTAATGGTGATCGTGAAATTTTGAATAGGAACAAAGTCCACTGCAGATTCCAAGCCTGAACCACTCACTGATACCGTGAAGGTTGCTGCAGTAAGTGCAGTCTCACCCTGAGGGAGTTCAATCGAGACCTCAAAAGTTGCAGACTCGCCTTCAACTAATGCAGTGCCACCATTGACAAATATCTGAAAATCTTGCCGTTGAAATAACCCATTAGATGGGGTTGAAAAATTACGATCATGATAGAGCTCATTATTGAGTGACAGATGATCGGTAGCATGCAAAGAAACTGAAATTTCATTATTTGAGTAGGGTAGATCAGTGGAGAATGCTGGATCAATGGAGGACATACCTACAAATCCAGAAAGGCTTATCATGGAGATACTAACCAGCAACATGTATCCATGACATACCTCGGAGAACTTGCGTATTCGTTTAGTCATGATGATAATTTAAATTACTAGTGAAAGGACCTCAATTTCATGAGCTCATAGATATCGGAGTAACTATCGTTACCTCACTGAGAACACTCATTCATTTGAGAAGGAGACGCATTGAGAGACAGTTGATGAGATGGTGAAATTGTTCGGACACCAAAGATAGGGAATCGGAGTGTACATTCTGTTAATCAGCTGTTTCTGGTCATTAAAATCTGAGAGTAACTGATGGTGGATGCTGCGTAGGCATCAAAGAGTATTGGATATAGCATGAACATCTTTCGTGATCATTCCAAGGTTTTCCATGGTTGTTCGGATAAATTCATGGGAGAGACTGATCCTGTGGAAATGTGGCGCATAATTTGCTGAGCATGAAAGCGTCCATTCTCAATAAACCACCGACTGGTGCGTAATCCACCACATACTGTTCCAGCTATATAGAGGCCATCACGATTGGTCTCAAAGGTTTCTGGATCGTGAATTGGGGTCTGGAATGAATCATTTTCTGTGGCGATCCCTAAGGTATTTAGAAAGTCATAGTTAGGACGATAACCCGTCATGGCAATTACGAAGTCATTAGCGATGGAAAATTTACCATTGGGTCCATTGAGGGTTAAGCGGTCAGGTTCAATAGATTCTACGACGGTATCATAATGTATATTTATGCTACCTTCTTTAATGCGATTTTCAATATCGGGTTTGATCCAGTATTTGATCTTATTTGAGAGAAAACTACCTCGGTGAATCATAGTAACGTTTGCCCCATAATGGTGGCATTCCAGTGCTGCTTTGGCTGCAGAATTTTTTGCACCGATGACAGCAACATTCTGTCCTGCGTAGGCATAAGGTTCTCTGTAATAGTGCGTAACCTTTGGCAGTTCCTCGCCAGTTATATTTAGGTAATTCGGTATATCAAAGAAGCCAGTGGCTACGATGACCTTTCTGCATAAATAAGTGCCTTTACTTGTAATTACTTCAAAGTGATTATCAACTCCGTCAACCTGTTTGACTAGTTCATAGAACCGAAGATCAAGCGATTCAACCACAGCCACTCGACGATAGTATTTTAGGGCTTCGGGCCTTGTCGGCTTGGTATTAAGAGTAGGGAATGGATGATCACCGATCTCTAACAGTTCAGCCGTAGAGAAGAATTCCATGTGGGTCGGATATCCAACTAAGGAATTCACAAGTGTACCTTTATCAATGATTGTAGCACTTAAATGATTGCGAGCAGCTTCAATACCACAGGCTAAGCCAACAGGCCCGGCACCAATAATGATCACGTCTTTCATATCAGAGAGTCACAATCATGCTAATTGATTCGCATTCGTTTTTCTGAGTCCAAGAAAAAAACCTTTTAGCAAATCTTCTGACTGAGCTGCTTCAATGCCACTGACCACATCCACTTGGTGGTTTAATCGTGGATCTTGCGTAATGTTGTATAAGGAAGTCGCACTACCAGCTTTTGAATCCAGTGCACCAAAGCATAATCGGTCAAGGCGAGCGTTGACGATAGCACCTGCACACATGGGGCATGGTTCAAGCGTCACATATAAGGTGCAGCCAGTTAAATACTTGGATTGAATCGTTTGGCAAGCAGCAGTGATGGCAATCAACTCTGCATGTGCCGTTGGGTCGCAAAGAGATTCTACCAGATTGTGTCCACGACCAATGATCTGTCCCTCTTTGACGACAACAGCACCGACTGGAACCTCACCTTTTTCCTTTGCTTGTTCCGCTTGTTGCAAAGCTGACCGCATAAACCGGCGATCTGGTTCAAGCAATCGGGATAATGCCATTCTTGATCACGTACGGCGTGAAGCAATGAATCGCAAAATAAAGCCGACTCCTAAGAGAATGATCAAAATTGGGATTGCGGCTTTGGCAATCCCGACAACGAGTCCAAGGATGACATCTAGCAGTAAAATCACAGCAATTGCTGCAACAGCGATAACAATCCAATTAAGAATCTGGCTGATCGTCATAGATCTGATAATGAAAGGTTATTCAGAAGATACGCGTAAATACTCGGATGTGGTAATAGCTGTTCCATCTGGACCAAATCCTCCGACCAACAAAACAGATCCTAATCCTGCCGAAATCGTTGTATGTTCAACTCGAGGAACCATTGGGGTTGAGGGCGTTAAGCTAAAGAATAAGTTGGATGACTCATGTAAAATATCAACACTTGAAATGATGTTTGACAACTGGTTTTGACCACCGAAGGTCGCAATAAATCCTCTAAGAATACGTACAGAGGAGTGAGCAGTACGAGGTGTTATCAATTGTGGCAATTGGACGAGGCTGAGACCAGATGGTTGTACGTAGGTAATTCTCATATTTACATTCACCTGAAATTGATTCCAAAATTGATTGCCTAATAGGATGTACGAATTAGATCTCGTTTGGGTTACAGTATGCCCAGAAATAGGTTCAAAGATCATTGGGGCTGAAGCACGTGAATTCAGTGCAACAAGCTGGGTTGGTTCTATCCGAAACGATCGTATATCTTGTCGAATTCCGAGTATTGGATCATCATCATACCGAACATCTCCAACCCCACCGATCAAGTCAAGGATGAGTTCATCGGATGATTCACGAAGCGTAGATGTGTGGTAGGCTCTTCGTATAGGCTGCCCTTGAACAGGAAGATTGGTAAATGTAGGATTGCTCGAGAGAGGATCAATCAGCTCTACGGTTTCAATTAGATCATTCACATTAGAAGGATCGTCAACTCTGCTACCGCCTACAATCAGTATACGGTTATCTGGAAGGACATTAGCCGTATGGCCTGTTCGGGGGGTTTGAAGAGGGGCATTCATGTCTATGAACGCATTAGAATTTTGAGTCAGAATGAATGATCCCCTTTGAGCTGGACCACCTCGTCTGCGGGCTCCTCCGCTGATCATGAGGTTTCCATCAACCAAGCGTACGATTGAATGTCCACCTCGTCCCTCGGGCAGATGGGGGGCATCCTCTGAAATTGAGTGTGGTAAGTAGACGGTATACGCAGTATCTCTGTTGGTTTCTCCCTCAAGGTCAGTCACATCAATATAAAATGTATTCAATCCGCGGCGCAATCCTACAGAAATTTCCCAATAATTAGGGCCAGACGGGCTAGGTTTCATGGGGGCCCCATTTAGAACGATGTCGTTCAGAGCTTGAAAATGAGATGATCGGACTAGAATAGAAATGATTCGCGAGGTTTGTACATGAGACAGATCAGGTTCAACGATTTCCAGAACTGGCTGAGCTCTTTCAACAAAGGGGCGTTCACATCCAACCAAGATGAAACCCAGAAGTAAGTATTTGCGCATGGATTGATCAGGGTTGAAAGAGTGGGGTAGGGTAAGTCACTTGATCAAGGATTAAGGCATGTGGTGGTGCGGCATGACCAGCGTTTCGACGATCCTGTTGACTGATGATCTCCTGCAATGTTTCCAAGGGCATTTTTTGCTGACCTATTTCAAGTAGGGTTCCAACAATTGAACGAACCATGCCGTGCAGAAAGCGATCGGCATCAATGATAAATGTCCAATGATGGGGAAGTGCTTCTTGTTCCCATAGCGCGCGAGTGATGTTACAGATACGATTTGTTGTAGAACTATTGGTTCGGCAGAATGCACCGAAGTGCTGTGATCCAACTAATAACTGTGCTGCGCAATTCATGCGCTCAAAATCTAAGTCAGATCGTATCAAAAGGCGGTGAGTTCGTTGAAGAGCGAATGGTTCACAAGAAATCAGATAGTGATAGGATCTTTGGATAGCATCGAAGCGGGCATGAAATTCATTCTGTGTTTTGACAGCAGCTCGTATGGCAATTGATTTAGGGAGTAGTCCATTCAGGCCATGAATCAGGCGTTTCAATAGGTCCTGTGGAATAGGTTCGCATCGAAAATGGGCGACTTGTCCGCGTGCATGAACGCCAGCATCTGTGCGTCCAGCCCCAGTAATCTGAAGACGATCGTTACGAAGAAAGATTCTTAAAGATTCTTCAATCGTTGATTGAATTGTGGGATGAAAATTCTGGCGTTGCCACCCACTATACTCCGCCCCATCATATTCAATTAGTAATGCGTAAGTGGCCATCTAGAAGAGTATGTGTCTCTCAAGGAAGTTCTCATGTCCATCATGATAGACTCATATTGATTTGGCCACCTTATGTTTAATAACCTGCGAGTATGATCAGGTGACCATCATTGAATGGTGATGATAGTCAATGATGTCTCAGGTGTTCAATGATAATTAGAATTTACATCACTGACAATTAATCCTTTCTTTTTGGAGGCGGACTTGCAACCACCGCATATCATTGAAAGATGCCGAATTCAACGACCCTGATTTTAATGACGTTGAATACCTCGGAGCATTAACTTGATCAGCAATTATGTAACACTTTTAGAGTCTGTTAGGATGATTCAGAAGTACCCGTATTCCATATTCATTGTAACTGAGGAGATATGAATTTCTATGTGTGAAGATGTTTAGCAATCAGCCTCTGAAATGTAGTGCTACTGAAGCGAAAAACATTCAGATCTATCATTATTTTGTAGAGAGAACCCTTGACGCTGTGCTAGGCTTGGAATCCATGAGATGGCGTATCCCTTAGGGGGCATGACTCAAAAACCAGTTCATGAGTCATCGGTTTATTTGTTCTGACGGTGGTTATATGACTTCATCTGCCTGCCAAAATCCGCCATCACCAATACAGACCAGTCTATAGTTGATGAGCTGAAGTTCATTGATCATTTTGTATATGACTTATGATGATTTTTCATGAATTTTCCAAGGTCAAATCAAGATAGTAGGATACCATTGCTCTTCACATCCTATCAAAGCTAGTGGACACTCATAAAGTGTCCAAAATAGACTGTAGAAGATTTT
>JAPOTS010000088.1 GCA_026709065.1 Bacteroidota bacterium
GGAGGCTTCTCAGAGTGGGAGGACAGCTGAATCCTTGGCATTGGATGTCATTTTCAATCTCGGGGTTAGCACATCAGCACCAATCTAGTGTAGGAAACATGAGTATACATGTGCAGAGCACATTAACGTATTAAGCCTGAGGCCATGAAATAAATAATGCCTTCTCCAAAATATGAAGATGAAAAACTTCCAAATATTATGATTATGTATAAATGTGACGGATCATTAGATGCTGAAGGAACTGCGGGCTACACATGCAATTTCCCAAAAACTGAAAGAACTCTTTGAGGAGCGTGGCCACGCTGTGTTATTTGGGACCACGAAGATTCCATGACCAATGACTCAGTGGCCTTGCGATCATTTGCAGTTAGTTGTTTCCTACCACCCATCATCTAAGTAAAGGTTTATTGACTGGTGATAGTAGCATATATCAAACGAGATTCACTGGTTTCCGACATCTCTCACTAACGAGGGGACGATAATACCTTCAAATCTCCCTTAACATCCAATATTTGTTGAATTTCAATTTATTTCTTAGTTTACAGTTATTGGATGTTAGATTCAACAGATTCAGACTATTTTCTCTATGAAAATTTACACCAGAACTGGTGACGATGGCACAACTGGGCTGTTCGGTGGGGGCCGTGTGCCTAAATCTCATCCACGAGTTCAAGCAATGGGTGCTGTTGATGAAACCAATGCATCAATAGGCTTGATCTGCTCTTTGCTACCTTCTGAATTGGATTCATTACATTCGTTGTTGATCAGTATTCAGCATGAATTATTTGTTCTTGGGGCTGACATCGCCACTCCAGAAGACTCTCGTGCATCGGTTCCACGCATTGGTCAAAATGAAATTGACGCTTTAGAAAACGCCATTGATGACTGGCAATCAAGTCTAACTCCCCTACAGTATTTCATCTTGCCTGGAGGGACTCAAGCAGCATCCATGTTGCACCTTGCCCGTGCAATTTGTCGACGCGCCGAACGATGCCTTTCTGAAAACCTTGATTCAATCTCATCAAGTTCGTATATACTTAAATATCTCAACCGCTTATCCGATTTGCTTTTTGTACTGGCTCGTCGGGCAAATCACGATATAGGGACCCCAGATGTAAGATGGGAGCAGTAGTCTATTTTACCATAAACCTATCAATCATAGGATATAATCAACGATGAAACGTTTTTTTCTATGTTGTACCATGTTGCTCCTTTCGCATCTGCCCACCAACCCTACTTCGGACCTGATTTCCACCGCGATATCAGAAGTTGAACGAAATCAATTCCATCTTCCAGTTGACGGACTCATTGAAGAAACCTTCACTCTACAACGAGGACAAACGTTAAGTACCATATTAAAAGATCAGGGAATTTCTCAGAATTACATTCATATGGCTTCAATGAAGGCTTCAGCATACATTAATCTTCGCCATATCCGCAGAGGTGATCCTATCCATGCCTACACAGATACTTCGACTGGAAAAACCTCATTTATAGTCTATCAACCAAATGTTGAGAATTATTTAATTTTTGATTTACGGGACTCTGTGCTTGTTCATCAGGGTGCCTTCCCAGTATCCACCGTACTCCGCTCGGGATCTGGAACCATCAAATCATCTCTATATCAAGCAGTTCAAGATGCAGGCTTTTCTCCCGAAATTGCTCATGAACTCAGCCAAATATTCGCTTGGCAAGTCAGTTTTTTTAACCTGCAGAAAGATGATGATTTTTCAATATTATTTGAAGACAAAGTCGTGAATAATCAGTCAGTCGGGGTCAATTTCAAAGGAGCCCGCATGAAACATAAAGAACAGCAATACTACGCCTTTGCTTTTTCTCATGATAACGCCATTGAATTCTTTGATGAAACCGGCCATGCCCTACGACGTCCATTTTTGAAAGCACCTATTGAGTTTACTCGCATATCTTCACGATATAGTTTACGACGCTTTCATCCTGTCAATAAACGTTATCAGGCACATTTAGGGACTGATTTTGTTGCTCCAACAGGAACTCCTATTGTTGCGACAGCAGATGGAACGATTGTCTCAGCGTCGTATAACCGCAGCAATGGCAACTATGTCAAAATCAGGCACAATGATACCTATACAACTGGCTATCTACACATGTCTGGAATCGCTTCCGGAATTCGTGCTGGGGTTCATGTGACTCAAAACCAAGTGATCGGTTATGTTGGTAGCACTGGTTTAGCAACCGGCCCACATGTATGCTATCGTTTTTGGGAAAACGGTAAACAAGTTGATGCCTTAAAAGTGAAGATGCCTCCCTCAGAACCTCTTCCCAATACAATCATGCCAGAGTTTATGGAGGTAGTCAATACAGTGAGACCTGAACTTGACCTTGAGGATCATTCTAGTTTTCTGGTGCCTTGATCCTAAAAGGAACAGAAAAACTCTCCTCTCCAATTTGGAACTCAATGAAGTATTCCCCAGACGGAAGATAGAACTGCCCATTATCACCTGAATCAATTGGTTCATCACCCTCAGTATATAGGTTTTTAGCTCCCTCATCATTGACTGTTAGGTCATATCTCAAATAATTCAGACCTTTTTCCGCTTCATCAGTGAGGTTATTTAGGATGTTGTTATCTTTATCCTTAATGTTGATGCTCACTAATCCTGTTAACCCCGACCAGTATGGAATGTGAAAATCTGGTACTAAATGCTCCTGCCACCAAACGGGGCGATTTCCCCAGTTGGGATTATAGGTGATTGCATCAGGTGGAAATGCGGTGATTGTACTTTCAATGATTTTAGGGGTAAGATTTTGAAGCGATGCGATGTCAGCACGAAAAATCGATCTCCCATGAGTTCCTATAAGAAGATGTTTTCTGCGATGTTGCAGTTTAAGGTCATGGACTGGGACATGCGGTAATCCGTTCTGCATTGCCAGAAATGTGCTCCCTCCATCAATAGAAACATAAAGGCCGTTATCGGTTCCAACATATAGCAAGGATTCATTGATAGGATCTTCCAGAATTACATTGACAGGCTCCATGGGTAAACTGCCATGTAGCGGTTCCCAAGATTGACCAAAATCATCCGACTTGAAAACATAAGGATTAAAGTGATCCCATCGGTAACCATTGAGTGTTACGTAGACTCGACCAAGTACATGACTTGATGCTTCTACACGGCTTACCCATAGCTCTCCCCAATCTTCATCAGAAATATTCTCCCATGTATAGCCTCCATCCTTTGATACATGAATGAGTCCATCATCTGATCCCACGTAGACTAAACCGAAACGCAGTGGGGACTCATCAATAGTGGTCAATGTACCATAAGGAACATCACCTCTACGTCCACCTCGTGTAAGATCTTCTGACAGAGTTTCCCAGTCCTCTCCACGATTGAATGAGCGATGAAGCTTATTTGAGCCATAGTAGAGCACATCCTGATTGTGGCGTGACAAATGAATTGGTGTCTGCCAATTGTAACGCAAAGGGCGTTCGCCAAGGTCGTGGCGCGGGCGAATTGATTTGCTCTTGCCAGATGCAATTTCTATACGTCGGTATGCGCCAAATTGAGAACCAGTATAGATAATATCGTTCGTACGGGTATCGACTTCTACCTGCATGCCGTCACCGCCCAAGTAAGGGGAATATGGATAATTACCATAAGCATGCCACCTAGTGGAAGCTGTATAGGTATGAGGGCCTCCCCACACTCCATTATCCTGCAGGCCTCCATATACATGATAGGGCTTTTGATCATCTATACCAATAGCATAAAATTGCCCAACTGGAGGCGTATTTGCCTTAAACCATGATTGTCCATTATCATACGTGATATTGATCCCGCCATCATTTCCGTTTATCAAATGACCAGAGCGATGAGGGTTGACCCACAGTGCCTGATGGTCTACATGTACATTTGGGCCTCCAATAAACTGCCACGAAGATCCACCATCATCCGAAGTTAACAGGGGCACACCTAAGATGTAAATTCTCTCTGGATCAGTTGCATCTACTCGGATTTCTCCAAAATAATAGCCATAGGAAAAGTAGACTCTGTCCAGATAATTCTGATGTGTCTTAGTCCATGAATTGCCGCCATCATCAGATCGATAAACCTCTGCTCCAACGACTGGTGTGTCAAAGAGCTCACGATTTGCATCCTCTACATACCAGACAAGATGCTTCGGTTCTAGGCTCCCCTCCCCTACCATTGAACGAATGACATCAACTGTGTAGTTATCTTCAAAATTATTTTCTTTCAAGTATTCGTCAATACTATCGTCATCAAGCGTGAGAAATTCAGTCGCACTCATGGAGCGTAGTGCGTCGCGAGTCAGAATTGGTTCATCATCGTCATCTTCGTCAGCTCTTCGTGATTGATTATCAACCAATGCGTATAGAATATCTGGATTTTTGGGAGAGATGTCAAGTCCAATGCGTCCAACCGAGTCACCTATCGGGAATCCTTCAGAGGCTAGTTGAGTCCAACTGAGGCCTCCATCAGACGATTTCCATATATTGGAGTCATTGCCGCCCTCAACAAAATTCCATGCCCGACGCTCGCGATGCCATGATGTCGCATATAATATTTGGGGGTCAGTTGGATCAATGATGAGATCAATGACTCCTGCATTCTCAGATACATAAAGGGTTTTCAACCAAGACTGTCCACCGTCAGTTGTCATGTATATTCCACGGTCGGGGCTTGAAGAATAGAGTGCTCCCAGTGCAGCGACCCATACAATTTCTGGATTGTTTGGATGAATGAGGATTCTCCCAATTCTATGAGTATTTTCAAGTCCTAAGTGTTCCCATGATTTCCCCTGATCTGTAGAGCGATAAATCCCTGTTCCTGCATATGATGACCGACTTGAATTATTTTCACCTGTTCCGACCCAAATTGTATGTCCATTCGCCCAATCAACTGCAATATCACCGATCACTATGGAAGCTTGATTATCAAACAGAGGTTCAAACGAGATCCCATTCGTTTTGCTGTGCCATAGTCCGCCGGTTGCGTAAGCAACATATATTTCAACGGGATTATCTGGGTTTGCATCAATATCAACAATTCGTCCGCTCATCACAGTTGGCCCAATATTTTTCAATTTAACATTGGACAACAACGATTGTGATGCATTCTCAATACGTTGATCATAGCTTTCAAGTCTCTCCGTTCCTAGTGTAGCTACTACTGGCGAGATCATCTCTGGAACTTGGGCGGCTACTGATGGGAGGATTATCCAAAACAGGAGGCAGAATAATAGATAGAGCTGATATTTGTGCATCAATATATAGAGTTACGTTTATCAATAATTAATATGTTCGTATTAAACTTCATTTACTCAAAGGTTCAAAATACGGATGATTGAGTAATCAACCATCTCGTAAGTTATTCACCTGTAGTTTTCCATCGATTATATGTTGGGGAGGAATTTTAACCAAATACAGTTTCAGCAATCAATGGTATTATTTTAGTATCCATACGATCATATATTACATTCAATAACTTAGACTTAAATATTGGGTTCTATCACGATATTTGTGGGTACAGGTCTAAACCTCCGCAGAAGAAGAGAATAGCAATGCGGAAGTTTTCAAATCTTCTGTATCCTCTTCCAATGGTTTTGACTTCTTGAATTTTTCCGTTAATCCTTTCTGCTTTTGCATTGGACTGTCGGTTCCATAATGCGTTGCAGACTCCATCAAAGTGGTTCTTAAACATGTCTGCAATTTTCATGACTTC
>JAPOTS010000058.1 GCA_026709065.1 Bacteroidota bacterium
GCCCTGCCAGTCACAGTGAAAACTCAAAAGTTTAACCTAATTTTGAAACAACCCCTTGGCGTTAACTTGTATAGCAATGTTTCAGCGGTGTAATCTGAGCTCATCGTTAATTCATGGAATGCGGATACATGCGAGGAACGTTTGACGGTTCATGTAGATGATGATAATACCAAAATCGTCGTCATCAATGTCGGTTGTGGTATGAACGCATATGACCTCTTAGCGTGATATCACCCCGTAACATATTCATCCATTGATATCATTACTTTGTGATGGGCTCACATCTACCACGATGATATGGATATGATTTTTAGCTTTCGGGCAAATTTGTTCAAGAAGTAGATTTTTAAGTTCGTTGGGTTGCTCTGGTATACACCCAGAGGGAAGAGGGACTCTCATATATTCTTGGCCAAACCAAAATACCATATAGATTCCATATCCATCACAATTAGAATCTCTTAGAAATTTAGAAACAAGTTGCTCGTTCAGTGAACGCCAGACAGTACTTTGGTGGTTAAGTGCAATTTGTATAGGAATGGAGAAATTATTTCTATATGAGATAATAATATTCGCTTTTCTGTCCTCAGCATATTCTCCCTCTGGTCGGGCATTAATCCGATATGGTTGCAGGAGCAACTGAAGATCGGAAATCAGTATATCTCGGCAGATATTTTGGGGTTGAGGACTTATAGGATCTCTGTCGTCAAAGCACCAATAAGCTTGCCAACTGTTGGATTCTCGTTTACCAATACGATCTGCTAAATTTTCAAGAACGTTAACGCTAAGAACTGTAAGATCTGCTGTACTTGTAGGCTGACCACCGTGAAGAGCGTTATGAATTTGTGTCAAGTCAAGGTATGGGTTCTTCTTGGCCCGATATCGGGATGTCTGTTCTTCTTGGGCACTTAAAATAGTCGGCTTCCATTCAAAGAGCATAGAATGAGAAGCAAGTGGTTCTAATTCGTTTATCGCATCACTATCGGTCCGATTAGCTAACTCATAGAGGGAATGAAGTAGTAATCCCTCAGGTTGATCACTCTTTTTTTCATTGAGTTTGAGAGTGTCAATATTTTTAACAAGGGTTGTGGGGTTGACCCATCTTCCGAGTATTTCGATTAGTTGTGAAAGATCTTTACTACCCAAGGTCTGATAATCAATATATACATTTGAATCTGTATTGAGATTCAGGAAATCAGAGATATAATGAATTCGAGTTCCTCCTTTTTCTCGTAGAAAATTTGCCAACAAAGGGAGAGTATGATCTGGGGCAACATGTAACCCAGCACACAACCATGTAGCACGCTGAGCTGTATCCATATTTTTCCGATTTAATCGTTCAATCACAATCTTTTGAAAATCTCTTGTCGGTAATTGGTGAACAAAAGCACTCCACAATACAAGATGTAGTGATTTGATTTGAACGCGATTACATCTGGTTGGAAAGACTGTAAACATCTGAAATACAGATAACTGGGCTACCTTAGAATACCGCTCATCATAGGGCATCTTTAACAAATAGGGGGTAGGTAATTTCTTTCTGGATCGCACACATGACCTATGAATAGAAACCATTACCTCCGCGACAATATCTGGATGATTTTGTAGAACATATTCATACCACAGAACCAATGGTTCACTGGTATAACGATGTATAGACAAGTGTTCAAGATTAGGTATATCTGTAACAAATAGAAACCCAAGTGCCCTTCGTTTGGAGCTTTCGCTAAGACTAATAAATCTATTCTTACCTTCCAATTCTATTCCCGCGAGAAAAGGTTGTGCATATAGCGATCTCTGCCCTTTTTCATAGAGGGAGGCAATCTGATCAAGATCTGGTAAATCGTCCAGGCTCAAAATATTTCGAAATCCTGATAGAACTGCAGATATTAGTTTATCATCTCCATTCACATAGAGTTCTAAATCTGACAACGTATGATTAAAAAATTCATTCTGCTCTTGGAAGTATAAACGGGCAAGCCTATCTAAGATTGCTGGGGCACATCGTCCCTCAGAGAGTGCAATTAGGTGTTGTTGGATGTACGATATATCATTGTAGCGATCATTCACACCACTATAATTCTGTTGTCCTCTCTGTTCGGTCTGACCTTCGCCCTCTAATTCCATTGGACTCTTTCTGTCTAATTGCTTAAAGTTTGACTCGGTTGACATTTTTTCAAATTCTTCCGCCAATTTTGGGTATGAATCAGTGATCTCCGATGCATGTGATAGACACCATGACTGAAACCCGTATAAGGTATTTTGAAGTACAAACTTTGTCCCTATTGATAGAAGTAGAGAAGTGTCTTCAGTCGGAGATTCACTTTCAAGTAAGCCATATTCAATCAGTTGGCACTGAATGCTTGGAAATTCATTTAGCCAATGACGGATCGCCACAGCCGCTTTTTTCCCGTCTTGAGATAATGAACTATAAGAACAATATTTCGGAATAAGTTGAGCGCTATTTTGATCAAATTCCACCAGCTCAAACCACTGGTACATCTGAGAAATTTTTAATGTAGCTCCGTGAAAATCTAATCCTTGAGATAGCAGAATAAGCGTAATGTCCGCAAGTTGATGTTGATCCAATCTATGAATGACATCTGGAGATTGAAGACAAAGAGAGTCAAGTAATTCTTTAATGTGACGTTTTTCTGATTTAGTTACAATATTTGAGAAAAAAGTGTTGTAAGCTAGATGTTGCTTTAACGGAGCGTGCGGGAGGTATTTCCAAATCTCTGAAGGTTGTAATTCAGATGGATACAAACAATCAAGGAGTACATTTCTAAGCTCTCCACTTTCATCATAGAGTTTATTCTCGTTGATGTCGGAAAGTAAACTCATCAGAGTTTGAATCAGGCTTGGTTTTGAGACTACAAAATCATTTAAGCCACAGATGGCAGCACTACGGATACTAAGTATCCATGTGGAATCATGGATGATTTTTAATAATAAATTCGTATAAATTTCATCATGTGATTGGATTGCATACTGATGATTGTTGGTCGGAGAGTATGAAATCCCATATATGAGATGTTCTAAAAGTCTTTGTCTGATTCTTGATCGATCAGGTGATTTTGTACATTCTGTAATATATGTCAGAGCGCGTGTTCCATGAAAAGATTGAAGAGATAATGTAGAGGGCCATATTCTAATGGAATGAGAATTCATCATGAGTTCATTTAGTAAATCTTTTTGATGCTCATTAGAAAAATCACTGGTATCACTATCAAGTGCTACTGCAAATGGATCTAAATTTATCAGTAAAGATCTTAAAGGAGGGGACAAAGTTGTGATCCAAGCAACAAGCCCCCGCAAGTCAGGATATACAATTCCCTCGGAATCAGTAAATAGTGTGAGAACCCGCTGAATGCTCAAATCTGATGTTATCTGATTCACAAGGTAGTGTGCAGCTACAAACTCTGATAACAGTCTATGTTTCGGAGCATAGTAGTGTGTGTATTCTTGGAAAAAACTTGTACTCAACGCTTGATGGTAAATCCCAGAATTCAGTGAATTCATCGTCGATAATGAGAATGTTTCAAGATGATTCTCATCGTTTATTGTCCATCCAAGTTTATTGCCCAACAACATCATTACACACAGTTGTCCTGTAGCATTGAGAAGGTTGTCTTCGGAGAGCATCACCTCAGAGGAATGATGTTGAATGGGTTGAATCGTATTGTCTCGGATAAGTACTTTACACGCATTTTCAAGTAGATCAGAGAGCGTTTCCAGCGGGGTGGCTGTCGTGGCTGAATTCAATAATAACTTCAGTAGTAATGGATTATAGAGTAGAGTATTCAATTGATTTTCATATAACCTACCGATGAATGTTGATGGATCATTTTCATACTCGGACACAATCTTTTTCACATCTTCAAAAGTGAGGGGATTTAATTGTAGAACTGGAAGTTGATCGCCATTTATAAGGGAGGATAATGCTTTAATATCATCAAATCTTAACCAACAATTTGATCTGCAAGATATACGAAATTTAGGGTTTCCCAGTGCCCTGAGACGATTGATGATCTGATCTATAACATTGTTTGAGAATCTTGAATGCGTCCGAACCTGATCCAACCCATCAAGGAAAATAGGACCCTCTCGCCATTCTGGATGATTCTCTAATTTGCTGTTAAGAAAACATTTTAATGGGATTGGATGATGGGCATTAATACGCTCTGCTTCCACTTCAAACGCCTTGGTTTTACCACTTCCTGGCTCTCCTATGAGGACATAAGCATGATGATGTGAAAGATCTCTCAGAGTATTGTCTTTTCGTTTAGTTTGACACGCAACCTTTGACTCTATCTTATGAACGGTTCTCGGTACAATCATTCGCATTGATCCTGAATCCATTCATTGGTGGTATATGCAAAAAATTCGTTGAAAGGAATACCACTGGGGCCAACAATCATAGTTTTTGCGTGGGGGAAATGAGATTGAAATTCGGTCAAGCCTGAATGTGAAGAGATATTTCTGGTCTTTACTTCTATAGCGAGTAAGTGTGGGCCGCGTTGGATTACATAGTCAACCTCAAAGAGATTTTTCTTATCACGCCAATAATACACGCGAGTGGCAATTTCTTTGGTGTTTAATAGATGAGCCCCTACCGCACTTTCCACGATACGTCCCCAAAACGAGTGGTCTTGACATGCCTCTTCAATTGAATAGCCTGAAATTGCTGTCATAAGTGCTGTGTTTAACACATTGAGCTTCGGTGAAGAACGTTTTCCAAGATGTGGAGATGATGTATATCTTGAAAGTCTCGTCATTAGACCTGCATCTGAAAGGAGATCAAGGTATCTGGTAATCGTGGATATATTTCCAGCGTCCTGAAGATGACCTAAAAGCTTATCATAGGAAATGATCTGGCTTGAGTATCTAGGGGCTAAATCAACCAAGTGCCTCATTAGAGCTGGTTTCCTCACTCGTTGGAGACCTACAATATCCCGATCTATAGCAGGCTTCAAGATTGATCTGAGAATATGGGATTTCCAATTTGTCAGATTTTTATCCTTTAAAATACGTTTTAATGCGCCGGGATAACCACCCAAAAACATATACTCTTCAACTGAAAAACCAAATACTTTTGCAACTTCAGGAAAAGACCAATGAGTAATTGGAATTTCATCAAAACGTCCTAAGAGGCTTTCATTAAGGCCTGTCAGCATTCCCCAAGGTGCTGACCCTAGAATTACAATTTGAAGTGGATAGTTTTTGATTCGATCCGCATCCCAGAGTGCCTTAACAATATTTGACCAATGTGGGATATTTTGAATTTCGTCTAGAATTAAAACAAAGCCATTATCAGAATGTAACGAATCCATTCGTGCTTTTTCCCAATGAGAAATTAAGAGTTGTTCATTAGGGGCGATATCAATATGAGAGACATTACTGATATTTTGTACAACCTTTTCTGGCCATCCAATCACATCAGACTGAATATTGTCTAAAGAAATGTATTTCCATGGGATTCGCAAATTTGTTAATTGATTTCCTGCCTGAAGAGCAATGGTAGTTTTACCGACCTGTCGAGGCCCCGTAATTGCAATAATGCTCGTAATAGATCCATCTATAATTTGATATAAAACCTCCTTCACATATGAGCGTTGATACATGAGATTCAATTTTTATACTAAAATATCTATTTTTATACACTTTAGTATTTATCAATGTTTTTCTTGTTCACATTTTTGTAGAAATATTAAATAAATCTTCATAAAAAGTCTTAATTTTGGGTTCAAAATATTATACGATTAGGGTAATAATTTCCTAATTTAGGGTGTAATTTGTGTTAATTGATTTTCATTGATGCTTAATTCTTGAACGATAGTGATGACATCTGATCCAACTTTATTTGATGAGTTACCATCAATCATTCAAGATGATACCAATGATCAGAAGCTTCATGTTAGAGTGAATCAATATTTGGAGACTGCGCTAATTGAGGATGATGCACCTACGTTAGTGCGAGATTCTGATCGTGTAGATAATTATGGCGAGGTATTCACACCGAATTGGCTCGTTAAACAGATGTTAGATCAAATTCCTGATGATCCAGTCTCTGATCTAGATAAATCTGCTCTGGATCCATCTTGTGGCAATGGTCAGTTTCTCACTGAGGCATTGAGAAGAAAATTGGCAACTGCTGCTCAGTTGTATGCTGAATCACTAAATCTTAAGGCGTATCAATTTGATTGTTTGCGTTCAGTAACAATGTTGTATGGAGTAGATATCAATGAGGATACTGTGATTGAAGCTCGTAAACGCATGGAGATGATTTTGCTCAAGGCATATACGGCTGTTGTGGGACATGATCCGCCAGAGGATTTCCACAGAGTTGTGCAGTTGATTCTTCAAGTAAACGTTATCTTAGGCGACTTTCTGACAGAGAACTATACATTTGTTGAGTGGATTCCGCATGATGACCAGTTCTTTGAGCGCAAGTATTGGCCTGCTCACTTGATTTTTTCAAGAAGAAGTCAGAGAGGAACTCTATTTGAAGAAATGATTGAACCAACTCAAATCATGCCTCCAGTACACTGGCGGTCAATTATTGGTGATGAAATCGCATCAGCCTGATATTCTTGATTGCCTTGCGAATTTATCAAGTGACGAGGTCTTTACTCCGCCATGGCTTGCGCAAGCCATGTTGGATCATTTGCCCGATCAAGTCTGGAAGGATCCATCTTTAAAGTGGTTGGATCCATGCACTAAGAGTGGAATTTTTCTCCGTGAGGCAGCACGACGGTTAATGATTGGATTGGAGAGTAAGATTCCAGACTTTAGTGAGCGTCGAGATCATATTTATAGGAATATGCTTTATGGAATAGCGATTACTGAATTAACCTCTTTGATTTCTCGACGCACAGTATATGAGTGTAAGGATGCAAGTCTTGATGCACACAGTATCGTAACGTTTGATGATCATGAGGGTAATATTCGTTTTCCTGAAGTAGATTTAAAAGTTGTTAGTGGCAAAAGCTTTGAACCTATTGACCGGCGTGCGAGTGAGCGGGTTGCCGTTGGGCGAGAGTCTCATATGTATCCGTTCCTTTACATGGATTTAAGTAAAATTTTTGGAGAAGAGAATATGCATTTTGATGTAATAATGGGTAATCCGCCATACCAGATGCAAGATGGGGGAGGATCGGGGAAGAGTGCCGTCCCGATTTATAACAAATTCGTTGAAAAAGCCAAAGAATGTGAGCCAGATTTTCTGACATTCGTTATTCCTGCTCGGTGGTATTCAGGGGGGCGAGGCTTGGATGGTTTCAGGCAGAGGATGTTATCGGACGAAAAAATATCAATCTTGGTAGACTATCCTAACGCAGAGGATGTTTTTCCTAATGTTGATATTGCGGGTGGCATTTGTATATTTTTGCGTGATAAATTTCATCATGAGCAGGTATGTCTCATTATTCCGAATGGAGAGATGGATCAGGCTAAATGTCGTAGACTAAATGAATATGATGTATTCGTAAGAGATAGCCAAGATATTAAGGTCATTAATAAAGTAGAAACAAGAGTTCAGGAATTGGAATGGACCTATATGAGTGAAATTGTTCATGGAAGTAATTTCTATGGAATTCGTCCTCATGAGCTTCCTTCAACAGTTTCTGATACATCTCAATCAGATGATTCGGTGTTGCTAGTGACAAAAGATGGTGATAAGTATATTCCACGAAGTGACCTAGACAAAAATTCAGAGACACTTCATCTCTGGAAAGTCATCATCTCAAAAACAAACCCTCATGGTGGAAGAGCTGATAAATCTGGGCTCCGTCCAGTCATAAGCAAGCCTCGCGTAATTTCTCCCAATAGTGCGTGTACAGAAACCTATCTAGTCATTGATTGCTTCTCATCAGATGCACCTGCGGGGAGGCTATTGGATTACGTGAAGACAAAATTTTTTCGATTTCTGTTATCACTGAGAACACCAACTCATAATATTTCGCAAAAATGCTTTGAATTTGTCCCAGCACTACCCCTTGACCGTAATTGGAATGACGAAATCCTTTATGAATTCTTTGATCTCACCGATGAAGACATAGCTCATATCGAAAGCAAAATCAAACCCATTAACTGACGTTTTCAACCTGCAATAACTTTCTCTTTTTCATCATAATATGAACACTGAAAACCTCATAGTAATCAACCCACTCTGCATCTAGTCAGTTCTTTGAACCAAGAATTCATTCGCTAAAAACTAGTAGCCCTGTCGTACAATGCCCAAAGGGAAGATTTACGCCTATACTTACGGAGAATATAAAGATAAAGAATGGCAAAGCCGTAAAGGCCATGGATGGATGAAGATAGGATTCACATCCAAGGAAAATGTGATGAGTCGGATCAAAGAACAGACAAGTTCAAGTGTTCCCGAAGAACCAGTTCTGTTGTTGGAAGAGGATGCGCTCACAGATCAAAGCCAATCATTTACCGACAAAAAGGTACATAAACAATTGATTGCTAATGGGGCACATCGCGTGCAAAATGAATGGTTTGAGGCTACAGTAGATGAACTGAAAATTGCCTTAGCTGAGATCAAACAGGGTAGGAAAGTCACTGCTCCAGAACGCTTTCAAATGCGTCCAGAGCAGAAAGAAGCAGTCAAACGTACGGCTCAATATTTTCGACTGCAAAAAGATGATCAGGCTCGGCATTTTCTCTGGAATGCCAAGATGCGGTTTGGAAAAACATTTACTACGTACCAGCTAGCCCTTGAAATGGGCTGGACAAAGCTCCTTATCCTGACCTATAAACCTGCGGTTGAAGATTCATGGAGAAGAGAGTTGGAACAACATCAAGACTTTGAGAATTGGCAATTCATTGGGAAAGGGGAATCGTTTGATCAAATTGATGAAACGCGACCCTATGCATGGATGGTCTCCTTTCAGGATATCATGCAACATGACCAAGAGAAACAAATCAAAGATCGCTTAGAATTAGTCTATGTGAATGAATGGGATTGCATCATTATTGATGAATATCATTTTGGGGCTTGGCGTGATGGGGCAAAAGATTTGTATGATTCGGATCAATCAGAAGATGAATATGATGAAGAGTATGAATCGGTTACATCACCAAAAGAAAACATTGAAAATCTTTCAACGAATTACCGACTCTATCTATCGGGGACCCCATTTCGTGCTTTATCACAAGGTGAGTTTAGCGAAGATCAGATCTTTAATTGGACATATTCTGATGAACAGAGCGCAAAGAAAACATGGAACGGAGAAGGAAATCCATACTTATCCTTACCCCAGTTGCAACTACTCACCTATAAAATCAGTGATGCAACACGCTCACAAGCGGAGGCGGGATTTGATGATGAGTTTGATTTAACAACGTTCTTCAAAGCTGAGATATATGATCGAGTTCCTAAGTTCTCCAAACAAGATGATGTCCAGAAATGGCTTGATTGGCTCCATAAAACGGTTGACCCAAGAGAGAGGCATACTCACCACCCTGGCCCTTTTGCGAATTCTGACCTACGCGGCTCTCTCAGACATACGGTCTGGCATCTACCTGATGTTACATCCTGTCGCGCCATGGCAAGGCTCCTCCGGTGCTCAGAGAAGAATCCGTTTTTCAGCGACTATCAAATAATCTGCGCAGCAGGAAAGAAAGCGGGGATCGGAATCAAAGCGCTTGATCCAGTACGAAAAGCCATCGGTGACGGCACTAAAACGAAAACCATTACCCTAACATGTGGAAAGTTATTGACCGGAGTGACGGTCCCTCAGTGGGGAGCTATCTTCATGCTTCGGGAAACCAAATCAGCTGAGACCTATTTTCAAGCTGCTTTTAGAGTGCAATCCCCTTGGACACGCCCCAAAGATAATGATCCTCACAGCGAAGAGATAGTCAAAAAAATCTCTTATATCTTTGATTTTGCACAAAATCGTGCATTAGAAATGATCTACGGGTTTTGTGCACGACAGGCTAATGCCAAAGGTGAAAGAAATACTAAATCCGAAATCAGAGAATTTGTGAATTATCTACCGATCCTCGCCTATCAAGATGGAAAGCTCACTCCAATTGATGAGATAGCGCTGATGGATCTTGCCACATCAGGAATCGGATCAGCTATGCTAGCTCAGCGTTGGCAGTCGCCCCGTTTGATTAATTTAAGCCGTAGTATACTGGAGAAAATTCTTGATAATCAGGAACTATTGAAATCTCTGGAAAATATGGAAGCCTTTCGCGCACTTCGTAAGCAAACATCCACAATATTGAACGCCGAAGATGCAATCAAGAAAGCTAAGCGAGGTGGTAAATCCAAATCCTCAGTAAGTCCAGAGAAACGGAAAATGAACAAACATCGTAAGGAAATCAGTGAAGCTCTCTTGAAATTCCTTGTGAGAGTTCCAATATTCATGTATCTGACAGACTACCGAGAAGAAAGCTTGATTGATGTCATTCACAATGTAGAGCCAGCCCTATTTACGAAAGTCACTGGACTCAAAATCAGCGATTTTGATACTCTTTGTAAACTCGGCGTATTTAATACCCAGGTATTGAATCAATCCATTTATGCTTTCAAACGACAAGAGGAATCCAGTTTCCTGAGTGAAAAATATTCATCAATCAATCCGATGTAAGCGATCGTCATGATTAGAATAAAATTGACATTTGCTTACCCTCAGCAATGGTCACAAATGATACAATACAGTCGCACTCTGTTAAAATGTAGAGTCATTAATAACTATGGCCTGCAAAATGGTCTCATTTTTCAATAGTCACCTTTAATTATTATTTCAACGCTACTATAGATCTCTAACCTTCATGTCAAAATTCTGCCACTTACATTGTCATACCTCTTATTCATTACTTGATGGAGCTGCACGCATTGACCTACTGATAGGGCATGCCAAAAAGCTTGGAATGACCTCTCTTGGTATTTCGGATCATGGCAATTTATATGGTGTTCCTGAATTTTATACCCTTGCGAAGAGAAATGGTATCAAGCCCATTATCGGATGTGAATTCTATCTGTGTGATAGTTCAATGTTAGAGAAAAATGATCGGGTGAGGTACCATCAAATCTTGTGGGCAAAGAATGAAATAGGTTATAAAAATCTGATAAAAATGTCGTCTCTGTCATTTTTAGACGGCTTTTATTTTAAGCCGAGAATTGATTTTGAATTGCTCACCAAACATCATGAAGGATTAGTCGCAACAACCTGCTGTATGCAAGGGCAAGTTCCACAGGCAATCCTTGACGGGGATTTAGATCGAGCACGACAAATTTTAGAAAAGTACATAGATCTTTTCGGGAAAGAGGACTACTACGTAGAAATTCAAAACCACGGGATTGAAGAACAAGCTATAGTTAATGAGATTCTTCTCAAATGGGCATCTGAATACAATCTCAAAGTCGTCGCGACAAATGATGTCCATTATGTCAAGCAAGAGGATGCGTTTGCACAAGACATTTTGCTATGTCTCCAAACTGGAAAGGATCTCAATGATCCTAATCGTTTGCGCTTTGACAAAAAAGAATTCTACCTGAAGTCCGTCGATGAAATGCATGCAACACTCGGTGGAATACCAGAAGCTACCCTGTGGATGGAAAATAGCGTAGAAATTGCTGACAAGTGCCAGTTTGAGTTACCCATGGGAAAGCTCCTGATGCCTCATTTCCAAATTCCTGAGCAATTTGGAGGAGATGCAGATAAGTATCTTGAGAATATGGTTTTTGAACGGGGTAAAAAACGATACTCAGACTTTTCGCAATCTGTACAAGACCGACTGAACTATGAACTGGGCATTATTCGGGAAATGAATTATGCCGGTTACTTTTTAATTGTACAGGACTTTACAACCGCCGCGCGAGACATGGGGGTATCTGTTGGCCCTGGGCGAGGTTCGGCCGCTGGCAGTGCGGTTGCCTACTGCCTTGGAATCACCAATGTAGATCCTCTCAAGTACGATTTGCTATTTGAGCGCTTCTTGAATCCAGAGCGTTTGTCAATGCCAGATATTGATATTGATTTTGATGATCTTGGGCGGGCAAAGGTCATTGATTATGTCGTTCAGAAATATGGTAGACTAAATGTCAGTCAAATCGTAACGTTTGGAACCATGGGCGCTCGAACTGTGGTTCGGGATGTAGCACGAGTACTCAAGATGCCACTTAAGGAAGTTGATGCGATCGCAAAATCCATTCCAGATGGGAAAATTAGCTTAGATGTCGCCCTTGATACAGTTGATGAGCTTAAAGCTTTAGTTCAGTCTAGTTCGGAAAACATTCAAACACTATTTAAGGCATCCAGAGTTTTGGAGGGATGCGCTAGACATACTGGAGTGCATGCCGCTGGTGTTATAATTGCACCGGGGATCGTGAGTGATTATGTACCTGTTGCGACGACAAAAAATAAAGACGAACAAGTACTGACGACTCAGTATGCGGGAGAGTGGGTAGAAGATTTTGGCTTACTCAAGATGGATTTTCTAGGCCTATCAACATTGACGATCATCAATGATACATGCGCGATCATCAAAGATCGGACTGGGGACTCACCAAATATGGATGAAATACCCTTAGATGATGGACCGACACTGGAACTCTTTCAGCGAGGAGACACAAATGCGATCTTTCAGTTTGAATCCGATGGAATGCGAAAATGGTTGGTTCAACTGAAACCTACATGTTTAGATGATTTGATTGCTATGAACGCACTCTATCGACCTGGACCCATGGACCTGATTCCAAATTATATCCGGCGTAAACATGGTGATGAACCTGTAGAATATCCACATGAATCCTTGGAGCCCGTCTTACAGGCAACGTATGGCATCCCGGTTTTTCAGGAACAAGTCATGCAGATGGCCCAAGTAATGGCCGGATATTCCCTCGGTGCAGCTGATATTTTACGCAGAGCAATGGGTAAAAAGAAAGTCTCCGAAATGAAAGCACAACGTAGCCGTTTCGTGGAAGGGGCGAGTGAGAAGGGGGTTCCGAAGAAAACCGCGGACAAAGTCTTTGATATGATGGATAAGTTTGCCGGTTACGGATTCAATAAATGTATTGAGGAATCAACTCTGATTACCAATGCAGATACAGGACAGCAAGTCCCTGTTAGGCGCCTTCATCTAGATGGATGGGAAGGTTTTCGCGTCTATGCATTAACTGAGGAAGGTGTTCTGGCTCCTCGTAATGTAGAACAAGTATACTATAATGGTTTTAAGGATGTGATTGAATTGGTAACCAGCAAAGGGCATAGGATCACCGCGACGGGTAAGCATAGATTTCGCGTACACAATGGTTGGCAGCGGCTGGAAAACCTCACCCTCGGAGAGGAAATTGCGATCACTGCATCAAGTCGTTCACTTGGTTTAGATGATTCATGCAACGAAGGCACTTGTGTTGTAGGAACACAAGTGAAAATGATCTGGGATCAAATCGTCCTAATGATACCCAAGGGGCGTGCCCATACCTATGATCTCACTGTTGCTGAAAATCATAACTATCTCGCCGATGGCTTTATTGTTCACAATAGCCACAGTGTTGCCTATTCACTTGTCGCTTATCAGACCGCATACTTGAAAGCAAATTACACACCTGAGTTTATGGCAGCCGTCTTGTCAAATGTATCGGGGGATTCTAAAAAATTTATTACAATGCTTGACGAGACCCAGCGATTAGGATTCAAGCCTATGCCTCCTTCCGTTAAATTCAGTAAACAGAACTTCACCGTTGATAATGAGGGAGTCATCCACTTTGGGTTGTCTTCCATCAAAGGAGTTGCAAAAAATGCCGTCGATCATATCGTGAATGTGAGAGAGAAAAAAGGACCTGCGAACACCTTATTTGAATTTGTAAAACGCTTGGACCTGAAAATTCTCAATAAAAAGTCACTTGAGTCTCTTGCTTGCGTGGGAGCCTTAGACGCATTCGGAGATCATAGAGCTCAGATCTTTGAGGCCATCAACTTGGCCATTGAATATGCCAATCATGCTCAAAAGGATGAAGAATCTGGGCAAGGCTTTTTGTTTGGTGACGACGACTCAGACTCCGAAAGACACGAACCTCAACTTCCTCGGTCTGAGAAGTGGACCCATTCTAAAATTCTTTCAATGGAGCGAGACCTCGCTGGGTTCTATTTTTCAGGACACCCCCTTGATGGTTGGGAAATTGAAGAAAGGTCATGCACCAAGAGCAAAGTATGTAACATCCCCCAAGAAGCTAATGCTCGGCCAAGGGCATATAAGACCTACTGTGGGATCTTGACCCAAATTAAACTCAGAAAAACTCGCAAAGGTGATTTGATGTCATCGGCAATTTTAGAGGATAGGACTGGGCAGGCCGAGATAGTCTGCTTTCCCTCTACACATCTTGAGGTGCAACATTATTTAAAGGAAAATACCTTGGTCATGGTTTCTGGTGAGATTGAAGATACAGGTGCTATGCCAAAAATTCTCGTACGACGTATGCTTCCCTTATCGTCAATTCGTGGAGAACTCCTTGACAACATTGTCATTCATTTGGATGTTGAAAAAGCCGAAAAACAAGATCTGAATGGATTTATAGAGGTTTGCAAGAATAATCCAGGTGAAAAGAATCTACATTTCAAAATAAAAACAAAGGATCAGGACTTTACTCTGGTAAGCGAAAAAGTCACTGTAGAGTCAAATCGCAAAGTAATGGATGCTCTCAAGTCAACATTTGGGTCAGAAAGAATCTATCTTGAATGGACGGAGAAAAGCAAAAATGAGTAAAGCACTGGTACTGTTTATTTGCACCCATAATTCATCTCGTTCACAAATGGCGGAGGGACTACTTAGGCATCAATATGGAGATCATTATGAAGTTCACAGTGCTGGAACCCAGCCGGGTGAAGTTAGCCCTTATGCTATTCGTGCTATGGATGAAATTGGAATTGATATCCATGATCATACCTCCAAAGACATAAGTCAATTTCTTTCAATGAATTTAGATACGGTTGTGACCGTCTGTGACTCGGCCCGCGAGGCTTGCCCATTCGTTCCAGCGAGTAGCAATGTTCATCGCAAGTTTGAGGATCCTCGTGCAACGACAGGTTCTGATGAAGAAAAAATTAGGGCATTTCGGCGTGTTCGCCAAGAAATTGATCTATGGATCCAAGAATATTTTAAACCAGCTGGTTCATGAAAGCTCGTTTGATTGATGATGGTGCTCGTCCTAAGTTAGATTTACATGGATGTACAGTAGACGAGGCGTTATTTTTGACTCGTCAGCTCATTAGAGTTTCTGTTCAATATGGTCGTAATACGATAAAAATTATTCATGGTAAATCCACGACTATACCTGGAAAACGAACCATAAAATCTACATTGAGTGAATTAGTAGAGCGTGGAGAGCTCTCCGATGCTGTAAATGGGGTGCTCAAGTCGGATGGCTATATGCTCATTTCTTTGAGAAGATCGGGGAGCCTTCATCCTA
This sequence comes from Bacteroidota bacterium, assembly GCA_026709065.1. GTDB lineage: Bacteria > Bacteroidota > Rhodothermia > Rhodothermales > Bin80 > Bin80. The sequence continues at coordinate 15,431 of JAPOTS010000058.1, forward strand.
CGGGACGAATTACCCCGAACATGATTGATCCCCGATGAATCAACCATTAATTGGCATTACGACATCATTTGATGGCACACAGCAGTGCTTGGATGAGACCTATGTGAAAGCAATTCAACGCGTACTAGGACTTCCAATACTATTGCCCCTTGTGGTTTCTTCATATGAAGCTATGGAGCTTTGCCAACGTATTGATGGGTTGGTGATTCCTGGCGGTCCAGGAATACTAAAAAACTCATCAGGAAAATTTCCCGAGGAGTTAAGCCCTGTTCATCCAAAGCGTTGGGAATCAGATAATTTGATACTTGATGTTGCAATTGAACTCAATCTACCAATCTTAGGTATTTGCTACGGAATGCAGTTGTTATGTGTTCGGTCGGGAGGTTCGTTGTATTCGGATGTCGAGCAACAAGTTGAGGGGACTTTTGTACATAGCCAAAAACGAGGCGCAACTAATCATGATATAGAGGTTAGTCCCGATAGTTATTTTTCTCAGATTTGGGAATCCACTACAGCGGAAGTAAATTCTCGTCATATACAAGCAGTATGTGATGCGGGGAAAGATTATTCAGTAAGCGCTCGTAGTTCTGATGGAACCGTTGAAGCCATTGAACGTATCGATCATCTCCATATTGGTGTCCAGTTCCATCCAGAGCGTATGGGATCCATCTGTTTGTTTAAACATCTGATCAAACAGGCACAGAGGTATCGAAATGCTACGTGAAGAAATCCGTTCGCTCAGTGCGAACAAACAACAGTTACGCTCTTTTGGTCTCACGCTTGGAATCGCACTGACCGTCATTGCTGGAATCCTATATTGGCGAGATATTTCGTGGGCTATTGCTGTTGCAGGTCTTGGGATATTGCTCATTATTATTGGGCTGATCATTCCACAGGTACTACGCTTATTGTACAAGCCATGGATGTCGCTTGCAATCATTCTTGGTTTTGTGATGACTCGTGTACTATTGACGATCATCTTCGTGATCCTATTTATACCTACAGGCTTACTCATGAAACTGTTTGGAAGAGATCCATTACGTCGAAAGTTGCGCCCACACGCTAAGACTTATTGGATTCCAAAAGAGTACGATGCTATGTCATCGGAGCGTCTTGAACGGTATTACTGAATTTTTTCAAGATGATGATTTCTCATTCTGAGTTGTATTTACAGTCAGTATTTACAGAGAAGATCAATTTAATAATCAGGAATTAATCTATGTTGAGTATCAATAGAATATATGCTACCACCCTCAGGGTTAGAATTAGTGATTATTTTAACATGATCATCTGTTGATTGAATCTAGTTGACTTGGAGCTCACCTAAGTGCTTGGTAGTTTAGTGGGGATGTTGAGGAACTCATAGCACCTTAATTCGTCAAATTGATCATTCAGGAACTAGAATGTCAAAGCACAGAAATTCATCTGATCGCGTAAACCCTGCAACAATTGATCGCGGGCCTGCTAGGTATTTTCATGGAAGAGAAAAGATATTAAGTGATTTTAAATTCCTAACTGATCGTGTACATCAAAAGAAGATCGGAGGGACAACTTTTTTGATTCAAGGAGCACCTGGTGCTGGAAAAAGTGCGTTACTTTATGAATGTGAAAAAATAGCTGATGCTAAGGGGTGGAAAATTGCTCAAATTGATGGAGATGCTTTATGGGAACCTAACGCATTGCGATATTCAATAGGACTTTCAAACATCTTCAGATCACTCAATATAACGTTAAGAATTGCATTGAATCAATTTTTTAGTGCGGAAATAAGAGTGGAACGTTCTCAGCGGACAATGAAGAAAATTCTTGAATCTGGAAAGAAACCGCTACTTCTTATAATTGATGAAGCTCAGACATTAGGTACGACAAGTAAACCATCAAAGGAATTTGAGTCTACAGCAACCCATATACTTAAAGCTATTCATAATGGTGATTTGAAGAAACCTGTAGTCCTTCTAGCTGCGGGGTTAGGACAGACAATGGAATTCTTGGGACTGCTTGGCATTTCAAGGTTTGCTGAAAATTGTTTTGTGAAATTAGGTCCACTAAGTAATCAGGCGGAGCGTGCGGTGATTAAGGATTGGCTTGTCCGCGAAGGGGGCGCAAAAGGTGATATTACGGAATGGATTGATGCGATTCAACAAGAAACTCATGGATGGGCTCGGCATGTGCAATCTTATGCATTCCACGCAGCATATCATCTCAATGAAAATGGAGGAAGGATGACGCAAACTGGGTTAAGCGCCGTATTGGAATTGGGGCGAGAGGGACGTAAAATGTACTATAAACAGAGGTTAGTACAGTTTAATGGTGATGAAATTCAATGTTTAGTCAATTGCATGCCAGATAATCCATTAGAGCCTCCTACTTCTCGTCAAGCGATTTTATCCTCAATGACACAGCAATTTGAGGAGCATGGAAACCAACTAATTGAAGATTTTATCAACAAGGGAATATTAGTGGAAAAGGGAAAGGGGCTGACCATCTCCATCCCCTCCATGCATGCTTGGCTGAAAGAAGAATATGGGACTTAAAACATGCAACATTCCCACTTAATTGATGCTTAAAAAAAGGCGTTTTAGATCGTTAGCCATTTGAAGGAACCTGTAATTTTTGAGCGATTGGCAAGAACTGCGAAATCAACCTGCTGTACTCGGCATAGTATTGTTCCCAGCTACCGTCATATTCTTCTGGATTATTTTGAACCCGCTCACTTACCATACGGGCACAAACGGCATCGGCTGTAATTTCTGCCAGCATGACTCTGAAATGTTTTTCGTCCTGCCCCTGAAATTGAGGAGCAGAGCCCAAATACTGTTTAAGCGCCGGGTGGCGGGCGGCAATTTCCAACACATTTTGCCGCCATCTGTAGCGCTGATTGGAAATCTTGATGTCTTCAAGTTTTATTTTTATGCCTGCTCCAAGCGGTTGGAAGGTGAATAATTCAGCAGTGGTTTCCTTATCATGGAGTTTCGCGGCAATCATGCCTTTAGCCTCATCTTTTCCAGTCACACGAACCCGAAAATCGCAACGTGCCACGCCTAATTTTTTATTGGGAATCAGCATTTTATTACCAGAAATTTTAAATCTGCTATTATCTACTGAAATGTCTAACTGTGTAGACTCAGAGACGAGCGAAAGAGGAGCTAATACCCGAATGCGTTTACTTGAACTGCCGATTTTAATCCGGTATCGGGATTGTTGAAAGCATAGATCTGTTATTTCCTTGAATTCATCTGACTTTGATTCAAGTACCTCCACGGTACACTCATCTTTGATGGTGCCAATAGATACCTTGATGCCAGTTGCTGTAGTGGCCTGAACGCCTGTTAGTTTCCATGAGGCCAGTAGAACATCATTTTCAGTAGGATGAAACTCAATTGATACGAATCGCTTGTCGGTTGATACCTCATCAGTGAGACACTCAATATGGACCGTTTGTCCATGTTCAATTTCAGGAAATGCTTTTTGTCTGACACGCAATGTGCATTGTATAGACTGGCCAATGACAATTTTAGCGAATGGCGGGCTAAGAGAATAGCCTGATTCGTGAAATAATCTACTGCTACCACCCTCTTCTCTGGCAAGATCATCTCCAATTCCCTCGCGCTCAAAAAACTTGGTTGCTGCACGCTCAAGAGCATCTAAACGTTTACGAGTTGATCGGCTTTCAATGGTTGCACGCCCCATATCTGCATTTTTTCTCTCTTCTTCAATCAATGGGCGTAGACGCTTCAATGCCTCTGCAAACAGTGCCTTAACAAATGGATGCTGCCGTGTCAAGCCAGATCTTCGTGAAGGATCAAGCACTGGCATGGGGTTATTTGGGTCCACATCAGCACGATCTTCTACGCGCTGATCAAACTGATTCCAGAGCTCATCAATATGATGGCAGACTAAGCGACCAAAAAATCGTAGTGCATGCGGATCAGTCTCAAGGTCTTTGTCAAATAGTGTGGCCTCATGGATCGCATGACGTGACTTGATCAAAATGCCTCCCCGTCGGAATCTTGATCTCTCACGTTCAAGGTGTTCGCTTGTCCGACGAATGGTCAGTTTTGCTTTCGCTCCCGAATAATTAGGTATATCAAAGCTTACCTTGAGCTGATCTCGGCCAGATAGCAGATCTGGTTCAATTACCGTTATCCTTTTAGTGCCATCCTTGAATGTTATCTCTCGTTGAGGATCACCAATTATGTCTCTTAAAGGCACAAGCAAGCGTAGGTTCTTTTTCAAAATATCTGAACTGGGAATTTTACGATTTGGATTCAACGTAATGGTGATCAGTGTGCCAGTGCCTTGAAGGATACCTAATCGTCTTCGCACAGGTCTTGTGATCTTCGTTGGCTGGTATAATTTAAAATCAAAAAACTCTGAAATCTCACAGGTATGTACAAAACCATCACCTGGGATGGATTCAAAGGTGACTTTTCCTAAGGCTGCTATGTCCTTTGCCCCGCGAGAATTTGTCCCCCGGACTGCCAATCCGTGCTCCATGCCGCTAACCCGTCCACCTGTATGACCAATCTTTTGACTCATAACTTCTTTAGACATGCCGTCTGCAAAATCACGAACTCGGAGGGTTGAAGGCTCTCCCGCTGCGCTGCCTCGACTTATCTCAATTTCTATTTTACCTGAGATTCCGAGTACTTGGTACCGATCATCAGCATTGGTGATCAATTCCACCAATGCATCATAAACATCATGGATGGCGATACTGGAGTCTTGGATCAGTCGACGGGTTCCATCCAACTCTACCTTTCGCTTTTCAATTAATTGTCGAGCCAAGAGATCACCGTTGGTTGTTCATTAGTGTAGATGGGCATCAATAAATGCATGATAAGCCTAAGAGAAATTATGTGGCTGAAGATACTGCTTTCAGAATTATTTCTAAGATAAAGTCGATTTTGGGTATGATTTTGATTAATTTTCACCTTATGAAAACTTGCTTATGATGAACTCAGTTTCATTAAATCGCAACATATGCTTCACCAATCAAAGTCCTTTCAACTATGAGATAGGAACCTGTGAATTGAGAGATTGTAAGCATTCACGCTAATGAACTTAGCCTCAACCCTCATGTTTTGCCGAGAATTAACAATTAGTTTAATTCGGAAGTATCTTGTATTGTAATCAATAAACAAGGCTATACTTGAATTGAAATGTTTACAGGTTTGATTGAGCAGGTTGGTCACTTAGAGAGCATCAGCGATGCTCGTTTTGGAAGAGAGCTAGTGATCAGTAGCCGTCTTTCTTCTGAACTCTCCATTGGACAGAGCATAGCAATTAATGGTATTTGTCTGAGTATTACCGATTCCTATGCCGACAGATTTAGTGTGATGGCAGTTCCAGAAACACTATCAAAAACTACACTAGGAGACTGGAAATCCAAGACCCCGATCAACCTTGAGCGCTCCATGCTACCAACCGCTCGATTAGATGGACACATCGTTCAAGGGCATGTTGATACGATCAGTACCATCACCAAAATTTCACAACAAAAAGATGAACGCATTTATGAGATTCCAATCCCTGAAAAGTTCTCTGGATTAGTGGTTCCCCGCGGATCTATTTCCATAGATGGAATTAGCTTAACCATTGCAAATCTCTTTGATTTGAAAATATCCATTGCAATCATTCCTCATACCTTTCACAATACGAATGTATCGTCTTGGCAACTTGGCACATCCTGCAATATAGAGTTTGATATACTCGGCAAGTACGCAGCACGGCAGATGTCCATTCACCTTAATTCAGAGTGACTTGCCTGAAACTTAGGCCCACACACCCCCAAGATATTGCGTCTGAATTTTCTGATCCAATCCGAAAAGGAGTGATTCAACGCATGAAAGGTCTCATCCTTGTGACGCAGATTGAACGATTAGTAGCTTAGAAATCCATAGTAGATTTCTTTCGTAGATCATCATTCACCATATAGTGATCAACCGGACTGTCACACCGTGATCATTGATGAGGAGTCACTTTCAAATCACTTACATGCACATTAAGTGCGTGGTTGATTCTCAGTCCTACAATTCCATCAGTCATCGCCGCATTACGGGGTACATTGTGCACCTCGGTGCCATTGACTGAAAAAGTAATAGTATCATTGTGAACATCAACTTTTAGGTGATTCTCAACCGAACTCTCAGATTCTGGACCGTACATGTGAACTGACTCGCTGGCCGTCCAATCCTGAATAATGGATGTTTCAGAACCCATTCTACGCTTGATTAAAAATTCTCCAGAGTTGCGCAGTAGGAAATAATCATACATGATTTCATCGCCCTCTAAATTCTGCCCTCCCATGAAAATACCATATGCTTCACGTCGTTCTCCAGGATCAAATAAGTGGATGATTGATTCGAGAGTATAGTCGCCTTCAGCCATCTGCTCAGGGTGATAAAAAATTGCAGCGGGGCCAGTAGTGATATGCCATCCTGAAGTCATATTGACAAAGAAAATATCAACGGAATCCACTTCAGCTCCAATCACCACATCAGGATCGGGGCGATCAAGGCGAACCTTCCATGATTCTGGAACGCTAAGATTTTCACCGTCAGGAATGGCAGGATCAGGCTGAGCTAAGACGATCAGGGGTAGAAATAAAGCCGTGGCTAATATCAAGAAAAATTTCATTGAATTAAAAAATGGTGACAAGGTAAAATACAATTTTGTCGTGAATTTCTCATGAAGTAATTAGAACAAATGACCATAGAAACGCGTTTTCTTGGATTCTAATCATAGATAGGTCATTATCGTGCAGAATAGCTTGCCCATTATTGAAAATCTTAATACACCACACTTGCCTCATTCCGAGTGTGATGGAACGACTTCAGTGTATCTGGAAACCTACGGTTGCCAGATGAATGTATCTGATTCTGAAATCGTTGCGTCAGTTTTACAAAGTTCGGGCTTTGGTTTGACCCATGACCCCCTCACTGCGGATGTGGTATTATTGAATACATGTGCAATCCGAGAAAATGCGGAGCAACGTGTTCGGAGGCGTTTAGAATTTTTCCGTTCACGAAAACGTAAACATAACCCAAATTTGAGGATTGGTGTACTTGGATGCATGGCTGAACGCCTTCGTCATAAGTTATTAGAGCAGGAGCGTCTGGTAGATATTGTCGTTGGGCCCGATGCCTATCGTGATCTACCCAATCTACTGCATCAGGTTGAGAGGTCAGGTCAAAGTGCAGTGAACGTTGAATTATCTCGGGAGGAAACCTATGCAGATATTGCACCAGTGAGATACAATTCCAATGGAATCAGTGCATTTGTTTCAATTATGAGAGGCTGTGACAATATGTGCGCATTTTGTGTAGTCCCCTTTACGCGTGGTCGCGAGCGAAGTCGGAATGCAGGAACCATTGTGCGTGAATGCCAAGAACTGTTTGATGTTGGGTACCGTGAAGTGACGCTTTTAGGACAAAATGTTAACTCCTATCGCGATGGACCTGTTGACTTTGCTACGCTGGTATACAGAGTCAGCCTTTTATCGCCGGATCTACGTATCCGTTACTCTACTAGTCATCCAAAAGATTGCTCACAAGAGTTATTAGAAGTTCATCAGGAGCGCTCCAATGTATGTAATTTTATTCATCTTCCGGTTCAGCACGGTAATTCAGAGGTTTTAAGACGTATGCGTCGAGGGTACTCGTCACAGGAGTATCGCACATTGATTGAACGGGCTCGTAAGGTCTGCCCAAGTGTCTCTCTTTCAACAGACATTATAGCGGGATTCTGTGGTGAAACTGAAGAAGAACATCAAGATACTTTGACGCTACTAACCGACATTGAATACGATCATGCTTTTATGTTTATCTATTCCGAGCGGCCCGATACCTATGCCGCACGAAAATATAATGATGATGTCCCTGAGGATGTCAAGAAACGCAGACTATCTGAAATCATCACTCTTCAGAACTCAATTTCACGTAAGAAGAATCAGCAGGAGATCGGCCAGGTACACACGGTACTTGTAGAAGGCCCGAGTAAGCGTAGTGATACAAAATTCTGTGGACGTACTGATACAAACAAAATGGTCATTTTTGATCGAGGCACTCTAAAGGCTGGTGACTACGCACAGGTAGAAATCAAAGACTGCACCTCTGCGACACTGTTTGGAAATGTTCTGATTGACTAAGACACAGATTTCCAATTCATGGACAGGCAAACCGTACAGACCCGATTTGGAATCATTGGTGAATCCTCAGAGATACACCATGTCATTGACCGTGTGCGCCTAGTTGCCAATACCGATATTTCTGTCCTGATTGAGGGAGAAAGTGGAGTTGGTAAGGAATTGATCGCTCAGGCAATTCACGAGTTATCCCTTCGACGTCATAAAGCCCTCAAGGTGATCAATACAGGTGCAATTCCAGAGGGGCTGATTGAATCAGAATTATTCGGTGCAGAAAAAGGCGCATTCACGGGTGCCACAGAGCGCCGCCGCGGCATATTTGAGGAAGCCGATGGTGGGACAATCTTTCTGGACGAAATTGGAGAAATGCCTCAATCAGCCCAAGTTCGCCTCCTTCGCGTATTGGAATCGGGCACCTTTAACCGAGTTGGATCAACCACAATTCAGAGGACTGATGCACGCGTGGTTGCCGCGACCAACAAAAATTTAGGACATGAGGTCACAGAAGGGAGATTTAGAGAAGATCTTTACTATAGACTAAGTACAATCATTATTCATATTCCACCGCTGAGGGAACGTAGAGAAGATATTCGTCCGATATTTGATGCATTTCTGTATTCATCAAGCCAGAAGTATCAGACCCCGCGTAGAGCATTAACCCAAGAAGCTTATGATTTGCTGGAGTCTTATTCCTGGCCCGGCAATGTACGCGAATTACGCAATGTCGCGGATCAAATAGTGGTCTTGCATCGCAGTTCGGAAGTGAATGCAGAAGACATCCGCCCCTTTTTGAGAGGCATTTCTGCCAATGCGCCGCCTACATCGTTGATGCGACTCTCATCGGAGCAACAGTCTACCAATGAGAGTTCTTCTCAAGAATTGACTGTGATTTATCGGGCGTTGTTAGAGATTCGTCAAGGGATGCAGGATCTCCGTAAAGATCTCATTAGTATCTTCCAAGATCGGTACGCGGATGTGAAACCTTCTTCCAATTATCCCCAAGAAATGGAGATTACTCCCCCTAAAGACCTTCCAATGTTGCCAAGTCCTGACCGGACTGAAAATCTTGATACTATCGCCTATGAAGTAGAGGAGAAGTTACAAGATGACGTACTTCCGACTCTTGAAGAAGTTGAACGTGAACTGATTCAGAAAGCTCTGAAACGCTTTGATGGAAATAGGAAAGAATCTGCAAATGCTTTAGGAATTAGTCCTAGAACGCTCTACCGGAAGCTCAGAGAAATGAATGAAGACTTTGAGTAGCATTGCTCTGGTAGGAGCCGTTCTCATTGCGTCAGGTTGTGCTTACTATAGCTTTAGTGGGGTAAGTATTCCATCAAATTTGACTACCATTGCGATTCCATTGGCAGAAGATAATAGCACCGCCCCGTTGGCGCTGCTAGATGAGTCTTTGACGGAGTTGATGATAGATAGGTTTGTTCGCCAAACTAGATTAACTTTGATTGAGGATCAAGACGAGGCTGATCTTCTTTTGACAGCTCAGATTACTCGCTATACGAATGCACCTACATCGGTCACAGGACAAGAACGTGCACAATTCAATCGTATCACTATTTCTGTTTCGGCGCAATATCTTAATCAAACGGAAGATGATGTTTTAGAGCGGTCATTCAGCGGCTTTGAAGACTATGATGCATTGGAGGGAGGGTTAGAGGCGGAGGAATTAGCAGCTTTGGTTGCCTTGGAAATTATCGCCGATGACCTGTTCATCGCAGCCACATCTAACTGGTAGAATCATGATTGCTCTACTGTATGCGGGTGTGATGATTATACTTGCCCTCTTCGGGATCAATCTACTCTGGATGAGCCTGGTGGCGGTACGCCATAAAGAGCCTGAACCAGATTCCAGTCCATTAAATTCGTTGAATCATTGGCCAAGCGTAACGATTCAAATTCCACTCTACAATGAAATTGCAGTTGCAAAACGTGTGATTGATGCCTGTGCTTCAATCATTTATCCTCATCACCGATTGCAGATACAGGTGCTTGATGATTCAACCGATGAAACCATTTCTATTACTCAAGATGCAGTTTCTAAATGGAAGGCGCGCGGGGTAAATATTGTGTGTATCCATCGAACAGATCGCAAGGGGTTTAAGGCAGGTGCGTTAGCTTATGGGTTAGAGTCAGCGAGCGGGGAACTGATTGCTATATTTGATGCGGACTTTGTTCCTCCTAATGATTTTTTGCTTTCATTAGTCCACAGAATGGAAGATCCTAACTTAGGAATGATTCAAGTTCGATGGAGCCATCTCAATGCGAAGGCCTCTCTATTGACTCAGATTCAGGCTTGGTCGCTTGATATGCATTTTGTCATTGAACATGTCGCACGCCATGCAACGGGTTGCTTTATAAATTTTAATGGAACTGCGGGGCTATGGAAGCGAAAGTGTATAGACGATGCTGGTGGTTGGCATGCCGACACATTAGCAGAAGATCTTGATTTGAGCTACCGTGCTCAACTGAAGGGATGGAAATTTGAGTATATCAATGAAATAGAAGCCCCTGCAGAACTCCCTGAAACTCTCAGTGCCCTCCGAGTTCAGCAGACTCGATGGACTAAAGGGACTGCTGAAACTGCCAGAAAACTCCTTCGAACCCTTTGGCGTGCAACCCTGCCACTTAAAACAAAATTACAGGGAACCATTCATCTTACCTCGCATTTTGTATATCCATGCCTTGTTGTTGCTACACTGCTTCATCCTCTGCTATTATTTAAGCAAGCCACTGGTTCTGGCCCAGGGCATGTTTACTTTGGATTGATGGGGTTCGGACTTTTTGGTTTACTTGGGTTTTTTCTTGCACAAATGATAGCGCAACACAAACTTTACCCTCGGTGGTGGAACCATATACGAACCTTTCCAATTTTTTTAGCAGGATCTATGGGGTTGGCAATTTGTAATACTCAAGCTTTGTGGGGTGCACTCAGAAAATTTTCAACGCCGTTTGAGCGCACCCCTAAAGCTAAAGGAAAGTATCATGTAAAAACATCCCGTCTCATTGTTGTACTTGAAGCATTGATGGCGATCTATTCACTGGTTGGACTGTCGTATTTATTATGGGAGGGGATTTGGGGTGCGGTTGGGTTTCAGTTACTTTTCACAATGTCTTACCTTTTCATTACTCGTTATAATATTATTGAACTTCGCTCACAAGCCTAATGTCTACTATTTCTCTATTTGATGCGCTCACGATGATCCAGAATGGTAAAGCTACCCAAACCTTGGACTCTCTGAGTAAAATGCGGTTGCAATCATCTTCTGATATTTATGCAAATTTTGTATATGCACATGCTTTAGATTCATGTGGTCAATTGAGTCGTGCGCAAGCGATTTGGGAAACGGCCAATAAACTTCAAGCGAGGCAACGACCAATAAAAAAAACAGCTCCTTCAAATGCTACGCCAGAATTTAGCTATTCCGATCAGTTTAGGTCGGAGTTAAACAAAATTCTTTCAGAAGAAGATAGCGATGAAATTCATGATTTGATCGTACAACTTAATGCAGGAGGACGTAAACCTTTGGACGATGATTTTGATGTAGATGAAGAGGATGACTTGGATGTGGATTTATCTGAGGATGATTTTGATGGTGCAAATACAGAGACGTATGCTCGCATATTGGTTGCGCAAAAGAAATATTCTGAGGCCTCGGAGGTGTATCGATCATTAAGCGAGGAAAATACCCATCAGAAGGAGCGCTTGCTTCAAGAGGCACAGCGATTAGAAGATCTTGCTAACCAACAAAAGGACTGGTGATTTCATCTCAGGATCGTCGCTGTGTTGCAGGTGTCATGAGCGGTACATCATTAGATGGCATAGATGTGGCCATAGCAGATCTTCAAGGACATGGGAAAGATTTAGCCATCCTCAATTGTGATGGTGCCACATACCCATTTTCAAGGGAATTACGAGATGCGCTCAAACAGGCTGCGAGCCAAGATCAGATTTCTGTATCCGACCTGAGTCAGTTGAATGTACGCTTGGCCTATGAGTATGCGGATGCAGTTCAGAAGACTCAAGAAGTTAGAGGAATGGAGTCTCATGAACTTGACTTAGTGGGATCTCATGGTCAAACGATTCGTCACATCCCTGATCCGTCTCTGATTGCAGGAAAGTACATTCGGTCAACATTACAGATTGGTGATCCTTCAACATTAGCGCAACTGTTAGATATACCGGTCATTGGAGATTTTCGAATGGCAGATATGGCACGCGGGGGGCAGGGTGCACCTCTGGTGCCTTATTTTGATTATGTTGTTTTTATAGACACCCGTGAGACCCGTGGATGTTTAAATATTGGTGGGGTAGCAAATCTGACCATGTTACCCGCGAATGCAGAGATAGAAGATGTCTATGGTTTTGACACTGGACCTGGGAATTTAGTGATCGACAGTCTCTGTCGCCATTATTTAGATCTGCCTTATGACGAGGGAGGTAAAATTGCACAATCTGGTAAGGTGAATGAATCTCTTTTGTCCGAATGTATGGATGATCAATATTTCCAAGAACGCCCCCCTAAGTCAACTGGACGAGAGTATCTGACACATGTTTTTTTGGATATATTTCATAGGTATTCAAGTCATCTATCATCTGCAGATATCATTGCAACCGCGACTGCGCTAACAGCTAAATCTATATGGCATGCTTATCAGACATTCATCATGCCGAATCATAGATTGAATCGGTTGATTCTATCTGGAGGTGGGGCCCATAACGAAGAGTTGATTTTATTACTTACTGATTATTTGGGTCAATCTAATCATAGAATCATTGTAGAAACCTCAGACATGCATGGGATTGGTATAGACAGTAAAGAGGCACTGTGCTTTGCAGTTCTTGCCCATGAAACAGCCAATGGAATCCCAACAAGCATTCCATCTGTGACGGGTGCAGACGGCCCTGCCGTACTTGGAAAACTTTGTATACCTTAGGGAATGGGGATGAGCTTTCTGCTTTGAATATCTTTTATCAAAGATGGCATAAGTGAGCTGTTAGACCGAAGGAATGATTGCACTACAATATTCATTGAAGTTGAATCTATGGTATTCGGATTCTATCAATCTTTTTGATACAATTGATGACGGCCTTAGAAAAAACAGGAGAATTTAATCTCATTCATCGTTTTCAGCGGATTATTCCTCGGGGGACTTACCCTCCAATTATTGCAAGTATCGGGGATGATGCTGCGGTGTATGAGCCGACTCTGGGTCTCAGTCATGTCATCACGACTGATGCATTCATAGAGGGACACCATTTTGATTTTCGCTTCTATACTATGAAAGATGTCGGCTATAAAGCCATGGCTGTCAATCTGAGTGACATTGCTTCAATGAATGCACGACCGATGCTTGCGACGGTTGCGTTAGGCATTCCCGGCTCAGTTTCACTGGAATCGCTAGAACTTCTCTATGAGGGCTTGGTAGAGGTTGCATCTACTTATGGTGTTCAGATCGTTGGGGGGGATACAACGCGTGCACCAGTTCTGACCCTCTCAATCACTGTGGTCGGGGAAGCCTCTAAGGCTGCAATTGTTTATCGAAATGGGGCTAAGCTTGGAGAGAAAATCTGTGTAACTGGAGTTGTGGGTGAAGCTGCAATGGGCTTAGATATTCTTCAACACGATGTTGATCCATCATCCATTGGTCATGAAGTCTTTCAACACCTTACCTCACGTCACTTGAGGCCAGTTCCTCGCTTTGATTTTGTAAAAGAATTGAATAAGGCGGGGGTTCAACCATCCTCAATGATTGATATTTCGGATGGGTTATCCAGCGAGTTACACCATATTTGTAATGCCTCTCAATGCGGAGCCGTCTTATGGGAATCCTACATCCCTATTCCAGATGATTGTGCCACGCAGATAAAATCACCACGCTTGCCTATAGACTATGGATTGAATGGAGGGGACGATTATGAGTTACTCTTTACGGCTTCATCTGAGGTGCTGGAACGCATTTCCTCAGATCTATATACAGAGATTGGAGAAGTGGCACAACATGATATTCTGATTCGCAGAGTTGATGGAACCCTTGAGTCATTAAAGGCAGAGGGGCATGATCATTTCAGGTGAAATGATCATATTTTGCGGTTGATTACGCAGTATGATACAGTTTTCAAAGGGGCGCAATTAGGACTAGAGCCAAATGGAGTGCAGAGGGTTTCGTACAACAGCAATGCCAGATCCGCAGGGGATGCAATTGTTAGGTTCTGATGAGTACTTGATGTAATGGATCAGCGAGACACCAACGATTGAGCATCAACAAAACAGGGAGACATGATGACTCTGAGAAGTGTCCACTTAAATATTTATGGATTGCCCCAATGCGTCACGTGTAGCTTCCATGATCGCTTCCGAGAGCGTTGGATGTGGATGGACTGCTTCAAGAATTTCATGGTAAGTGGTTTCCAGAGTTCGTGCGGTGACCACTTCGGCAATGAGTTCAGTCGCATCATGACCGATCACATGACATCCAAGGAGTTCACCATATTTTGCATCATAAATGATTTTCACAAATCCATCACTGTGTCCTGCTGCGGATGCTTTGCCAGACGCAGAAAAGGGAAACTTACCAACCTTGATTTCTAGACCTTCCTCACGGGCAGCTTGTTCGGTATATCCGACTGAGGCGATCTGCGGTTGACAGTAGGTGCATCCAGGAACATTGCCTGTATCAAGTGCATGGATTTGATGTCCTGCAATCTTTTCAATGCAAATAATTCCTTCGTGGCTAGCTTTGTGTGCAAGCCAAGGTGGGCCAGCAACATCGCCAATTGCATAGACACCTGCAATCCCAGTATGAGAAAACTCATCAGTTTTGATGAATCCACCATCGGTTTTAACGCCAATCTTTTCAAGTCCTAAATCTTCAATGTTTCCAGTTATTCCAACGGAACTGAGGACTTGATCAACTTCAATTGTCTGAGAATTATTAGAGGATTTAAGATGGACTTTGAGCGAGTCACTGCCTTCTTCAACACGCTCTACACTTGCACTAGTCGTGATTTTAATACCGGCTTTTTTATACGATCGCGCGAGTTGTTTGGAGACATCCTCGTCTTCAATTGGAACGATACGGTTTTGAAGTTCCACCAAATGTACGTCCGTTCCCATATGGTGATAGAAGTAAGCAAATTCGACACCGATTGCACCTGCCCCTGCGATTAACAAACGCTGTGGTCGCTTTTCTTGGAGTAAGGCCCCTTTGTAATCAATAATCTTTTCCCCATCAATTGGCAGTGGAGGAATTTCTCTAGCCCTCGCGCCAGTAGCAAGAATAATATGTTTTGCCTTTAATGTTCGTTTGCTACCTACTATTTTACCATCCATGTCTGTAGATGGCTCAACACTAATTGATCCTCCGCCACTGAGTGTCGCATGTCCGAAGACCACCTCGATATTATTTTTTTTCATGAGATACTGAACGCCAGAATTCATTTTTCCAGCTACCTTTCGACTCCGTTGAATGACACTTGGAAAATCAGCAACTATGTCACCATTAAGCTTAAGTCCATAATCACTTAAATGTTGAGAATTCGCCATGATTTCAGCACTTTTAAGAAGTGCTTTGGTGGGGATACAGCCAACATTGAGGCAGACTCCACCTAATTTATTCTTTTCAACTACCGCGGTTTTGAAGCCCAGTTGAGCGGCTCGAATTGCCGTTTCATACCCGCCGGGGCCTGTACCGACAACAATGACATCAAAAGTATTTGCCATGAAAAATATTAGACTAGATAATAGAAATAATAATCAATGATGTAGCGTGACGTAACAAATAGGATTTACCTTTATGAATGAATAATGTTTCGCTCAGAAGGGGACTTAGATCAAGATGGATCAGAATTCAAGGTTAGTTCTTTGCCCATCAATGAGCCACTGATAATTACGCTTCATTATGTCATAGTTGACTACTTGGAATAATGGAGGGTGAGATAAATATCTACAAACTTACCTGACTATTTCATGCGGGACCAGCATGTGAAAATAAGTAGATCAGCAGGTCCATTGGAGCATGAAGAATGGGTCCCTAATTGACAGGATGGGTTTACGGAAGGAGTGTGGGAGCTTGTAATGAGGTGACGGAATAATTGATGTATGTTATTTACAAAAAATGCAGTTCTGAAATTTTGAGAAGTAGTCAGACAATTTATGGAAGTGGTGATCTTAAATGATCCCTTATTTTTGGCATGATTAATCAAACCTGCCGATGTAAAAAAACGTAGATCAAAGAGAACAAATTCGCTGACTGTTCATGACATGGGACCCGAGCTGTATCGCATATCATTCAATACTGATCAGAATATGAAATGCGTCTCACATCCTTAGGGAGGTCAAAATTCAAAGGTTTTAGAGGCTCATCAATTGTGATTCTACTATATGTAAGTATTATATTGGTTTCTGTGTGGAGATTACGATAGACGACCCGACGAGGATAATAAATCTCTCCCACCTTAAAGTAATCGTTGTAATACAGACCTTCGACAAGTGATCCTGAATCGTCATGTTGCAAGACGCTTGTGATGCGCCAATAATCTGTATTAACGGAATAGGATCGGTGCAATAGTGGATTTTTTAGGATCATTTGCCCTGATGTGAACTCCAAATCTAGCGCATCACTCGCGATAGGATATACATACCCTAGAAGAGACTCAATAGCGTTATCAACCTGCAGAACAGGTAAGAAAACAGGATGGGAAGTATCAGCCATAGAGACTTGTTTTGAAACGCGATCATACAAAAAAATGCTGTCCTGTGTAACCAATAGCCGACCAGCCTCAAAGCCCAAGCCTCTGATACTGAAAATCATCATTAAGGAGTCAGATCGGCGATGTAAAATTTCAGCCCTGACTTCTGGGCCAGAGTAGAGGGGACTTTTCATTGCCATGTTGCCGACTGCCATAAAGGAATCTGGTGGGATATGAGACCAAACACTATCCAAAACAGATTCCATACTGATCAATGAAAGATCTTTGAAGTTGTCTACTGTAATGTTTGATGGTCTGGAAGAGGTACATCCGATCATGATCAATAAAATCAATGGAATTACAGGTTTCATATGAGTCATAAACAAAGATGATTTAAAATTATGAATAGTGAAACACTTAACAGATCAAAACTATTTCGGCTCCGAAACCTATTGATGCAGATAGATTCACAAAATGTTAAGTTCTATCAATTCAGATCGGGGGCTAATTGGTGCGACGCTCCGAATGGTCAGACAAGTTCATTGAGTAGATAGAGGCTTAATATTCACCTTATTTTGATTTTAAGCGATTCAATGATCAAAATTAGTGGCCCATTTGAGGTCCCATTCCCCAAGAAAGTTTAGATCGAAGTGTCCCAAAATAATTTGTCCCTTTTAATCTGACAAGTCGGATTGAATGATCAGCACGACTGATCGTGAATGGATCTTCTTTATTTGAGAATTGATAGGCTCTTCCATCAAATGCAATCGTACAGTCTGCAGATCTTGATGACAACTCTATGGTCAAGGTTGAGCTTGCAGGAAGTACAATTGGCCGAACCGTAAGGCTGTGGGGAGCGACAGGGCTTACAATGACAACATTACTTCCTGGCATCACAATCGGCCCTCCAACTGCCAGTGAGTAAGCTGTAGATCCAGTGGGTGTAGCAATAATCAAGCCATCTCCCCAGTAACGATTTAAGCGTATTCCATCAACAAAAACATCAATAGCAGCCAGCCCCTCTGAGGGTTGACGTGTAATGACAACATCGTTGAGTGCCCAACCCGTATAAGGCCCCAAGATACTAAGAGCACTTCGCTCTTCAATCTCATATTGCTGAGTTAGGAGCAGTTGAAAAGCATCCTGAATGCGTGAAGATTCAACATCAGCTAAAAACCCTAGATAGCCAATGTTGATTCCAAGAATTGGAACTTCTGATGCGCCCACCTCATAAGCCGTATGGAGTAGAGTTCCATCTCCACCGATTGAAAGAATCATTGTACTGGTATTAGCTGGATTATCCGTGGAAATATCTTGGGCTGACTCGGATGAAATAAGCGAGCGTTGTAATAGCCCTTCAACGATCGGGGTATGAAGTTGAAAATGAATACCCTCTGAATTCATCCAAGCGATGAGCCGATTTAGCAATGGCCATAACTCATCCTTAGCAATGTTACCAGTGATTCCAAAAATCATATTTATTCAATAAACTTTGGACAAAAATAATAATTTGATTAAATTCATATCTTAACCATCATTCAAAATAGTTGACATGGAGAAACATATCGTCATCATTGGAAATGGAATTACAGGGATTACAGCTGCCCGGTTTATCCGAAAGTTAAGTTCTCATCGCATCACAGTCGTGTCCAGTGAAACGGACCACTTCTACGCACGAACCGCTCTGATGTACATTTATATGGGGCATATGCGCTTTCAAGAAACCAAGCCGTATGAAGATCACTTTTGGGCGAAGAATCAAATAGATCTGGTTCGGGGGTATGCTCATGAGATAGACACAGAGTCCCAAATTGTCCGAATTGCCGATGGCAATGACATTGCTTACGATGCACTTTTATTGGCCACAGGCTCACAGTCAAACAAATTCGGATGGCCTGGCCAAGATCTCGGTGGAGTTCAGGGGTTATATGGGATGCAGGATTTGGCATTGATGGAACGAAATACCCAAAACATCAATCGTGGTGTCGTTGTCGGAGGAGGACTCATTGGAATTGAAATGGCAGAAATGCTCCATGCCCGTCATATACCCGTGACATTTTTGGTGCGTGAGAAAAGCTATATGGACTATCTATTACCCAAAGAAGAATCACAACTCATCAATCAGGAAATTCTAGATCATGGGATTGATTTAAGACTTGATACAGAACTTAAATCCATTCATGGTTCACACTCAGTTGAAGCCATTGAGACCAATTTGAATGAGCGCATTGATTGCCAGTTTGTTGGACTCACCGCAGGTGTTCATTCAAATATTGACCTTGCAAAAGCATCCAATATAGAAACAAATCGCGGGATTGTGGTCAATGAGTTTTTTGAAACCAGTATTCCAAATATTTATGCCGCTGGGGATTGCGCAGAATTTAATGCAGATGGCATAGGCAGCCGCAGAATTGAACAATTATGGTACACTGGTAGATCACATGGTAAGGTGGTTGCCAATACGTTGGCTGGAAACCGAACTCCATATCGTAGAGGTGTGTTTTTCAATTCAGCGAAATTTTTTACGATTGAATATCAGACCTATGGAGAGATCTCACCAAACCCTCAACCTAACGTTCGGTCTCATCTATTTCAGAGTGCTAGAAAAATCCTCCGAATCAATAGCGACCGCGCAACTGGGACAGTCTTAGGGTTTAATGCCATGGGTCTCCGCTTGAGACAAGATCAATGCGAGGCATGGATCCGTGAGAATGCTTCGGTCGCTCAAGTATTAGCGTCCCTAAAAAAAGCAAGATTTGATCCTGAATTCTACTCACATGCCGTTTATCATCAGGCGGCAGCATAGTCACAGATTACATGACAAAAGATATTAGTTTACAGCTAACCTCCTCTGGTTCGGAGTACTCATCACAGCAGAAAATAGGCTTAGCTCTCATTGGAATAGGAATTCTGTTTCTGTTGATCACATTCCTTGGTAATGGGGCATTGAGCCCAATGATCACATTTTGGCTCTCTATGGCAGGTTTGATTGCTGGAAGTGGGATTCTATTTGCACGCTTATTAAATCAACCTGCGGGTGTCAATAATAATGGGGTATGGTTTTCAGGAGTTACTGCTCGCGGCATGATTGGTTGGATCTTGGGGATCGTATTTACTGGCTTTTATATCATTCTATATTGGTCTCCATCTAACCTTGAACAATTGGTTCGGGGAACGGATATTTTGAGTATCGCTCTGCGGGGTACTCCGTCTGATCAGTGGTTCCTTTACGGACTACTCTATACCCTTGCCGTTCTGGTGATGGGTGCACGGATGTTGATCAAGTATCGTGATAATCGTTATCAGATTCTACGTACGATTTCTGTCATGTTTTTTCAGTTGGGGCTCGCATTTCTTATTCCCCATCTGATGGTTCTGCTTCATCAACCCGAATTTTATTTCAGCTATTTCTGGCCTCTGAAATATGATTATTTATGGCCCTCCACCTTTAGCTCATTGAGTGGTCCTGGGTTAGGGATTTTTCTGTTGTTTTGGACAGCCATGATGACCGTAATTGCGACCCCAATTCTGACTTATTTCTATGGCAAACGCTGGTATTGTTCGTGGGTATGCGGATGTGGAGGCCTTGCTGAGACGGCCGGCGATCCATTCAGACATCTTTCCGACAAGTCCACTAAGGCTTGGAAAATAGAGCGCTGGATGGTGCATAGTGTTTTGGTATTTGTGATTGTGACCACATTGCTACTGTGGGGCAATCAGTATACAGGGGGAGGCGTATTAGGAGGACTCACGATGATGTTTCAGAAGTGGTATGGATTCTTTATCGGATTGATTTTTGCAGGGGTGATTGGAGTAGGGTTCTATCCAATCATGGGATCACGTGTGTGGTGTAGATTTGGCTGTCCAATGGCGGCAGTTCTTGGACTTTTGCAGAAATACTTTTCTAGATTTAGGATTACCACAAATGGGGGCCAGTGCATCTCGTGTGGTAATTGTTCAACCTACTGCGAAATGGGCATTGATGTCAGATGGTATGCTCAACGTGGGCAGAATATCATCCGAGCCTCATGCGTTGGTTGTGGAATGTGCGCAGCTGTGTGTCCAAGAGGTGTGCTTCGTTTAGAGAATGGTCCGATGGAAGCGAGGTATAATGGGCCGGTGTTAATCCATCATGATGATGTGTCGGTACAGCTTGATGATGCATGGCGTGCTAACCGCCCATTGATGCCATCACCGCAGGAAGATCTCCCTATCTTAACAGAGGATGATCTTTAGACTCTTGTAAGCTGTATTCCAATGATGATGATGTGTTTCTTCATACATCATTTAGAGACATGATTTTTTGATAATCTAATTGTAGAGATGATAGAATTTCTTGGGATTGAGCACCTCTTTGACCTTTCTCCAACGGAAAAAATTCTTGGGTTTTTTACTCCGCTGATCGTCTATGCCGCATTTCTGTTAGTGCAACTACTCTTACCTGCTAGGAAAGTGGCGGGCTATGTGACCAATCCAAGTACAGGAGAACCCATCGTTTATCATCTCAATGGGCTCATAGTGTTTATCGTCATGGTTACTGTATGGTGGTTTGAACTCACTGGAATGCCAAGAGATTGGTTTTACCGCTCTTCAATTTTTGCAGTAATGGGGGGTACAGTATTTACAACAATCTTTACGTTCATAACAATTTTCAGTCAGCCCAAAGAGACTCGAAAGAATCCGATCAAGGCTTTTTGGAGTGGTAATATTAGGGAGTTCACTCTATTTAACGGGCGTATAGAGAGCAAGATGTTTTTATATATTACAGGAGGAACGATTCTCGCAATCAATGCGATGTCAGGTGCTTGGTATCACTATCAATTATTCGGAGAAAATTCAAATCCAGGCGTATTCTTGTTTGCTATTTTCTTTCTAGTTTATATTATTGATTATTGTATTCATGAGAGATCTACTCTTTATACATTTGATCTCATTCATGAAGGCATTGGATTCAAACTCTATTGGGGTGCGCTTGTAATCTATGGGTGGGCGTTTGCCTCCCCACTATGGGGGTTGGCTGTTTATCCTGATCCTGAGCTCGGATCTTTCTGGATGGGGTTTTTATTGGTTGGGGCATCCGTTCTATTTTTAGTAGGATTGGGAATTTCACGTGGTTCAAATTTACAGAAGTATACATTCAAGCGATGGCCTGAACGCTCATTTATGGGAATAAAACCCGAGTATATTGAAGCCAATGATCGTAAAATTCTCGTGACTGGATTTTGGGGTATTGCGCGCCACTTCAATTATTGTGGGGAACTCATTTTGGCGGTGATTTTTGCTCTTGTATTGGGTTATTTCACAAATCTATGGGCATGGACTTATGGATCTTTCATTATAGGATTCTGTTTGAGGCGGGAGCGCACAGACGATATGCACTGCGAGGAGAAATATGGATCAGAAGCGTGGGGGGAGTATCGTCGGCGTGTCAAGCACCGAATTATCCCAGGCATTTATTAAGATTCCACGATCGAGCAAGTAAGTTACTTACTAAGGACAGTGAAAATTCAGCTTATACTTGTCTATATCTGAACGGAAATTTTTCATTTCAATACAGGATTTCTTTTGTAACTGAACTTAGAAATAAATGACACCCCAGTTAATTGAGACCAAAACACCTACTTGGTTTGTTGATGTCCGTTTTCGAGGGCGATCAAATCTCATTGCCTGCGCGGTACTTAAGACTAATCACGGTTTGACGCTCATTGACCCTGGGCCAACGACGACGTTACCTGTTCTTGAAGCCGCATTGGTGTCTTTGGGAGGATTAAGTGCTGTAAAGAACATTATTTTGACACATATACATTTAGATCATGCAGGGGGTGTGGGTCAACTTGCTGAGATGATTCCAGGAGTTAATGTTTTTGTTCATCCAGTTGGAGAGCGTCACTTAATTAATCCTGAGCGATTAATTCAAAGTGCTCAGAGGATTTATGGAGATCAGATGGATGAGCTATGGGGGGCAATTAGACCAGTTAGTAATGGGCAGGTATACGCGGTTGATGATGATACAGTTATTGAGTTAGGGGGGCGAAGTCTTCGCTCATGCTACACACCTGGGCATGCATCTCATCACATGTCTCTGATAGACGAAAATGAACGTTTGATCTACGCTGGAGATGCTGCAGGTATGAGAATTCAAGGAGCAGATTATATTATACCAGTTGCTCCACCACCCGATATTGATTTGAATCTATGGGAACAGTCGCTTATGCGATTAGAACAACATAAGGCCAAGCGGCTATTTCTAACACATTTTGGTGTGATTGATTCTGCTCGTGAGCATATCAAAGCTATGCGCCAGCGGCTTCACAGCTGGGGCGATGTAGTTCTCAGATCGTTGAATGATGACTCCAAATCCGATATTCTACATGCCGAAGAGTTTCATGATTCGGAGATGATACAGATGCGTTCAAAGACTAAGGAATCGTTTCAGGAGCCCTATAATTACATGGGGCAACCTCGTGAGAGTTGGGTCGGGCTTGCGCGGTATTGGCGAAAAAAGAATGCGCAGATCACTCCTAAATAATGGGAATTATATACGTGAGTGCCATCTTAGACGAACAACCCAAACGTATCCATTTCACGCATCATAGGGGTTCCTAACGGAAACGCCCCTCCTCGTGCAGCAGCCCCAATCCCGGAGGCCAATATATTCGCAGACGAATTATAGTCCGCATGATCCGTATAACCACACGCTATACACTTAAACTTACTCTGAGTCTTTCTATTCTCCTTACTCGTATATCCACACTTACTGCAACGCTGGCTCGTATACTTCGGATCTACAAGAATTATCATACCTATCTTGTAGTCGCAATACTTATTGAACCTCCCCCAAGACGCATTTAAGATCACTCGGTTTAGCCCAGACTTCTGCCTTACATTTGTTCCTGGATTCTCTATCGTTCCCTTAGCAGACTTGGACATATTCTCGATCTTCAAGTCTTCTCGTATCAATACCTGCGCACGATTCGCTAACGCCCGACTATTCTGATGATCTTGATTCTTTCTCGCGTTTCTTTGTTGTCTTTTTAACTTGGAAATCTTTCTCTGAGTATCCTTATATCTGCCCGATCCTTTCTGTTGTCTGGCCAACTTACGTTGATACCTACGAATCTTTATTTCCTTTAGGTGTGGCTTCTTGATATCCAGCATACCGCGTTCGCCTTCCGTTGAAGTCCATGCCACGTTGCACGTGTTCAGATCAATACCGATGGCAACACCGTTCTCTGTTGTTTTCAACGTTGGTATTTTATATAAGACGCTCATTTTCCAGTACCTGCCATCTTTCTTGACGGTTAGCTCAATGGGTTCTCCGTCTGGATAAGGATTGCCCCCTTTCCTACGGAACTTCATCCACCCAACTTTCTGAATATAAACGCTATTGTCTACAATTTTGAACGCCCCTTTTGGCGCTGTAAATGAATTGTGCTGGAATCTATTATGAAACGTAGGATGCTTTCGCTTTCCTTTAAAGAATGCAATCCAAGCATCAGACTGGTTGAATAACGTAAATCGTACAATCGCAGATGAGTACTTGGATAACCAGCCTATCTCCTTCCGTAAAGACGGATAACGGGTGATCAGGCTGAACCGTGATACATTTGGCTTATCTGATCCCGTTTCCTTTGATTGACTGTACTCTTCGTTGACTTGTCCAAGGATCACATTCCACACAAACCGACATGCACCACAAAGCCCAGATAATAGATTGGCTTTTTCTTGTGTACCTGGGCATAAACGGTACGTGATTCCTCTAAAGGAACTTTCTTGGCCTTTTTTGTTAGAATGTTTCTTAACAGACATGATATCAAGGTTAGTTGATGTTGTGGTAAGCAATAGGGTAGACGCTAATTCTATCCTATTGTGTCTGTTAAACATTTCCAAATAAAAAGGTTCCATTCTGGGGCACTCACGTATATAATTCCCTAAATAATCATATCGCTCACTATAAGAAAAGGCCTTTCAGTTCGTTTGATAAAAATTGACTATTCATGGAAAGAATCTGGAGGTACGAACCAACCATTGAGCAACTCAATAAACGTGGTCAAAACACCATGGTGGAGCACTTAGACATTCAGTTCACAGAAATGGGCCCAAATTTTCTTCGGGGATCAATGCCAGTTGATCACCGAACAAATCAACCCATTGGACTTTTGCATGGTGGTGCATCGGTAGTACTGGCGGAGACTTTAGGGAGTGTGGCGGGTGTATTGTGTGTAGACATTAGAAAGGAGTACTGTGTTGGAATTGAAGTCAATGCAAATCATCTTAGGAGTGCGAGAAGCGGTCGCGTGATCGGTACTGCGACTCCAATCCACTTAGGAAGAAAAACTCATGTTTGGCAAATTATCATTGAGGATAATCATGGACGAAAGGTGACTGCAAGCAGATTAACCTTGGCTATTCTGCAATGGGATCCAGATACACCGGGGCTTGAAGATCGCATTGCATGGCTTACTCACTGAAAGAAATACATTACTGATTCGTTTTTTGTGTACACTCTTTTTATCAATACGTAGGACACGCTAAGGGCTCGCGAAAAAATAACTTATCCAATTAAAAGTTCTTCATAGTCTCGTTTTTCATCGGGTGGATACGGTTTTAGGGTGTAATTCCATTGCGGTAAGGTCTTGTTCCAATCAACATTGAGTTCTCCATTTCCGCGTCCCTGATTTTATTCCTCTTGGATAGTTATTGTTTAGGACTTCACCCGTGGCAGTGAGTCCTGTTTTGGTTGTAATGGAATTGTAACAGTTGAGAATGGTTTTAATGGAGTCAAGCGGGATCCCAGCCCATCGCTTGGATGCTTCGCTATAGAGGCGATGTTCAATCGGATTCCATTTGGATGCCCCACTCGGGTAATGTGCAACCGTCACATTCAATCCAAACGGGGTTGACAGCTGATGCTGTAAAAAGTACTTCCATGCACGCGAACGATACCCATTGCTTCCTCTACTGTCGGCAAGAATAAGCAGTTATTTTGGATTCGGATACCGATGGCATCCAACGGTCTCCCACCATCTTGTGATGCTGTCAACGGCAAACTGAGGCGTGTTGTACGAAAGTCCGACATAGAAGGCCCCTTTATTGGCTGGTAAATCATAGACTCCATAGGAATTGGCAATCCCACTCCCCCAAGATGGATAGTCATGATCAAAGACTTTGATGGCTTTTTTTCTCCAAGAGGCCCCCTTATTCCAAAACATCCCAACGATAATTCTTCTCAGAGCATCCACACTAATGATTGGGCAACCATGCAACGAATAAAGAGCACGTAGCCCCCCCCCCAATCATTTGGAATTGTAGATTCCAGTCGGGGTGTTGGATCAGTGATATTTGCTTGTGATTCACCCGAAGCGAATAGCCCATGGACTTGAGTAATCGACTGACGGAGCGATCCGAGATCTGATATCCAAGTAAGTTCAATGCTGAGGCAACACTTCCGGTCGTACTCCGATACCATAATTTCCCCGACATTGGATCCCCTGCAGTCCCTAAATCCACGATATCTTGGACCACTGTCAAAATTTCGGGAGTTTTTTTTCGATAGATTTACGGCCACCACCGGGTTTCCGAACCCTATCTTTCTCAAATTCACCAGACACTTGACTAAAACAGGCAAAACGATTCTGGCAGTATTTCATGA
>JAPOTS010000013.1 GCA_026709065.1 Bacteroidota bacterium
ACCGCGTGTTAAAAATTCAAAATTTGAACCTTTAACCACTACTAAGTGTCCAATGTAGGTTGAGCATGTTGATCGGTAAATTGGGATAGTCTGTCTCAATCACTCGTTGTATTGTAATTTATCAATGAATTATCATTGATATCAAAACAACTATCTTCCAATTAATTTTTTACACTCTATGGCTCAGAGTGACTGTACTTTTTGAGTCATACTTTAATCCAATTTCTGGTATTGATTGGGATATCTTTTTAAAGGTAAATGATCCAAAAAGTCATTATCCGAAACTTTAAAAAGTTTGGAAATCTGGAATTTGATCTCTCAGATCATATTGTTATTGCTGGTCCAAATAATTCTGGTAAAACTAGTATCCTTCAAGCTATTGCTACTTGGTCAGAATTAGCTTTTCACTGGTTGAAGAATTCTCCCAATATAGTTCGTGAAGAAGATGGAAATTATCCATCCATCAAATTGAATTTGTTTCGCTTCTTCTGCGTTCCTCTGGTAAATTTTGATCATCTATGGCCTAATAAAGATGTCCAAGAATCGGTTGTCATTTGGCTTCATTCTTCACATTGGAAAGTAGGTTTTGAATTGGTCTATCATTACGAAGAGATTGCACTGCTTCGCCCATTAAAGGATGTTGATGAAATTGATTTAAAGAAATTCATAGATGACCCAATAAAGCCAATATATATTCCTCCTCACTCTGGGATTAACATTGAAGAACCTCCCTATGATGATAGGATAATCTCTCCTACACTCGCTAAGGCTCAATCTGGTAAGATTCTGCGTAATATGGTTTGGCTGGTTAGTAGAAATGAAACAAAATGGGAAATATTGCAAAGTGTGATTCAATCATTTTTTGGCTATGAGTTGGATGACCTACACGTTTCTGAAAAGATAACCCTCCGTTACCGACATTGCCAGGATGGTCCCCTGTTTGATCTTAGCAATGCTGCAAGTGGCTTTTTGCAAGTACTGATGGTTTATAGTGCTTTGCTCTATAAAGAATCATCCATTGTTCTGATTGATGAACCAGATGCTCATCTCCATATTTTATTGCATGGTAAAATGTATCACAATTTGCAATTAATCGCAAAACAGAACAACTCTCAACTCATCGTTTCTACACATTCTGAACGTATGATTAACGCAACTTCAGAAGATCGCCTCCGGGTCATCGGTGAAGAAATTTACTCGGTTCCTGATAAACGAAAGGTCCTTGATACATTGTATTTAGAGAATGTAGAGATTTATCTTGCACATGTTGAACCAGGAATTTTATATGTTGAAGGACAGACAGATCTGTTAATTCTAAAAGAATGGTCGCGAGTTTTGGAGCATCCTCTCTCAGATTTCTTACAACATCCTTTTTCTTGGAAAACTGCTCAACATGAATGGACTTCACTGAAGCATTTTTCGGCTCTACGATTAATAGTCCCTGATTTGTATGGAGCAGAGCTGTGCGACAGCAATGGAAGAGATCGTAGTATCTCTGATTCCCTCCCTGCTGGTATGATTCGTTTATATTGGCATAGATACGAAATTGAAAATTACCTCATACACCCCTCTGCTATTTTTCGCTTTGTAGAAGATTTATTTGGCATAGAAATGGCAGAAAAATTTAGTGAAGACCTGCAGGAAAACTTACCTCCCGCCTTCCTTCGAAATCCTTTTCAGGAGTCTGATTTATTAACTAAATCAAAAGGAAAAACTATCTTGAATAATATGTTTCAGCGCGTAGGAGTAAGCTTTGCAGAACGAGATTATTTTCAACTTGCGTCTCAAATGAAGAAAGAAGAAATTCATCCAGAAGTCCTTGAAAAGCTTGACATGATTGCTGACCACTTTTCTATTTCTTCACAAACCATGAATAACTCAAGATCGGGAAACACTAATAGACTTACTCTTGAGCGTCAATAAGTGATCATTCTTAATTCTTAAAGGAGATCACTGATGATCATCTCTGATTCTGTGCGAAAGCCATCTCTACCCTCTGCTATTCTTCAACGAATTGATGATCTTCAATTAAATCGTAAAACCGATCAAAGAATTCGGTGAGTTGGGTAAGTACGGTATCTTTCAATATTGAATACTGGTTTTCCTCACCGAAGATGGAGGCATTTGCTGGTAGAATCTTAGCGATTGCTGTTCCTGTCTCAAGTACTACCCCATTACGGAAAGAGTTCTGAATAAACTGCACAGTTTCGGAGGGCTTGAGGTTTCCCGCTTTGATGATCTGGTTTAATTCTTGGATCCTTTCATTCCTGATAAATGTTTCCCACTCACTGCCCAGATTGTTCTTTGTGGTGACGGAATCTACAAATCTATCAATCAGATCTTTTTTACTTCGTAAACTCAGACTTGATTTGATCACACGCTCAATCTTATCTCGAATGTCTTGAGCATCAGCATCACCTTTCTTATCAAGATATTTTTCCACCAACATCAAGATATAATCTACATTAATCTCCACAGATTTAATCAATTCAATTTCAAAGACAAGGTCATCACCTATGGGCACCTTCTCTGACTTAATTTTTTGTATTATCTCATCATAAACTTGAAGGTATCGACTCTGATAATTTTGGAAATCCCGTTCAGTAAGAATTTCGTTACCTTCAAACTGATCAAAAGCAGTGAGGATATTCAGCAGTTTCAAAATCTTCCCGTAAAGCTTGACAAAATTTCTTTGATTTTCCTCACCAATCAGCTCCTGATTCAATGGGAATTTAGTCGTCAGTTGACCAATTTTCTCTTTGTAATCATCATAATATTCTTGGTATGGTTTGAGTAGAACAATGCCTGTGGCATCTTTATTTCCAAACAGTGCAATTGCATCATTGGTCTCTTCTTCAAGGTCACGAAATGTGACAATATTCCCGTAGTTCTTGATGGAGTTGAGAATCCGATTGGTGCGAGAGTATGCCTGAATTAACCCATGAGATCGCAGTTTCTTATCCACCCACAAAGTGTTCAGAGTCGTTGCATCAAAGCCAGTGAGAAGCATATTGACAACAATCACCAGATCTAAATCTTTGTTTCTGATTCGTCTGGAAACATTCTTGTAATAATTTTGGAATTTTTCGGATGAAGTATCAAAGCTCTCAGAAAACATCTCGTTGTAATGACCTATTGCTTCCTCTAAAAATTCGCGTGAACTCTGATCCAGTCTGTCAGTCTCAAAGTTTTCTACACTCAATAAGCCATCTTGTTGGTCTTCATTGGGAGCAAAACTGTAAATCAAGCTTATCTTGAGTTGTTGATCTAATGGCAGAGCTGCCTGCTGCGTTCTGAATTCTTGATAAAAGAGTTTGGCAGCTTTGATGGAATCTGTGGCAAAAATCGAGTTGAATCCAGATACATAATTTTGTCCAAGTTGATAGCTTATTGGACGCTTGGTCTTCTGATTAAAGCGTTCTATAATGTAACCAACAATTTTCTTGATTCGTTCAGGATGGAGTAATGCTCCCTCACGATCTATATCCGAAACACCCTCATCCACAATTGCTGGAGCAGTCTTTATCGTGTCCACATAATCAATGCGAAAGGGTAATACATTTTCATCTTTGATCGCATCCACGATGGTGTATGCGTGTAATTTGTCTCCAAATACTTGCTCAGTAGTTCGGTATTTTGGATTACCACCAGCACTTGCATTTTCAGTAAAGATTGGGGTTCCAGTGAAGCCGAAGAGATGGTAACGCTTGAATGCTTTGGTAATATCAGCATGCATATCACCAAACTGACTCCGATGGCATTCATCAAAAATAATCACGATATGTTTATTATATACTGGATGTTTTTTATTCCGATTGACAAAAAGGCTCAACTTCTGAATAGTCGTAATGATCAGCCGACTATCTGAGTCTTCAAGTTGTTTCTGTAGTTGCTTGGTAGATGTATTGGAGTTGGCGGCCCCTTTTTCAAAACGGTCATATTCCCGCATGGTTTGATAATCCAGATCCTTCCGATCTACGACAAAGAGAACTTTCTCAACTCCGGGCATGCCAATGGCTAATTGTGCAACCTTGAAACTTGTCAGGGTCTTTCCACTCCCTGTAGCATGCCAGATAAAGCCACCTGCCTCCACTTTTCCAAGGCTCTTTTGATTTGTAGCAATGTTGATTCTTTGCAGTATTTGTTCAGTCGCTACAATCTGATACGGTCGCATCACCAATAGCTTCTTGTCCACATCAAATACACAATACCTCGTAAGAATATTGAGTAATGAAGGTTTATGGAAGAACGTAGTTGTAAAGCCCGTAAGATCATCAATGCGATTATTCTTCATATCCGCCCACCAAGTGGTGAATGAATAACTGTCGGATGTCTTGATTGCCCGGCGGTTCTTACTTTGACCTACATGTTTCAGACGTACGGTATTGCTATAATATTTGGTGAGACTTCCATTACTGATGACAAAAAGTTGTACATACTCATAAAGCCTACTCCCTGCCCAGAAACTTTCTTTCTGATAGCGTTTGATTTGATTAAAAGCTTCACGCAAATGCACTCCTCTGCGTTTGAGTTCAACATGTACCAGAGGAAGTCCATTGACCAGAATCGTCACATCATACCGGTTTAGACGCAACCCTTGAGACTCATATTGATTGATAACTTGTAATCGATTTCTGTGGATATCTTCCTTATCAATGAGTTTTATGTTTCTGGGCTGTCCATCATCACGAGTAAGTGTTTGAACATAATCATCTTGAATACGATATGTCTTTTCTATGGGGCCATCTTTTTCGCCAGATATGCTTGATTTGAAGAATCTCCCCCATTCAGCATCAGAAAACTCAATCAGGTTGAGCCGCTCCAACTGTCGGCGTAGGTTATCAATTAGTTCTTTTTCCGAGGTGATTTTAAGGTGCTCGTAAGCCTGTTTTTGCAACTGTTCGATAAATTTTCGTTCCAATTCAGCTTCGGACTGGTAGGCCGTTTCTCGCGATTTTTTGGGTACAAATTCAGCAACAACAGTACTCTCGCTGGACATAGCGATTGGTTCAATACGTGGAACTCGCATCTGGGTGCTCATGGTAATTCTTTGAATGTGAGAAGATGATTCTGGTAGTATTCCAGTTGCTGACGACGGGCGTTGATTTCTGCGGGAATTCCGATCGAAAGATCATTGACCAGTGCATCAAATTGATCCAGTATAGCAACAATTTCGTTCTGCTTTTCAAGCGGTGGGATCGGGATTTTAATGAGAGACATTTCATTACTCATTAGTTTTGGATTACCCATTCCTGCACTAACATGGTTTTTCGCAATTATTGTTAATACATAATAAATGAATTTAGTATTGATCAAACCTGTATCTTGAATCCTGAGAAGCCCACAAACATTGGTGATACTGAACTTTCTTCCATTGTGGTAAAAAACCGTGCCAGCATTTGCACCATCGGTAGTCCATGTTATGGACTCAAAATCATAATCATAAGTATCAATATAGCCAAATATACCATTGTTGGCAGTCTGAGAGGAGTAAACAGGATATTCTCCAGGATGATTATTTAGATAACTCTTTGAAATCACACGCCCACGCTTCACTTCACATATCTCCCCCAGTGTTTTCCATTCCACTTCGTTGTCATCAAAGCTCAGCTGTTCTT
>JAPOTS010000090.1 GCA_026709065.1 Bacteroidota bacterium
TAGTCGAATTTATACAAATTTAAACATGTCAAGTCGGATTTCCGTCACAAGGTAGAGCTAGATCTGCCCAAGATAGCCATGAATGCCATAGCAGATGTGTGGGTAGATTCTTGAATTGTGACAACAGCAGAGGTAGCTTGGTGCGAGGACATGGATTGAAAAATAGGTCTAAATCTCATTGCTATAGCAAATTAATGACTACAGGGCAGGGTAGCTTTCAAGATATTCAGAATGAGAATTTCTAAAAAGAAAGTTCTTTCTGTGCGGAAATAAAGGGTTGAGCAACCCTGATTTGTTGTCCAAGAATATTTTTAACTTTCGATCATATTCCAGCAACTTTAAATTATACGTCTCTAATAATGGATCTTTGATTCAATGGCAGTTGATAAATGACCAGCGTCTTTAATTCCTGTGTCGTGATACTTCCATTTTAATTCACGGGCACGCTCTGCTGGTATAGTCAATCGTTTTGATACATGAATATTCAAAGAGATCTCTAATTTTTTGCTTGGATTCTTCTAGCTTAACAGTCTGAGGTTCAAGCCATAATATCTCGGACAATGTCATTGCCGATGTAATAATTGTGGTTTTGCCTTCAGATGCTCTGGCTAGTATTGAACTACATTGCTCTGCCCTATCATATTCTTCTTTGAGATACGCTATAAACACATAGCTATCCCAATATCTGAGAAGAAGATCATGAGTGCTCATTGAGAGTCCCCCTGATTTTCGACAGTGGAAACAATTCACTATCAGATCTAAATACTCGGATTTGCTCTGCCATGACTCTTGAGAGATTTCCCTTGTTGTTGTATTTGACGATACCCCGAACTGATACTCGCTTTCTGAATGCTTTTAATGCTTTTTGTTCTAAATGAGGATCGTCGGTAACACAGTCAACGGGTAAGCCGTCAAGGCACCGGTATACCACCATTTTAAACCCTTTGCGATCCGATAAAGTACTTAAATGTCCTTCGACATTTCCGTAGAAGAGTGAGCCTTCTTGGGCTCAAGTATATGGCCTACGTTTTCAGCAATTGTTGAAGACAATGAAACTTGTTTTCCGTCAGAACTGATGGAGACTGTTTTTCCTTGTCCATTGATTGCTAAATTCGCCATTTCTCTGATATGATTTAATACTTTTGTACTGAAAAATATATTAGGTTGATTGTCTTTCATGGCGTTTGACCCTAACTGAGCCAAGCCCTGATGGATAACAGGTGCAACATTCTGTACGGTTTGTACAGAATCTTGTTTATCAGGATTATTCATCGCCCGAATGA
This sequence comes from Bacteroidota bacterium, assembly GCA_026709065.1. Classification (GTDB taxonomy): domain Bacteria; phylum Bacteroidota; class Rhodothermia; order Rhodothermales; family Bin80; genus Bin80. The sequence continues at coordinate 1,284 of JAPOTS010000090.1, forward strand.
GCGCACTCCCTTCCTCAACAGTAATTGCCCATTCGGAAGGACTGGTATTGGGGGATAGATCCTCTGACACTCCAGTGATAAGCCCAACAAATGCTATAATAGTATCCGCAAATTCCTTAGAGTTGAATACGCCTTCAAGACGCAATTCCACTCTCTCTTTTTCAGAATCGGAAAACATGTTAACTAGATCTATTTTACTGAGGAGTTGAGCTTAGTTAATGCAAGATAGAATATAAATGTTTTATTCTTGAAACAGGCTATTCATATTAACTTTTACTTAACAGATTGCCGAATTTTATCGCGTTTAATGTTGAATTCGATAGTGTTCTTTTTGTACGCGTCAACTGGTAGCACCATCTATAATGACCTCGTAATGTTATCTGTAAAGATTTGTCCAAATAAATGTTGGATTACTTTACAACATGCTTCACATCCATAATAATGATCCATTCAAAAACAGGTAAACACAATGATGCCTTCTTAACAGGTCCATCTATTCTGTATGATTTGGGGTGTATTAATTGGATTTTTTACGGGATCCGTGGCGACCTATTCCGTGTACACTTTGACTTAAGAACGTTTTGGGAAATTTCTCTATATCCTCAAACCCAAGTTCAATATCACGACCATTATGAGGGATTGAAGCCGTCTTGAACAAATAGTCCCACAGGCTGAGACTAATTCCGTAATTAATTCCATAAGGATGGCCATCAGGCCAATGTTTGGCATGATGCCAAATATGCATCTGTGGGCTATTGATAATATATTTCAGTGGTCCTAAGGGAATCCAAATGTTACTATGGTTGGCATGTCCGATCACAAGTGTGATTAAATAGACAATGAAATACTCTTCAAGCCCGAAGCCAATCATCGCTAACGGAATATATTGAAGTCCATTATAGACCACATTTTCCATCCAATGGAATCGGAGATGCGCAGCAAAACCCATCTCTTCAACTGAATGATGTACCTTGTGGAACTCCCATAATGCTGGAACACGGTGTAAGAGCCGATGAACATTCCAGTGAATAAAATCACGAATCACAAATAGCATGATCAATTGGACCCACGCAGGGAGTGCTCCCACTTGAATGGCGACTAAATTGGTAATGCCAATGCTAGATAAAGCATCATTGAATAGATTCACAAGCACCATACTCGCCGCATTGAAAATAAATAGCGAGAACAGAAAATAATTGAAAAACACGTAGAACAAATCAAGCCAAAAATCATGCCTGAACTTTTGTTGCTCTTTGCGCCAGGGGGCAAAAAGCTCTAAGAGAAAGAAAAATCCGCTCACTCCAATGAGCCAATAGAAATAGTTATGCCAGTGAGGAATGGTGATTTCCGTCCACAAATAATAGGCGTAGGCTTCATAACCGCTCAAAAAAATGTCCCAATACTTCTGCATTTCACTTAGTCCATACGAGCAAACCCTTCCATACGCGATAGAATAAACTGTTCAAAATGGCTGCGCAGGTACTGGTGCTCGGGTAAGTTGAGATCTTGATCTGTACTGTTGAGATGTGCAACGGCTTGACCGGCATGATATACAATCTTATCGTCTTCTATGATATCAGCGAGCTTGAACTCCGGCAATCCACTTTGCCGTGTTCCGATTAAATCTCCAGCGCCACGAATCCTTAAATCAGCTTCACTTATCTTAAATCCGTCTGTGGTACTCTCAATGACCTTCAATCGTTCTTTGGATTCTGGAGACTGTCGCCAATCAGCCATCAGAACACAATAGCTCTGATGGGTTCCTCGCCCAACCCTTCCTCTGAGCTGGTGCAGTTGACTGAGTCCAAATCTCTCGGCATGCTCAATGATCATGATCGTGGCTTCTGGTGTGTCTACCCCTACTTCTATAACTGTTGTCGCAACTAGCACCTGATAATATCCAGACTTGAACTTCATCATAACGGTTTCCTTTTCTGAACTCTTCATCTTGCCATGTACAAGCCCTACTTGATAGTTTTGACAGATTAGTTGCCACGCCTTAAATCCTGCTTCTGCATTTTTCAAGTCACTCTTTTCACTCTCCTCAACTTGAGGGTAAACAATATAGGCCTGCCTCCCTTGATTAAGTTGTTCCATCACCATTCCCTCCATCTCGGATCTACGAGTCTCCCAAAGCAATTTAGTAATAATCGGTTTTCGACCTTTGGGAAGTTCTTGAATCGTAGTCATGCTGAGATCACCATATCGCGTTAAGGAGAGAGAGCGGGGAATGGGGGTTGCACTCATCAACAGCACATGAGGATTACTCCCTTTTGCCACCAAGCTAGCGCGTTGCTCAACCCCAAAGCGGTGTTGTTCATCCACCACTGCTAAAGCCAAATTGTTAAACGTTACATGCTTCTGGAAAAGCGCATGCGTTCCAACAACTATATCAATTGTTCCCGTGGCGATTTGTGCCAGCACTTGATCTCGATTGCTCTTTGCCTGACCTCCAATCAATAGCCCTACAGAGATCCCAAGCGGTTGAAGATACCGCGACAGGCTGGCATATTGTTGCTCGGCAAGAACCTCCGTTGGGGCCATGAACGCACCCTGATATTTACTATCTACGACTAAAATCAATGCTGCTACTGCGACGACCGTCTTGCCACAGCCAACATCTCCCTGAATCATTCTGTACATCGGAAACCCACTGAACAAATCTCTCTCAATCGTTTTGAGTGCATCCTTTTGACCGTTCGTTAATTCAAATGGCAGGATATCGTTGAAGAATTTCTTGTAGTTCGTCCCGTAGTGTTTCATTTTGATTCCACTCTGCTCAGCGCGCTTTTTTTTGACTCGCTGCATAACTAATTGAAAGAAAAATAACTCCTCAAATTTAAGTCTATACCTTGCCTGATCTAGCTCATCATGATTTCTCGGAAAATGGATTGCTCGTAGCGCAACCCTTCCATCAATCAGTTGATAATTACTCCGGATCCATTTCGGTAAAATTTCTGGGAACTCCAAGCCTCTGGCTTTGATGAGTTGGTAGATTATATGGCGGAATGATTTACTATTCAAACCGACTCCCTGCAACCGCGCCCCACCAGGATAAAGGGATATGATCCGTCCTGTTGAAAGTTGAGGTCCCCCTTCATCAAGTCGGTCAAAGTCTGGGTGTATCATCGTCCACTTATTCCCATATCGGGATACTTCGCCCGTAAATGCAATCTTATGACCATGAATAAACACTTTACTCATCCATTGAATTCCCTTGAACCAGATCAATGTCATATGCCCATTCCATTCATCTCTAACACTTACTTCCAAACGCTCCCGATGACGCCCCCTGACGATCTCTACTTTGGTAACTGCAGCAATGATCGTAACTGTTTCCCCTACGGAATCTAATTCAATAATGTGAGCGACATTTGAATGGTCAAGATAGCGTCTGGGGAAATAATGTAGCAAATCAAGACAAGTCTTCACACCTGCCTTTGCTAGCACTTCTGCGCGTTTGGGGCCGACTCCCTTAAAGTATTGGATGGTCTCAGAAAAAAACATTATTCTTCATGGCAAATTATAAGCAATCAGATCGAATTTTGCTATTGATCTTGGTATCAAACCATGATCTATCACGGCATCCTTTGGTATGAATCTTATCTGATGTGATTCAATTGGCATCTGGGAGTTGGAGTCCGATTGGAAATGTAGCTAGATATCCTGAATCAGATGGGGACAAATCAAGCATCAATTGTTTGCCTCCATAACGGCGGAATATCCAATCATTTAAATTTCTTATCCGCCTCGATTTTAAGTGACGATAGGCGTTTGTAGAGTAAACCTGATCAGTAATATTATCATCAAAATATAATTGAGTTGTAAACTCAAATATCCTATCATCTTTATCGATCGTACTTATCTTCAAATGTACATGTACAGTTCGCCCAGGATACCTTCCAGGGTAGATGGTCATGAATTTTACCAGTCCAGTGTCACTTGTAAATTGATAACCACGTAAAAATTTCTCATTTCGCAGGTCTTCCCCTTGGTTGCGAAACCCGGAATATCGCCCATCAAGATCACAGTGCCATAGATCCACTCTTGCCCCAGTAAGTGGAACAGATTGATTTTTATCAACTTGCATAGCCTGTATTTTGATCTCAATTGGTAGTCCCGATGATACGGATTTTGTGTCGGGATCTACTCGAATATCCGACCGTTCTAATTTGACATCTGCGAAAAAAGGCCCTTCAGTCTGCTGAGGACGCATCATACATACAGGAAGTGATTTAGCGTGACTCAGTTCACTTGAAGGTGGATGTTCTGTGCCTACAAAGAAGCCAGCCCCAAAAAGCTGAATGACCTTTCTTCGGGTAAATACTTGACCGATTTGTATATCTTCATTATCCATTTGTCTTTAATTGTATTCCGATGGGTCAAATTATACTGTGATCTCATAGGTTATACCGATACATCAGTATGATCATATAAATTACTGTATTTGTGGATATTATTTATTGTGCTGAATCTATCAATCGCCTTGATTGAGCGTGAAGAATCTCCCAGAATTGGATATGTCATACACTGGTGACCACTATTGCATTGAATCTCACATTAGGGTTATTTCAAAAGTTTAATCTATTTTTGAAACAACCCCTATGGCCGTTTAATAGGGAGGCTTATAGAACATAGTTTACTGTCTGGAAATAGCGTTGACCTCTTAGTTCATCCTGTATCGTTCACTGATGCTAAACCATTACTCTATATTTTCTGATGAAAATATCATCCATGATCTCCTACCCACAGTGGTTATTATGGGGGCGGAATCCACTGGAAAAACTACACTTGCAGAAGCATTAGCTGTTCACTACAATACGGCTTGGGTTGAGGAGTATTTACGTTTATTTGTAGCGGCCAAAGGTGATGTTCCTATTGAGTCTGATGTATATGATATTGCGCAGGGACACTTAGATCTTGTTGCCAAAAAGAACTCTCAAGCTTACAGAGTTTTATTCCTTGATACCGACCTATATACGACATGTGTATACCAACGAATCTACTTTGGTCAATGCCCGTTATTGATTGAGCGTGCAGCTAGGCAGTATCAGTCAAAACTCTATCTATTTACCGAACCAGATATTCCTTGGGTTGCAGATCCGGGCCAACGCTCTGGTCCAGATGAAAGACTTAGTTCCCACAAATTACTGCTTAAAGAGGCAAGATTGCATTCCCTTAATATGGTTGCCATTCAAGGAACACATGAAGATCGTTTAACAACATCCATCAAGGCTGTTAACCATACCTTAATGAACCACATATGAGAATTGAACCATTATATGATGAAACATCTCATTAACCATCTTACACGATGAGTTTCTTACCAATGTACCTGACACTGTTGACACAAAATATTCCAAATCGCTGATGGACTGTCACTATTGGAACCAAGACTTGGATTAATGGATAACTGCCGAGTTAATCTACCTTAATCAAGTATTAAAAATGACTATGAACGGCTGTCGGTTGGGCGAGTTATTTAGATATTTTGCTCCGAATGATAGGCTTACAGCAGATGACATTAACCGTTACAGTTGTAAGTTCTGTCATAAAATTATATCAAAATGTTAGATTGAAATCTTAGATGAGATCAATGAATTGATCAAAAGTTTGAACTAAACTCCAAGACAGAGGATTATCAGCAAGGATATTGAACTGTGGTGACTACTCCCTAATTTGGTGCTGTAAGCAGTCATAGCCGATACCTGAAGTTGCCACTACGGAGATTAAATTCAGATTAGTGAAATTATTTGACTTAGTTAAATTCTCTTGTTTATGCTCAATGTAGGTTCCTACACTATTAAAATCCTGATGCAGAGTATAACTAAACCTGATTCCAGCTACAATTTTATGAGTCAAGATATATTCAAATCCACCATGCCCCGTAGCTAATAATACAATATCGTCCAAATCTTCATGTTGGAATGAATCAAAGCTTGATAGATCGTCTATACAAGCTGTAGTTTCGCATGAAAAACGTTCCTCAAAATACAAATTAGTAATTGTCGCCCAGGAGACACCCGTTTCTAAACCCAGATACGGTTGAAATGAACGCTCTTGAAGCGGTAATAGATTCACGAGCGTATTGATCCGTATAGAGGCGATTTGCAAATTGCCGATCGTTGCATTTACAGTTGAAATCGCTCCTGAATTTGGATCAAGCTCTGGGGCAGGCGAACCATCAAGCAATGTTAGCATGTTGAACATTTGCACCAGATTACGAGATGAATATTGTAGATTCAAATCTATCCGCAAACTCCATTCTCTCTTCCGATTCCAGCGTGAAAGACAAATCCAGGATCCGTTGGAATTTCATAGAACCATCAATACCCAGGCTGTGAGTTGGTCATATCTAATGGCTCAGAGATACACAGACGACCTGGGTAGGAACGGATCAAGATTAAATCCTTCCTGTTCTAATTGCCCACTGAAAGATGGCCCTGCTCCCAGTTCAAAGTACCAACTACTATTCTGCGCATTTACCGTCAAGGGCAGAGCATCAAAGTAATGAATGGAAGAGTGAAATGTAATTTTATGGTGATTGGTGATGTTCTAACGGGGATTCAATTATAATTCCCGTGGATTATGAGGTATACCCTAAGCTCATCGTTTCGTCGTGTTGTTTACGAGTCAAGCTTCTTTATGGGTATCAGATTTTACATGGCTTAACTTGATGATAATCATTTCTGTTAGACACTCAATATGGCTAGACCTGACTTGTATACGAACTTGCATTTTAACATTCCATCTACCCATTTATCATGATATTTAGCTCATTCAATATCGCATGTCCACTGATAATGAACTTCATTGGATTGAATCTTATCTCTAAATTTGATTCTTGCGCCTTATCTGCCTGCCATTGAATAAGTTTGAGCACTCTATATTCATTGAATAGGGCAGTATGCATTATCACGTATATAATTCCCAACAAAATACGTGAATTGAATATTAGGGTAAATCTTTGACCAACCGAAATCCCACATGGTACAATGCAGTCTCGGGAGTAGAATGACTGCGTGCTGTAACTCGATACCCATGACACCAACCTGGTTCGCATAGAAAACTTCCACCGCGTTGCACCTTCTCGCTACGTTCATTAGAATGAAATTCTTTATTGCGATCGGCATATGATCGATACCAGTCATTCGTCCACTCCCATACATTTCCTCCCATGTCAACTAACCCTGCTGGAGTCTCTCCATATTGTCCAACGGGTGAAGTGGTCGCATATCCATCAGCATTAGAATTGAATCGTGGAAACGAGCCATTCCAAACATTGGCCCTGTACTGCCCATCAATCATCAACAAATCCCCCCAAGGATATTTCCCATCACTACCTAATCGCCCAGCATATTCCCATTCAATTTCTGTGGGAAGACGCTTACCTACCCACTTCGCATATGCAATCGCATCATGCCAAGATACCTGCGTCACTGGGTGATCATCTGAGGCTGGCGGGTAATCTGGCCCTAAAGGTAATGCCCAATATGCGCCTGCCCTTAACTCCCATTGTCTGGTTGAGTCATTAAAAATTCCAGCATCTCCAAATTTTTCTGCTTGCGTGATATAATTAGTTGCATCAATAAATTCTCGAAACGCTGCAACGGTCACCGGAGAAACATCCATAAAAAACGACTGAACTTTGGCTCTGAAAACAGGCCGCTCATGAGGGAGTCCACTGTCTGAACCGATTTGAGTTCTACCTCCAGGAATAAACACCATTCCACTGGGTGCCACAGGTCGTGGACTTTGAGCACACGCACTAAGAAACAGTAACCCCGCCAAGATTTTATTTATTAGTCCCACTCTGGTACCTCTAACTGACTTGGAATATCCTCAATAGTTGCTAAATGACGTTCTACCATATCTTGGATTTCAAGAACAACATTAGGCTCTTCCATTGCCACATTAAATCGTTCGCGTGGATCTCTGTCTAAATGGAAGAGTAATGGAGGATCATGAAATACGGGCTGATCTCCGACATAGGCGCTCTGTGTGATGTAATGCGCTTTCCATGGACCCTTACGTGCGGCCCAAAGCCGAGTCCCCCGATAATAAAAAATGTCCTCTCTCACAGCGGTAGCGTGATCAGTAAGAACAGGCATGAGATCAACCCCATCCAAAATCAAGTCATCGGGAATTTCTATCCCTGCGAGATGTAAGATGGTTGGCATTAAATCCATAGTGGTTCCCAGTGACTGAGTCGTAAATCCTTCTGGAATAGTTTCAGGCCACCAGGCGATGGTTGGCACTCGCATTCCCCCCTCCCAAGTACTGCCTTTCCCATCACGTAATAACCCAGCACTCCCTCCATCCAAACCAACGGTAAGCCATGGGCCATTATCACTGGTAAATAGAACCAGCGTCTTTTTATCTAAACCTGTCTCTCGCAATACTTGGAGTATTTCGCCAACACTCCAATCTAATTCCTCTATCACATCTCCATACAGACCGCGTGAACTCTTACCCTCAAAATCATCGGATGCAAATAGTGGAATGTGCGGCATCGTATGAGGCAGATATAGAAAAAATGGCGAATCAATGTTGTTACGAATAAAATTGATTGATTCGTCTGTATACCTCCGAGTGAGTAGACGCTGATCAGGTTCCGTCTCAATGATTTCAATTCCTCGTATTAGAGGAAGGGGAGGATAAGTTTTTACTCTTTCTCCTGGGCTCACCGATGGAGTCATATCATTAGAATAAGGAATCCCAAAATATTCATCAAAACCATGATCGGTGGGCAAATGGCCTTGAACATGACCCAAGTGCCATTTACCAATTGCTGCACTTATATATCCCGCCTGCTTCAAGGCTTCGGGAATCGTTATTTCGGATACAGGAAGTCCACCCTGACTTGGCGGGAAAAGAACTCGATATCGATCATTAACCATTCCACTTCTGACAGGTAGTCTTCCAGTCAAAAGCGCCGCACGGGCTGGCGTGCAGACCGAAGCTCCTGTATAAAACTGAGTAAACCGTAAGCCCTCGGCTGCCATTTGATCCAGATTCGGAGTTTGAATCGTTGGATGACCATAGACTCCTAAATCACCATATCCCAAGTCATCTGCAAAAATGATGATAAAATTAGGGCGCGTATCTACATCCTGTTTGCCTGAATTTATATTAGTTGCAACTAGTCCAAGACAAAGAATTGGTATGTATAAAAGAGAATAATGCATTCTGCTAAATCAAGATATTATTTTGTATATATATTTGTAGCGAAATCCTCACCCGGATTAACATATAAATCTTGTTCATATCGGTGCTGATGATCATACAGCTCCCGATAGCGTCCTTCCATCCTATACAGCGTATCATGATCACCAAATTCAACAACCCTTCCCTGCTCCATTACCAATATCTGATCAGCATTACGAATCGTCGAAAGGCGATGCGCAATGACAAATGTCGTTCGCCCCTGACGTAAATTTCTAAAACCTTCCTGAATGAGTGCTTCACTTTCTGTATCCAAATTTGAAGTCGCTTCATCAAGAACCAGAATTTTTGAATCTGATAAGATTGTACGTGCAATAGAAATTCGTTGCCTCTGGCCTCCACTGAGTTTGATCCCCCGCTCCCCCACGATCGTATCATATCCATCTGGAAAGCTTTCAATAAACTGATGGGCGTTCGCGATCCGACTCGCATCTTGAATTTCCTTCAATGTGGCATCTGGATGCGCATAGCGAATGTTATCTGCAATGGTGCCATCAAACAGAAAATTCTCCTGCATCACCACCCCTAAATAGTTGCGATAATCCTTTATCTTGATCGTAGCTAAATCCCTGCCATCAATGAGGACACGTCCCTGCTGAGGTTGGCTGAATCCCATAATGATGCTGACAAGCGTACTCTTCCCTGATCCACTTGGTCCCACAAGTGCAGTCGTAGTTTCCTCTGCGGCTCTCAAAGAAACCCCTTGGATGACTGGCACGGTTTCGTCATAACGGAAATGGACATTTTCTAAAACCACCTCTCCACGCATGGTACTGAGCGCAGTTCGTTGATGCTCATCTTCGTCTTCTCGGATATTGTTTAAAAGCCCTTGGATTCGGTCAAGTCCAGCAAATGCCTCAGACACCTGGGTGCCAATCATGGCCATCTGAACAATTGGAGCGACCATCACGCCGACCACAAAGAGATACATCACAAAATCGCCAAGCGTGATAACATCATTGGTGATGGCTCTGCCACCAAGAATGATCATCATAGCACCGATAACACCAGCAATCACTAACCCTAACGCAACCGTTGCAGAAGATCCTCGGATGGTTTTGACGATCAGTTTGAATAAGCGCTCAACACCTTCACTGAACTTGATCTGCTCACGAGACTCCGAGCCATACACCTTAACCAACCATATTCCCCCTAGCGTTTCTCCAAGTGATCCCGATACCTCTGACCGTATTTTTTGACGCTTCCTATAAATAGGGCGCAACTTTCTAAATGCATAGACCATCAGAAGCCCAAAGATGATCAAAACCACAACGATGATAAGGGTTAACTGCCAAAAGAGAACAAATAGAATGATGAGTGCGATGATCGCAGTCATCATCCCACCAGCAAGCATCACAATTCCAGTTCCCATTAGATTACGAATTCCTTGTGGGTCATCCATGATCCGTGATAACAATTCTCCGCTCTTGTGTCTCTCAAAATATCTCACTGGCAAATGAATGACATGCTCATGGATCTTGCGACTCATGTCCATGATGGCTTTCTGAGCTACGATCCCAATCACATTTGACAACAAATACGATGTTCCTGCCTGAACAACTGTGGCCCCTAACGCAAAGAGTGCAAGAGGTATGAGCAGCTCCATCCGACTGTTGGCGATCACTTCATCAATCAGCCACTTACTAGTGCCAGGCAATACAAACCCACTCACACGATTGATGATCATCAAAATCAAGCCTAATAACATTGTTTTACGATGATCCCAGATCAACTGACATGCCCCCCGCCATGATGACCCTGAATTACGTTGATTCTTATCTGTCAAAATCTTTTCCTATTATGATTAGGGCTAAATAATATACCCCCAATTTGATCAATAAACTGATACATTCAAACTGAGCCCTATAGGCAGAAATGATTTCACCATGAACATAGCTCATAAAACTTAATGATTGACTCAATCTTCCACCTCCGTGTTAATAAGAAAAATCATTCTAAATCCCATCATGTGATTGATCAATATTATTGACGCTTTGTTCAATTCTTTAAGCTAATGCTCTTGATCATTACCCCAAAATTGATGTGTATCATCGGCGCTGGACTTGAACATAAACCTAACACTTGTCAGTACAACCAACCATTCACAGAGATTATTGTACTGTTTTCAGAACGTATCATCATAATCACACATTACTTCCTTGAACCATGCTGATAATTCGCCGTCTCAATGCTCTTCTCCTGTTAATTATGATGATTCCAACCGCTTGGGGGCAACCGCAAGTTGAACTTGAACGAACCTTTACAGCACTCTCTTTTGATCGCCCTGTTGATCTTCAACATCATGCCAATAACCTATTCGTGGCTGAGCAAAGAGGAAGGATTTGGATGTTCAATAATGATCCAGAGGTTCAAGATCGATCTATGTTTTTAGATATCCGCGACCGCGTGCGATCAATAGGCAACGAGGAGGGTTTACTTGGGCTTGCATTTCATCCAGACTTTGCTTCCAATGGATACTTTTTTGTCAATTATACTGCTTCAAGTCCGCGGCGTACCGTCGTTTCACGCTTTAAGGCAGATTTGTCTGGGCAAGTCCGAGTAGACCCAAGTAGTGAACGTATTGTCTTGCAAGTTAACCAACCTGCAAGTAACCATAATGGTGGGCAACTAGCCTTCGGCCCAGATGGCTATCTTTATATTGCGTTGGGCGATGGAGGAGGCGCAGGGGATACCTACCAACATGGGCAAAATACGCAGTCACTTTTAGGGACAATTTCTAGGATTAATGTAGATCAACTTCCCTACATGATTCCCCCAGATAACCCTTTTGTAGGTTCACAAAACGGTCGCCAGGAAATTTTTTCTTGGGGATTACGTAATCCATGGAGATTTAGTATTGATTCCAACACAGGAGTGATCTATACTGCGGATGTCGGGCAGAATGAAATTGAAGAGGTGAACATTATTGAGAACGGTAATAACTACGGCTGGCCGATCATGGAAGGAACCCGGTGTTTTCGCCCCCGCTCCAATTGTAACCAAGACGGCCTCTCCTTACCCATTTTTGAATATGATCACTCATCAGGTCCAGCTTCGGTAACAGGGGGTTATGTGTATCGTGGTCCTAGCGTTCCTGATCTCACTGGCTTATATCTTCTCGGCGATTTTGTGGATGGCAGGTTTTGGGGCCTACGCTATGATGGAACGAAATTAGTTGAATCCTACCTGCTGATCAATACGACTCGATCCCCTCTTTCCTTCGGAATTGATCATCAAGGAGAAGTCTATATGCTAGCAAATAATGGAAGCATCTATAGATTTACTGCCGTTGGAGGCTCTCTTGGATTTGCGTCATTTATTGAACCACTCCAGTTCACTCGTCATGCCCCTATCCCAGAAACGATTTTACCTTCTGCACGCGGTGGATCAGGATCATTTACCTATTCTATCACCCCATCACTTCCATCTGGGCTTACATTTAATCCGATTAATCGGACGTTATCAGGCACACCTGATGAAGGACTGAACTCAACTTTGTTCACGCTTTTTGCAGAGGATAGTAATGGTCTTAAAGGCTCTACTCAATTTAATCTATCCATAGTGGATCCTACTCACACTGAGGCAACCGGTGAGGCTTTGGCTGGATTTCTATTGCATGGGCATTACCAATCCTCAGAATATACCTATGTCAGTTTTGACCTTGGTGAATCTGCAATCATCGGTGTGGATGTTTTTGACTTAATCGGTCGCCAGATCGCTCAACAGTCCCCGCGTTTGATAGCTTCAGGATCACAGCAAACTATAGAAATTCCAACGCATTCACTTCCTTCTGGAACCTATATCTACCGTATACGCATAGAGGCAGATTCTGGAATCAATACGGTGTCTAAACTTCTTCTTAGGTAAATTCGTAGAACTGAGATAGTTTCTAGCGCTTAGTAAATACACTGATTTAATTTGTGTTTTCTGTGTCAAATTGGATCATCGCATGTGGAATCGTTACCTTTGCCCATAGGATTAATTGATTTATCTGGAAATGCAGAGTTACATTGACTGAGCCGCGCGAAGCAATTCACAATAGATTCCTATCGATTTAGTCTAATACTTGACGTTATCAAAAGATCAAAGTCCAGCGTTATAAATTGCCTACATCCGTAGTGTTGTCTCTTGGTATTGGGGTTGTTTTCAAAAGATTCACCTGCTTTTGAAACAACCCACTCGGTATGATTCTCAACTATATCATTTTTTGGAATTTTGATAAAAATCTTAGTAGATTGTCACCGTATTCTCAAAGGCATACATTGTACAACATCTAACTTTTGGAAATCTATCTCACTATTTGATCAATTAAATCTTGAACACGCCTGTCTATTGCAAGATTTCTAAACTACCTGTACCCGTAATTATTGTCTATTGGTATTCATGTTTAAATGTGTAAAATCATTTGGATTTGTCCTCTTCTTTCATTTATTGACTGTTGATTGTATTGCTCAAATTCAATTTGAAGGGGATATAACTGGATGGAAAGTCAATGGGAAAATAATTAATCCAATCAATATTCCTGAGGAGCTACCAGATTTCACTGGAGATTTGTCATTCCAAGCCAATATAGAAAATCGTAACTCCTTTCCAGTTCCTGTCAAAATCAATGATATAGCCTACCTACTCTGGCGAGATAGATTAGTAGAATCTTGCCAATCAAGTCCTACAGAAATTATACTCCATTATAATCCACCACGAACGACACTCAGCCTTGGACCTGGACGATTTCGCCTGGGCAAAGAGAGGTCTGCCAATCAGAGAGATCCCTCTTTTATGATTTACTCATTCAAAGGAGCATCCAATCAAATCGATGTCTATGTAAGTTATGGAATTTTTTTGGATCCTAATGGTGATGTTTCGGGGGGAATTAGAAGCCTGAATACACGTTTCATGAGCACTCAAATAGATATCAACCCTCTACATTTTCAATCTGTTGACAGTTTAACTGCCCTTTCGGTGATTACATTTCCAGATCATCATATGCGAGTAGGGACTCAGAGAATGCAGATGCCGTCAGGTAAGTATGACTTTATGATTGAATCTCATTCAGACAGACCCCAGGGCACCTCTATTTCAAATAGTGAAATAACCCTACCAATTTATGATCAACCCGGCATTCAGTTGAGTGATGTCCTACTGGCCCATTCAATTGAAGAAATAGAACCCGATCGCACATTAAGTCCTTACGAAATTATACGAAATGGACTCTCAATCATGCCTGCATCTCGTAATGAATTTTTCAATGAGTCCCCCATGTATCTTTATTTTGAGATCTATGGTTTAACTTTAGATGCCATGGAAACCACAGATTATGAAGTTGAAATTAAATTAGATCCGAAGATGTCTGGCAGTAGTTTTCGTCGTTTCACACGGAGAATTTTCTCAAAAAAGAAACGGGGGACATCTATCAGTTATAGAGAGAGCGGTCCAAAATCGGAGGCATCTCTATATCAGATTGTTGATGTCAGCCAACAGAAAACTGGAGTATATACACTTACATTGGTTGTTCGGGATCTTAGGACGGGCCAAAATTCTAAACGTAAACAGGATATAGAGTTATACAGTTGGAACTGTTATACGTGGAGTTAAGGGCAGGTTATCGGTCTATTGAAAATCGGACTCTCCATCCTTGCCTCTGCCCCGCTCGTAATTGTCTAAAAGCCATGTACGGAAAGAGGGAATGGGGATACCGTAAGTTTCATCTCCGCGTGAAGCAACTACCCCACGATGAAGTAAGTCTTTAAACATTTCGGCGGCCACTTCGGACGAGTGGTCCTTCGCTAGAGCATTGATGAGATACTCTTTTTCAATTGGCGAATCGGGTGGTAGATCAGAGAATATTCGTGCAAGAACTTGACGCTGGTGCAGAGTGATGTCCGTCATACGTGCATTGTAATAAGAATCGCGCTCCTGATCCCCCTGCTCAAGAATAAACTCCAACCCTCCGCCTGTCATCTGTCCTTGGTGAGACTCGAGATATTCCTTTGCGGGGATGGCATAGGCGATAATGTGCTGGAGCCACCCATTTGATCTCAATACTATGGCATCAATCCACGCAGATGTGTCTCCAACTGCTCCGCCGGCCTTCGTGAGCCAATCGCGAATCACTGCCCGCTCCTCTTCCCTACCTAAATGATCAAGATGGTTAACGCAGCCACGCGCAAACCTGAAACCTCTAAGGTTTTGTATACACTCTCGGTAATACCTAGCCCGGCTGTGAGGAGCACCACAGGTTTTCCTATTTCACCATTATGGATGGCATCCAGAGTATCCATGGCCACCGCTCTGTCATCCGGTAGAATGCTTCTCAGCTTTTGTGCCTCGTCAAGTATCAGGATCAACCCCGACTCTGGTGCTAGTTGCTTGAGTATTTGCTTAGGACTTGCGTGCCCAGCAACTCGCCTCACGCCCCCTAACTCAAAGAACTTGACTCCAACTGAGGCTGCGACTGTGCGATCAAGCACATGTGCCCTGCCATTGACTGTACCAGTTCTGCTGGATTAGACAATTCCTGTGATCCAATAGACGCAACCGCCCACTCGGGGGCCTCATCGCAGAGTTTGTCAAGCAGTGCCGACTTCCCAGCATCTGGTGCTCCTTGTATAAGGAAAGTGGTTCCCCGATTCTTGCCTCGTGCGTTGTCCAATAGTTTTCTAAAGCGTTCTCTAATGTCTTCGCGCCCATAGAAAAAACCCGCAGGACCGCGGTCAATGTCTGTGTAGTATGGTGGGATTCCCGTCCCTTCTCAGGATCTGACGGTTTGGATGGGTTGATTCCTAAATACAGCAACATGTTTATGTTCGTTGGCGAATGTATGGATGATCTCAACACCACCGGGTGTGATTTGTTCAGTGAAAGAACTACTCATTCCTGAATGATTCGCCACTCAGGTATATTTTCCCAACTTACCTAAAAAGAAATCAAGTTTCTGCTTTGCCAAATTGGTAAACATGGCGTGCTAGGAATCTAAGATGTAGCATTATTCTCATTGATGAGTGACTGTATGTTGTGCGTAAGCGAGCGCATACCAATGCACCCCCGCGGATATTGAAACCACATCATAGGCTCGATCTTCCCAAAAGCAAAACCTATCAAGAAGGCGCTGGTGCTAATAATATGTCGATCCGCCCACGATGGAGCGTATTCACAATTGATTTCGTTTGATTGAGCAACAAATTGGAGAAGTTGATCAGAAGGCTAAACTCTTTCGGTCAGTACGAAAGGGAGTCCATATTCAGCAGACCGGAATGAGTATTTAGGGAAATCCTAACATCCTTAAAAATTATGGTTTTACCGCACTTGTTGTGCATAAAGATCTATTCAACTGCTGAACAACAAAACTGCACACAGAAATTCTCGAATTTTCTGATCCTCCTCCGACAGTTTTTACGGCCTGAATCTTTTCATTGATGCGCTCTGCTCAGGCATTGGATTGGAGGCGCAGAGCACACTCCTGTAAAATATCTTTTGTATGCCACAGCTTCACTGATTTTCAATCATATAACGACCTTGATCATGATGATTAACGGGCTCTTGAACTCTCTCTGAACTGTTATTTGTTACTGTTGAATTAAACCAAGCCCTCGCCCCCGCAATGGCACTTAAACCACACGATGTATGCCCACTCTGTGGACTCGGATCTACTAAGGTCGCAATGGAACCGAATCTCTGAACTGCAATCTGTGCATTTTCAATTGGAACTAATGCATCTGCGGCGCAATGATACAACCGAATCGGAGAGCGGGGCTTCCAGTTGATCAGATCATTCTCACGTAAACGTTGAATCATCTTATGGTTCATGTCTTCTTTGACTCTCTGTAATACATCACTGCGAACAATCTGCTTAGGAATTTCGG
Organism: Bacteroidota bacterium; assembly: GCA_026709065.1. Taxonomy (GTDB): domain Bacteria; phylum Bacteroidota; class Rhodothermia; order Rhodothermales; family Bin80; genus Bin80. The sequence goes on from JAPOTS010000090.1 coordinate 18,368, forward strand.
GCATTGCTGCATTGACATCCGCACTACTATGAGTTCCATCAAACAATGGCGGCAGAGTTTCATCATAAGGACTCGCCAAGTAATCAGATGGGCTCTCATAAAGACCATATGCTTCACTAAAACTCATTAAGATATAGGGAAGAAAATATGGCTGACCGTATGGTTCATCCCGTAGCATAAGCTCAAACATGGTTCCACTGAGATCATAAGGGCCTGCCATTGGAGCTGATGCAACAACCTTATATTCATCGGAGACATCTGCCTCGATTGCCCGATGCGTTGCCAGTGTAATATACCCTCCCGCAGAATATCCTGTGAGAAATACCTCCTGAGAAATACTCCAAGACTCACTAGTTGCCCATTGCGTTACAGACCGCAACATATCAATCACAGTTGTGGCCGACACATCTGCTATCAAATAAGGGTGGAACTCTGTTGATGATCCTAACCCAATCATATCTGGCATCACTGTCAAATAACCATCACCCGAAAAAATCATGCCCACAAGAATTTGATTCAGACCTCCCCTAGATGGTACCGACAACCGATTCACCGTTGTGAAGCTGTGAAACGAAACGACTGAGAGCTCACTGAATGCAGGTTGCGGAATTAATACTGCACCCGAAGCTAACGTCATCTCACCTTTCACATCAACGGTCATGTACTCCATGATATACACATTCACACCATATCTTGCCGTGATTGGAAGTCCAAAATCTTCAAATACTTGATTGACCTCCCCAGAAGTATACCTCTTAAGTTCATCAACTCGTATAATTTCGCCTCTGGTAGTAGCAGCCTCTGAAGGACTATCCGGTTCAGACGAATCACATCCACAAAAAATAATCAGCAACAGTGATGCGACAATCGCTGACCACTTACTGATTAGCTGTAAACCATTGCCGCATAACATCTTCTGAGGGTTTGCCTTGGGGAGTAAAGCCAAGTTGAGCGGTTCGCCGTCGTTCTAGATCTCCATGCCATTTCCAAATTATGACACCAGCGAACCATGGCTCATTCCAAAATTGATTGAAAAATGCTGTATATAACCGAGCCTGTAGTTCACTGTTTGAGTCGGTGACGCCGATTTCATTGCGTGAAGGCCATCTCCATGGTTGTGCTGCGGCATCATCTACATTTCTATAACCAAGCTCTGTAAATAGAATCGGGCGGTCATAATGCGTCGATAGATCAGATAACATTTTCTGATAGGGGTACCATCCTTCGGCTAACATCTGCTCGGATGGATTAGGCTGATCTGATAATTCAAAATACGCCTGTACACCGATGTATTCTAATAAATGCCAAAACTTAATATCTTCATACTCCTCCCACCAGTTCGCTGCGTAGGTGAGCTTCCCATCATAAACTGAGCGAACTTGTTGAATGAGCATTTTCCAGTAGTCAGGACGCTCATGTGCACTTCTGGCCAGCTCGGTCCCAATGACAAGAACATCTGCTCTAATCTCTTGTGAAAGATGGGCATAATGCATCAGAAATGCCGTATAATCGGATTCCCATGACACCCAACTCTGTTCATTGATGTAACCGATCTCGTTGCGTGATTGACCCCCAACATTATAGCCACCAAGCCATAAATGTGGCTTTAAAATGATGTATAGTCCCAAGCTATCCGCCGATTTAGATAGCTCCCGAATCCCTTGATCACTCTCACTGTACCACCTCGCGTTTGGGTTCATACGTATTTCAGTGGACTCAATACTACTCTGAAATCCAAATTGTACAAGCGTGATATGGGTTACCCCTAATCGCTTGAGTTGCGGCAACAAGGCATCCGATGGTTTATTGCGGGCATCAAGGGTCACCGATTGGATCTTTACCCCACGATCTGAGTGTCGACTTTCGGAGGTACAATTCACTTGGATCATACAGACCCCCAACATCATCAAGGCCCTCAATAACCTGTGTAAGAAATGATCTTCGCTCATGATGAACTATCAGTTAACATGTCAAAACAATTCCATTAATTCATTCAGTGATGTGAGAAACGTTAGATCGTGTATCCAATAGATTTTACAAACGGTTTAAACTGATGATCAAAGACGAATCCACATTCAATTGTTAATGCGAGTACTACATCAATGATTGAATCCTAACGAATTGATGAGTTGGTGGATTAATCATTCATTAATATAAGATTGAATCACTAACAACTCAGGCAGGTCTCTACCCGCCACACTGCAAGATCACTTATGTGCCTCTTCCGAAAAGACTTCTCGCAGGAGATGTCCTGTATAAGTATCTTGCTTACTCATCTGTTCAGGAGATCCCGCAAATAAAATCTCACCTCCATCCTCACCCCCCTCGGGCCCCATATCAACGACATAATCTGCAACCTTGATGACATCTGAATTATGTTCAATCACTAATACCGTATTACCCTTATCCACCAACTTCTGTAATACATTCAATAGCAAGCGGATATCCTCAAAATGGAGGCCAGTCGTCGGTTCATCAAGTAAATAAAGGGTGTTTCCACGCCCAATTTTAGAGAGTTCCTTTGCCAATTTCACACGCTGTGCCTCTCCACCAGAAATCGTGGTGGACGACTGACCAAGTCGAATATAACCGAGACCCACAGACAAAAGCGTATCCAGTTTACGGGTAATCTTAGGTACATTTGCAAAAAAAGCTGCTGCTTCGGTCACACGCATATTCAGAACTTCAGAAATATTCTTCCCCTTGTATAGGATATCTAATGTATCCTGATTATAGCGCTTACCCTGACAAGTTTCACATTCCACATAAACATCCGACAGAAAATTCATCTCCAAACGAGTGATCCCAGCTCCCGAGCAGGTCTCACATCGCCCCCCATGAACATTAAATGAAAATCTACCCGGCTTATAGCCCCTAGATTGGGCCAAAGGAGTACTGGCAAATAAGTCCCGAATCGCCGTAAATAAGGTGATGTAGGTAGAGGGGTTGGATCGGGGAGTTCGGCCGATAGGCTTCTGATCAATATTGATCGCTTTCGTGATATGTTGAACCCCCTTGATTTGCTTAAAGGGGAGGCGTTTAGAGGAATGTGCACCTGAGATATGCTCATTCAAGGCTGGAACGAGCGTTTGATTTATCAGAGAACTCTTTCCTGAACCACTGACCCCCGTCACACACATAAATACACCCATCGGAATTTTGAGAGTTACATCTTTGAGATTGTTACCCTTAGCCCCAGAAAGAGCGATATATTTTGTTTTGAACTTGCGCCGCTTTTTGGGGATATCAATACTCCGCTCACCAGTCAGATAAGGTAATGTAAGCCCCTTTCCAATTGTTCCATTTTGCTCAAGTGCATTCGGAGGACCCTGACAAACCACCTCCCCACCCTGCTCACCTGCACCAGGACCTAAGTCAATCACATGATCCGCTGATTCTATCATGTCACGATCATGCTCAACAACAATCACTGAATTCCCCAGATCCCGCAACCTCCTCAGTGAGTTGATTAATCGACGATTATCTCGCGCATGCAATCCAATTGACGGCTCATCCAAGACATACAGCACTCCAGTAAGCTGTGAACCGATCTGAGTGGCTAATCGAATCCTTTGGCTTTCTCCACCAGATAATGTCATAGCCTGACGATCTAAGGTTAGATATCCGACACCGACATCAATCATAAAGGTTAATCGCTCTCGAACCTCTTTGATGATTGGAGCGGCAATCAGGGCCTGTCGCTTTGAAAACTTGACCGTTTCTAAAAAATCACGCAAATCCATCAAGTTCATCTGAACCAAATTGGCGATTGACCTCCCGTCAATTTGATAGGAAAGAGCTTGTTTATTGAGACGATCTCCATTACAGAATGCACATGTCTTGGTCACCCTGTACTGATCCATCTTTGCCTTTTCCTTTTTATCCGCGAAAAAATTATAGACATAGTCTAGCTCACCGAATAATCCTCTGGCCGAGGAAAGTGAGAATACTCCTTCACCTTGAATAAAACCAGATTCTGTACCATAAATCACCAAATTCCATGCCTCTTCACTAATCTGTTTAATGGGAGTATCTAGGGTGAATTTATACTTGGCCAGCATCCTTTTTACTCCACTAAAAAACGCTGAGGCCCTCAACTCAGTAATGATCTTTATCCCGCCGTCAGCAATAGAACGTTCAGGATCAAGGATCAGCTGTTGCTCATCCCAAGTCTCAATAACACCTAACCCAGAACAATGACGGCATGCAGAAGATGGTGTATTGAACGAAAACGTCTTGGGTGATGCCTCAGGGTAAGATTGTCCAGTTTCTGGGTCATATAGAAATCGACTGAAAATGCGATCCCCTTTTGACTCCTCTGCTATAATAATGACCCCATCCCCCATTTTCAGAGCGGTCTTGATTGACTTTTCTATCCTCTCTTCCATGTCTTCCTCAATCAAAAGTCGATCAATCACAACCTCAATGGTATGTACTTTGTAGCGGGCTAGCTTCATACCAGGGCTGATATTTTTGACTGTCCCGTCTACCCTAACCTTTGCATATCCTTGCTTAAATAACCTCTTAAATAGGTCTTCGTAGTGTCCTTTTCGCTCTTTAACCACAGGTGCTAAGATGTTGATTTTGGCACCAATTGGATATTTTAGAACAGACTCAATAATTTCTGAGGTGGATTGACGAACCAGTGGCTTCCCAGATACTGAAGAAAATGAGGTCGCTGCCCGAGCGTAAAGCAAACGTAGAAAATCATAAATTTCCGTCACAGTGCCGACAGTAGAACGCGGATTACGAGAGACCGTCTTCTGATCAATGGCAATAACTGGAGAAAGCCCATCTATGTGGTCTACATCTGGTCGCTCTGGCATTCCGACAAATTGCCGGGCATAAGCGCTGAGGCTTTCAAGATACCGCCGTTGCCCCTCAGAAAAAACGGTGTCAAAGGCCAGAGAGCTTTTCCCTGATCCAGAAAGTCCAGTGACTACAACAAGTGCATCACGGGGAATATCAACATCCAGATTCTTTAGATTGTGGACTCGCGCTCCGCGAACGGAAATATTTTCTGCAATCCCTTCTTGGTTAAGCCCCCCCATAAATAGGCCAATGATCGAGTTTTACTTGAGCGATTCAATCGCGGGATCCCGGTAGTACACTTCGGAATTAAACATCTCGTCAATTGCAATCTGGGTCGGCTTGGGTAATGCTTCGTGCTCCATTGAGATTTGACGTTGCTCTTCCTGAAATTTTGCATCTTCAAGTTCTGGATCAAATCCTTCAAAATATGCTAAACTGGTGTCAAGGTCCGACTTCATTCGAATCGCAACTTGTCGAGCACGTTTGGATAAAATTGCAACAGTTTCAAACAGATTACCTGTCTGTCCCACAAGTGTATCAATATCAACGGTTTTAATTGCCATCAGATTTTATTAGATTAAAGAAAGATGAATTGCCTTACTACTCCCGTCAACTCATTAGGTTTCTTTTTTTCAATGATCCTCATATTATTGGGGCTTGCAGCATGTACTCCAATGGAAGATCCTCAGTATACAGAGGAAGATCTTGCTGCGTTGATATCATTTGCATCCGTCGGTCGTGGTCTTCAGGCATCTCTGGATACAACCACCACTCAAATCATCACCGATCCATCAACTTGGATTGCTTACCGTGATTCTCTTCAACCGCTACAACCCTTTACCACCGTAAATTTTGAACTGGAAACACTCTTATTGGCTGCTGTCAGAGTCAACTCAGGGGGGTATGATTTACGCTTTGAACTTGTTGAAAGCCTTCGCGATACGCTCGTGGTGACCTACCGATTATTTACCCCCGGTGCTGATTGTCGCCCCTCTTTTGCATCTGGAATTCCATTTGAAGTCATTCGGATCCCTCAATCTCAAAATGAAGTGCGATTTGTCCAAATCACTGAAGCCTTAGACTGTACCTCTTCCTAGATTATCCTTACATCAATACAATTTTACACATGCGGTTCTATCACATTTTGTGTGGAAACGATTGATTTTGGTTCCGCCACATTTATTTTTTATACAAGATACATTTAGAGAATCCTTGTTGCTTCACTCTCTAAATTAGGATCTCGCTGGCTATTACAATGTGGAAGTAGATACGAGGCTACATCCAGTAGATGTTTATGTATCGAGTCTACAATGCATTATTTATCCCCTGTCCAATGAGCAGAGAAAATTACGGAAAAATCAAAGAGATTAAAAGCATTGGAAGAGGCTTCAGAAGATTTGAAAACTTCCGCGTTGCTATCCTCTTCTTCTGCGGAGGTTTAGACCTGTACCCACAAATATCGTGATAGAACCATCGTAATATTTCCATTTATCAACATAACCATTCAATTAAACCTCTGCCACCACAGATACATCAAGGATATATAATTATATGAACTTTTAAATCAGATTTTGCTCTCTCCAATTGCCACTAGTAGGTTGGCGAATGATTATGTTCTAAAATGTGACAAAGCTCAGTATAACCACATAGTAAATAATGCGATGTGGTGCTATCACTATCTCCAACTGTAAAAATATCTCCCTTAGTTGAACAAGAGATCCATCTTGAATTGAGGTCTTTAATTGATGTAGACCTTGGTTCTACCTGAATGGTTTTTGCTTACTTATGGATTTTTCTGTTAGTCGCTACTTCGCTTGCTTCTGTCAAATGCTCGCCATTTGCCACGAAAATTGAAATTGCAATAGAATCAGTCAAGAAAATTCTTAACCGCTTACTTTACTCTACAACTTCATACGGGAATTGAAGATGATTATTCAGCTACCGCGGTTGATGTATCCTGTTCTGCCAGTATTGGGGCCTCTACGCGCACATCACTTTCTACTAAACCGTCCCGTAGTCGAATGATTCGTCGCGCATGATGGGCAACCTCTTCTTCGTGCGTGACAACCATCAACGTATTTCCTCTTCTGTACAATGTCTCAAAAAGGAGCATAATTTCGCGGCCAGTTTTAGTATCCAAATTCCCGGTTGGCTCATCAGCAAGAACTAAGGCCGGATTATTGACCAGTGCTCGCGCGACAGCAACACGCTGGCGCTGCCCCCCCGACAGTTCGTTCGGTTTGTGTGTGACACGATCACTGAGCCCAACTTGATCAAGTGCACGCTCCGCCATTTGACGGCGTTGTCCTCTAGTCTTTCCGCTGTAGATCAACGGTAATTCTACATTCTGGAGACAGTTCACACGAGGTAACAAGTTAAAGGTCTGAAACACAAACCCAACTTCCCGATTTCGAATCTCTGCCAGCTCATCATCTCCCATCTCACCCACATTCTGACCTCGTAAAAAATAACTCCCCTGAGAAGGTGTGTCCAAACAACCAATCATATTCATGAGAGTTGACTTGCCTGACCCACTGGGCCCCATCACGGCAACATACTCATTTGCGTAGACATCTATACTGACCCCGTCTAGCGCGCGGATGACCTCAATCCCCATCTTGTAAATCTTCTTTACATCACTCAACGAAATGAGGGATTCGTTATGTACTCCACTGTCCATCTTTACAATTGTCGTCCTACTGTTCCTTTACCATGTCCCCATCACTTAATTCACGACTGACAGCACTATAAGGGCCGTTGACCACACGCGCACCTTGTTCTAAACCTGTCTGAATTTCAATGAACTGGTCATCAGAAATACCCGTTGTAACGGCAGTCGCAACAACCGACATATCTTCACTGACAACAAAGACCATCCGTTGGAGATCCTCATCGTCAGACTCGGGTTGCGTGATAGTCGTGTCAGACTCGCTGTCCTCAGATGCCTTAGCAGTGCGCTGGCGTTCAATAGCACTGAAATCGCGCACTGTTACAGATTGAATCGGGATAGTGAGCACATCGGATACTGTATCGGTGAAGATGTCAACCGTCCCACTCATCCCTGGACGGAAATTTGCAAAATCCTCTGTAGCTGGAGATTCCCCCAAGAGCCCCGCCTCCGATGTACCAAGATCTCTTGCATCAGCATTATGTGGATCTAAGATTCGGATCTTCACTGGAAAATTCGTGACCTGCTCCTGAAATGAACTTCCTTGAAGTCGAGCAGAATTTGCAATTTCTGTGACCAATCCCCTGAACTGACGATTTGGGTAAGCGTCAACCTCAATCAATGCTGTATCTCCGAGAGCAACATTGACAACATCATTTTCACTGACTTCAACCTCAATTTCCATCTGATCAAGGCGCGCAACGGTCATCACCGATGTACCTGATTGCAACTCGTTACCAGTAACCCGTTCTCCCAATTCAATATTGAGCTGACTGATGGTCCCCGACATTGGCGCATATAGAACTGTTTTACGGAGTTGCTCGCTGAATTCACGTAAGCGGGCCTCCGCGCTCTCAACATTGAATTTTGATGCATTTAGATTTGCTTGTGCAATCTTATACTGGGTATCACTTTGCTCGTATTGATCAAGCGAGATCACATTCGCATCAAAGAGTTGACGCTGGCGCTCCACAGTCTGCTCCTGTAATAGAAGATTGGCTTCTTGTTGAGCAAGATTTGCCTTGGTCTGTGACAACTGCGCTTCGGCCTGCTCTACCTGCGCCTCGTAAAAATCGGACTTAATGCGAGCGAGAATTTGACCTTTCTGAACCCTCTGACCTTCAACAACTGGGAGTTGAACAATTTCACCAGACACATCAGGGCTGATGACAATTTCAACTTCAGGTTGAACGCGCCCAGAAGCGGTCACGGTTTGCGTTACCGTCCTCGTTTCAGCGGTCACTATTTCTACCTGTAAACCATCTTCAGATCTAAATTGGTTACCAATGAATCCAAGAATTACAAGAAAAACTAAAGCCACCCCAATGATAATCAGGATGTTACGGGTGCGGTTTTTTTTCTTTGCCATGTGAATTAATCAAATAATGGACGAGCGGGATCTAACTCCCCAGTGTAAAAACGAATTAACCGTTTGCGAACATAAATGGTATAGCGGGCAGTAACTTCGTCCTGAGAGGCCTGCACAAAATCCGATTGTGCCTGAGTCAATTCCACCAGCGTTGCAGCCCCCACATTATAGCGCTCGCGCGCAGCCTGCAGTGCCTGCTCACGAAACTCTAATTGCCTGCGAGTGACCTCCAATTGTTTTTCTGCCGTTAAATAATCTAGGTAAGCTTGGCGAATCTCTACCCCGATCTGCTGTTGCGTAGCCTCGACATTGAGTTTTGCGTTCTCGTATGAGACCTGTGCCCGTTGAATTTGTGTTTTAGACCGAAAACGATTAAACACAGGGACATTGACCGATACCGATAACGACTGGGCTCGATTCCGTTCAAGTTGATCTCCAAATGAAGAAGAAATACCACTGTTAAAGCTCGTACCAGCCCCCGCAGAAAAACTCAGTTGAGGAAGTGTACTGCTACGTGCTACACGCACTCCCTGCTCTGCCGCTTGAACGGCAACTTCCTGTGAACGTAAATCACCGCGTTGCCTCTGTGCACGCATATAGAGATCCGTGAGATCTAACTGCTCGGGCTCAAACTGAACATCTGCCAATTCAGGAATCACAAACTCGTAATCCCCTAATGGATCTAGCCGAAGAATCTGGAGCAGATTTGCCTCAGAAATTTGCACCAACTGTTCCGCTTGAATGATGCCCAACTCCGCAGTTTCAACGGCTGCCTGTTGCTGATAAAGATCGGATACTGGACGCGTCCCTACACGTACGAATTCCTCAATTTGAGATAACAGTTGCGTCGCAGCAGTCAAATTTTCTTCCTGCACTTTAATCTGCTCAGAGGCTTGGATGTAGGCCAGAAATTGACTTGCAACCTGAAAGACGATCAATTGCCTCTGGCGTTCAAGGCTCAGATCACTTGAAATGACAGCTAGTCGACTTTGACGAAGATTGGCCTGGGATTGAAACCCATCAAATACATTAATAGACGTAAATGCATTAAGATTGAATCGCGTATTGGTCGTCGTGCGCAACTCACCCACATTGGTGTCAAAGGACAACCCAAAATTGGTTCCAGTCCCTGTAGACACATTGAAACTCGGCAGAAATGCTGACCGCGCAGATTGTACATTGATTTCGCTTAGGCGGACCTGATTCGCGCTCTGTCGAAGCTGTGTATTTTGATCTAAGGCAATTCGGACGGCTTCCTCAAAGCTAATGATCTGTTGCGCTTGAACGACTGATGCTGAGACAGTCAAAGCAAAAAAGCCTGCAAAAAAATAATTGGATAATGTCCGAAAAGTCATATAGTGTATCAAGTTAAATTAGAGCATTTAAGGCAAGGCTCATAGATTTAGTACGAATGTACATCAAAGTAGTTACATCAAACGCTACGGCTGAGCATGTAACAGAATGCCGAGATGATCATGCGTGAAACTTCAGATTTTCACGCCGATGTTTTTGCCGAAGTTTACGAATCGCTTTTTCTTTGATCTGACGGACTCGTTCACGGGTAAGATCAAACCGAAGTCCAATCTCTTCTAAGGTGAGTGGATGCTCTCTACCGACACCAAAAAAGAGGCGTGTGATTTCTGCTTCGCGTGGACACAGTCCACTGAGTGCTACCTCAATATCAATCTTGAGAGATTCGCCTCGAAGTGGTTCATCGGGAGGAGCGACCTCGTCGCTAGGTAAGATATCTAGTAGGCTATTTTCATCTTCGTCATTAAAGGGTGCATCAATAGACAGATGGCGGCTTGTGCGCTGCATAGCGTTCCTGATCTTTTCGATATCAATCTGGAGATCCACAGACAACTCCTCAAGGTTTGGATCTCGTTCATGTTCTTGCGACAATCTAGCACTGCTTTTTCGAATCTTACTAATCGTACCGATTTGATTTAACGGCAAGCGTACAACTCGGCCCTGTTCAGCAAGGGCTTGGAGGATAGATTGGCGAATCCACCACACGGCATAGGAAATGAATTTAAAGCCGCGGGTTTCATCAAACCGTTTAGCGGCTTTAATGAGTCCATAGTTGCCCTCATTGATCAAATCAGTAAGATGAAGGCCTTGCCCTTGAAACTTCTTTGCGACTGAGACAACAAAACGAAGGTTGGCACGCGTCAGCTTCAAGAGTGCGTCTTCATCTCCCTGTTTAATGCGTCGAGCAAGTTCTGCCTCTTCTGCGGCAGTCACAAGGTCTATCTGGCCAATCTCCTTGAGATATTGATCCAGCATTCGCTGGCGGCGTGAAACGTACATGGAAGTCAATGCAGTAGATGTGTTTCAAATAATTTACTTAGATGTGATTAAAAGCGTTAACACAGAAACTTCTTTCATGATCCATTTTCGGGGAATTTTTGATGAATTATATGTCCACGGATTGTTTCTTCAGAATAAATAATCCTTCTCTACGGCTGGTCACGATAATCATTCCGCTCTCAAAGTATGGGTAACTACTCCAAGTGCCGTTGAACCCTGCATCATTATTTCCGTAAGGTGTGGTATCAAAAAATCCGATCTCTCGGGGATCTTCGGGAGATGACACATCAATGATGCGCAGACCGCTTGAATTGTTGGTCTGATACATCAGATCACCGTGTACATATAAGTTGTGATCAGTCGCTGATGTGGGTCCATATAATTCGTGGATCATAATTGGATCACTCAATTCTCTGACATCCCAGACAATGGTTCGGGTTTTTTCAATCCTACCAGAAATTTCATCAAGTTCATCATTTTGAAAGAAGAATGATTGATCTTCTGAGAGCCAGCCTTGATGGACATAGCTTGCATGCGGGTATGACCCTGTGGCAATTGCAATTGGGTTTTCCTTGTTGGTCACATCAACAATACTAATCGCAGTTTCGTTCGCACTAAAACAGATTTCTTGTCCGGCATGCTTAGAGTCTGGCCCATTATAGATGACACATTGGGCATCATGGCTGTAACCAGTCTTGCTACGCCCAGTCGTTTCGTCAGCGAAGCATCCAACAAAGATTGGCGATTGAGGTTCACGAATATCGATCATATGTAATGCACCCCCACAGGTCTCTCCACCACCAGAGGCACCAACCACATAGGCATATCCTGTCTCTTCATTGATGACGATGTTATGTGCACTGTGAATGAGATCATAATGTGCTGTCGTCGTAAATTCAACCGGCACATCGGTAAGATCTCTGAGTTGTGTTAGATCAAAGATTTGCATTCCATGCTCTTGAGCCCTATCCGCAACAATAAAGGCATGATCTTGAAAGACTTTTATATCTCGCCATGTACTTCCTGGAGCGCCCTCGGTGCGGGGCAATGTTCCAAGATATTTTGGATGAGCAGGATCGCTCAGATCAATGAAAACCGTTCCTTCCATATGTCCAATGATCCCATATTCAACGCCGGTGACTGGATCTTCCCATCCCCAAACATCATTGAGTCTGACCCCGCGGTTCATCCCCATTTCATCATTGGGCAGAAAGGACACGAGATCCACAAGTCCGCAATCAAATTGCCCTGCGATCCCTTCATCACATGACACCTCGGATTTACGGGAAATATTACCGCTTGCATAGAAAAGTTCTTGTATGACCTCCCAAGAATCGCGCCTGTGTGCAAGGAGATCTGCACTCCCTTCCCCATAGGCTGCAGTCGGACGGCCAATTACAAGAACACCGTCATTAAACATAATCTTAGACTCTGCTGTAATTATGATTTCTGGAAGGATATCATACTGTGGGTTGATGAACCCATCATTGAGGATTGAATAGAGGCGTACATTTGGTTCAGCAGACGCAATTGATAAGCGCCATGGTACTCCAAGCGCCACCTGTTTTGAATGTAAGATCTGAATCTGAGAACCAAACAAAAAGGTTCTCTGCTGATCTTCAGAACTCATAAGCGCTACCCGCTCCCATGAAGAATTTTCTTTGGTTTTTCGGTGCCATACAGCAACCGCACCCGCACCATAGTTATGCCCTACTGCACCAATGACGGCATGATCTCCGCTGAGATCCAGGGTCATTCCATACATAGAGTCTAAAGACAAATCATCACCGCAAGGTAGTATGGTGGATAACTCCCATTGATCGCTCTGAATTGCATATAGATATGCAGCACATGCTCCTGGAGCACCTACGAGCAAAGTAGCATCATCAATAGACAGGGCAACCCCAAATTGTGAGGCCTCATACTCAGACGGCTCATCTAATTGTGTTTGACGCACCCCTTCACCCTGAGCATTTATTGAATATAGAACAACCCGTCCAGATGATCCGTTGGGCAAAGAGGTTCCAACGGCAAGCCAACCACTATCAAATGAGAGAGCACCACGACCAAAATTAGGAATTGTATCTTCTATAATCAGATCTGATAATGTAAACTCCGTATCTCCATCTTCTTGGCTAAATAGATAAATCTTTGAACCATCAGCCACTGCGAGCACACCATTATCATAGTCAACATTTGCCCCAAAGCCATCCCCCACATGCGCATCTAATCCTTGTAATGAATTGTTGAGAATCCATCCGCCATTTTCACCTTGCACATAAATATGCACTGTACCCGGTGTTTGAAATCCACCTGATTCACCGACAAAAAGATAACCATCCCCAGTTGCAAGTGCTTGGCCAAAGCGATCCATCGCGTCATTGGCTCCAACAATTGAAGTGAACAAGAACGCTAAAAGGGTAATTGCCATCATACTTAGGATAATAAGAGGTTTGTTGAGTGATTTAATTGGTGGGCCCTACGGGATTTGAACCTGTGACCTCTCGCGTGTGAGGCGAGCGCTCTAAACCTCTGAGCTAAGAGCCCCAAACTGAGAAATTTTATTTAATTTTTTAGCGTAAACTCTATTGATCCTCCAATTGTTCGCATTGTAGTCAAGTGCGATTGAGTGCGAAGCAATTGGCATACTTGAAAGAGGAATTCGAACTGATCTTGTTATGCCAGCGACTAAGGCAACTGACAAAGCAATTGCAACAGCTGTTCCAATCAGTATACTTGAATGGGGAGGTCTAATTGAATTTGACAGAGGTAGGCATTGAGATAAACGCTTCTTCACGCGTGAACGTAAGCCACTTGGAGTTCTGCATCGACATTGGCAAAGTAATGAGTGGGTTCCGCGCAAGCGTTTGATGTGCTGAGCAAGTTTTGCATCCTGTTGAACGCATTCCTCAAATGCAGCACGAACCGAACAGTCCATGGTGTCGTCTACATATTCACACAAAAATTCGTCCATCCAAGACGGTTGATTCATCATCAGAGGAAGTATCTATTGCCATACATACTGATCTATATGAATGCCTTAACTAAAGGTTTCATGATTTTATCGTTTAGTCTTTTAATGATTGAATGTCAACGCTAGTATTGGCGCAAGGGTTCAGACGCTAATTGTGTCACCAACAATGTGATGACGAGACGAGGGCCACGCTTAGATAGCCCTTTAATTTCACAATCCGCGCTTAATAGGAGTTGGATTGCCCGATGGACATCCTGAAGTGACCAGTTTGCAGTTGCATTATAATATTTGAATAGCAAGTTCGGTGCGACCTCCAGTTTTTGAGCGATCGTGTCGCGATCCAGTCTTTTGTCTTTCAATTCATGAAGTTTCAAAACTCTGATTAAAAAGTTGGACAGTATCGCTATAATTCGTAATGCTTCGCCTTGTCTGGAAGAGGATCTCACAAGTAATTGCTCTGAGATTCGATGTGCATCAACGGCCCGGCGCTGAATCACTGCGTCTTGAAGCTCAAATATATTGATTTCACGCGTTTGGCCACTGGCTTGCAAAACGTCTTGACTGGTAATTATTTTTTGATCGCGATCCCCAACATAGGTGATCAGCTTTTCAATTTCATTAACGATTAATTCTAAATTATTTCCCAAAAAATCAATCAGCATCCCATCAACCCCATTTTCCAATTGATACCCATTCTTCAAGATATGTTCACGGGCAAATGTTCTAGCCTGATTCTTATCAAGTCTTGGAAATTCTGCAACCTTAACGCTTTTTTTGTTACGATTCAATGCATTGTAGGGGGATATATTTAACCGGGGCTTCCCATCGCATAACAGAAGTACGACTGCTGCGGGATTCGGTTGTTTTGCAAGTAGTGCGAATAATTTATTGTTTTTCAGGCGATCAAACCTACGAATGATGACTATGCGCCGTTCAACCATCATGGGAGCCATCTGACAAACGCTTAATGCTGTTTGAGCTGTGACCTCATCGCCATACATTATATCAAGATTAAAGTCTTGATCATCGGGGGCAATAGCATGCTCAATCAGTATTTTCTGAAGTTGATTTGGCAGATATGAGTCATCTCCATGCAAGAGGTACACGGGCATAATTCTATTCTCCCGAAACTCCATTTGAATTTCTTCAAATTGCTGAATGGCAGGCTTTTTGCCTTTATTTCTGTATGTCATGAATGATCCCGATAAAGAAGCTGGGCAATCTCGCGAAGTGCATCGGCATCTTGATGGGTCGCAGTTAAGATTAAATCATAGACATTCTTTCCGTCTGATACCTCTTGCATCCAATCTTTAAGATCAAGTTTTAATGCAATTTGAATCACACGTTGCCGTGCTTTTTCTACTTCTGTGAGAATCTCACTAATGGGGATGCGGTTCCAATCTTTATTGCGTGCTTTGCGGGATTTCTTTGTGCCTTGGAGTTTCTTCAATGCGGGGAGTAGTTCATTTTTATCCCGCATAATAATTGAACCATAATATTGTTTTACAGATAAGCCTCGATCGGTATTGGTAATCTGGGCTTCATGCATCCGTGATATAACCTGACGTAGCGCACTAATCTCGTCAATGAGATAGCGCATTTGATCAATCAATTCGGTGCGCCGAAACTCAGAACCCGAATCAGGCATGATCGGATGGCGTTCGACCTTTCCACGTATTGGTTGAGGCGATCGGAGTCTCCGATCGCAGGTGAGTGTTTTTCAAAGAGGGCATTTGGGTGTCCGCCAAGTCCTCAATGATCTCTTGATCCCGCAAGCTATGGAGGTTGTTGTCTTTACGATGCTCCCATGGATCTTCGTTTTCTTGTTTATTGCGTGCTTCATCCAAGTATTCTAATCGGTCTGTGAGGCGTTCTTTGGGTACCAGTAAGCGATCAAGTCCGAAGATGGCTTCATCCCGATCATGAAAGGTAAGGTCATACTCTTTCGACATAACGATCGCTTCCTCTGGGCAGACCTCTTCACAAAATCCACAGTAGATGCAACGAAGCATATTGATTTCAAACCAAGCTGGCTCGCGCTCTTTACTACTATTAGGATCCTCTACTTCACGTGACTGCATTGAAATGGCCATTGGAGGACATGCTTTGGCACAGAGATTACACGACACGCATCGGGGTGAGCCTTTTTCCTCAACCAGAACCGGGCGGCCTCGATAGGAGTCGGGCGGCTCCCACAACTCATCAGGATACTCCGTCGTATACGACGGTTCCTTGATCATTTTTCGAAAACTATAGCCGAGGCCTTTAAATATTTCTGGGAGGTACAACCGCTCCCAGAAATTGAGTTTTCGTTCGTTTTCAGTTTTGGTATTCTTCGGTATTCCTGGCATAGAATTGAGTCAAGTCTTTTGTGATTATCATAACGAGCATCTATTGTTCCATTTTTTCTGAAGATGTTTTTCTTCGAAATGCTAAAGTGATTGGAACGCCCTTGAATCCATAGGCTTTTCGTAGTTGATTTTCTAAATACCGTGCGTAACCTGTCCCGACCCCTTGTGGGTGGTTACAAAAGAAGGCAAACAGTGGTGGCTTTACCCCGACCTGCGAAACATACTTGATTTGCACATGCCGACCGCGCCAACTCGGAGGATGATGCCGGCCAATCGCCCGCTGCATGGTCTGATTGAGTTCTGATGTTGGGATTCTGAATTCTGCATTCTGTTTGATTTCCAGAGCAAGATCCAAGACTTGATGGGCACGTTTACTAGTGAGCGCTGAAATAAATAGGATTGGTACATAGTCCAGTGTTTGTAGACGCTCCTGGATTGATCGCTCCATATCTCTGGCGGTATTGGTTTCTTTTTCAACGAGATCCCATTTATTGACCACAATGATGAGCCCTTTCATGAGATCCTCTGCTTCTTTGAGGACATGAATATCTTGTGCCTCCAGCCCGATGGTTGCATCAATGATCACAGTAGCGATATCGCAATTTCGGATTGCGCGCTCGGTGCGTAGTGTTGCATAAAACTCAATATTTTCGTGCACTTTGGTTCGTCGTCTGAGCCCCGCTGTATCAACAAGGATTACATTTTGTCCGTTGTAGATCAGTTGAGCATCTACTGCATCGCGGGTTGTTCCACTGATTTCTGTGACGATTGAGCGTTGTTTACTCAACAGTGTATTTGTCAATTGAGACTTCCCAACATTTGGCCTGCCAATTAGTGCGACTCGGACCCCTTCTGCATCCTCTTGCGTCTCATCGGACGGTAGAAGTGTGATGATGGCATCAAGAAATTCTCCTGTCCCCATACCGTTAGTCGCGCTCACTGGAAAGACTTCACCGAGACCAAGGGTATACATGGAGGATGCGTCCCATCTAAGCTGTTGATTATCTGCTTTATTGGCTGCGACAATGACAGGTTTATCCGTCCGACGGAGGATCTGAGCCATTTCTTCGTCTAATTTAGTGACTCCTGCCGTGGTATCCGTGACCAGCAAAATTATATCGGCTTCCATGAGGGCAATCTCAACCTGCTCTCGAATTGCCCGCTCAAAACGATCAGCACTTCGGGGAACATACCCTCCAGTGTCCACCAGTGTGAATTCTTCTCCATTCCAGATCACTTGGCCATAGACCCTATCCCTCGTGACACCTGGTGCGTCATGAACAATTGCATGACGTGATTCAGTCAGTCGGTTAAAGAGCGTTGACTTACCTACATTCGGTCGACCAACAATTGCAACTAGGTTCATGCCGATTGTGTGAAATTTTTCTGATCATCGGATTCTATGATCTTTGATTCGTTTTATTTTGTTGAATCCAGTAGCTGATTAATCTTAGTCAAAGCGGGTTCTAATTTGTGCCTTTGGGCGGTTTTGATCAATTGTACAGCATAAGCGAGTCTGCACGAAGAATAGGCATCCCACAAATCTTAATTCATTGCGTCGTGGGACATGAGAAATTCAACGGCATCGTAAATTGTCCATGAGGTAGATTTCACTCCTTTGACCAAGAATTCCGACCAGATATTTTTTTCTTTCATTGCATGGGTGAACGCCTCATAAGCGCGTTTTTCGGTCGCACTCATCACATCCAAAATGTAAATTGACGGTATTTCTCCTTTACATTCGCTCAGAATGTCATCTGTGTATTGTTTCAGAGTATCAAGCCCTAACTCCATAATCACACTTTCTACAACCTCAGCCCAACCTTTCGAATTCCTTTTTTCTGATTTACTCATTGACTAAAATAATTCACTTGGTTCGTTCTTTGAATTTATTTCTTTGAAACACCGATTCTTATTTCAACATTACCCTGTTATCTCTGTCTGCTATCAATAAATTTTGGAGTATTGACTCTTACATGCTAACTTAATTTCTCCATTTAACCACAACTCCACATCACTGCCCCATCTATTGATAAAGCTTGATCATTTCTATCACCACGCTGTGGGAAATATCTGGTGAATCCAAAAAATCAAGCTTTTAAAAATTTTAACTTTCCAGCGCGAACTTTGATCAAAATTTACAAACTTGCGTTTCAGCCTGACATATAGATGACCAAACCCATTCATCAAAACTCTTATCATTCAATCTATGTCCTAATCTCCTACCCAATAATAATGGAGTCCAAAAAATTAAGACCGTGTATGTGGCTTAACACCAATCATATTGTCAGAATCAATATTTTCCATGATAGTAGTATACGGAAATATGGTTCTCGTGAGAACGGTCCGTGGTTCCATATCGTCTCTATCCCTGACGATGCCGTATGATCTGGTGACCACTCCAGCAATTTAGGCAAGTCAAGATAGTAAACCTCCCAGACTGATTGATCACCTAAGGTAATTTTTTTCAGTAATCTTCAATTTTGACGATCTGAAGTTCCGTAAGTCAAAAAAGGTTGGTGAGATAAATTAAAGAGTGCTTATTCCAGTATTGGCCATTTGTTCCCGACTACGATGCAATTAAGAGATTACGTTCCATCATCTCTATCGATCTCAGAATCGTCCTGAGTTCAGTGCTGGATAACCTGCTCGCGGCTGGCTGTAAGTACCAACTGGTTTATTATGAGCCCCGTGCACAAGGCACCGCGCGGAATCAGCGCTACATCATCGCGAGCTTGTTCCCGTTCTAACCTTTAGGCCTACCGTTGCCCGAAAAACTATCTTACCGCACTTGAGGATCAGTACACACGCGAGAGGCTAACTACGTGTTTAAGATGCACCCAGACATGGCATCCTGCTAAGGGGCCGGACGGGGATTATGCTATCCACATTCCCTCCATTGCAGACGTATTTGATGTCCGAATATTTGCCTGACAAATTGTAGACGCTGAAAAGCAACCCATCTCGAAACATCATTCAAGAAAGAAAGAGCGAAGAGGCAATCAAGGGCTTCACGGCAACCAAAATGCCTTTGGTGGAATCGTTTGGGTGCACACGTTATAATTCCCAAAATACTACGACCTACAAGTGTTCAATGCAGATGTTTTTACAAAAAAGATATATATAGCAAATCACACCCCCAATTTTTTGAAGAAGACTTTGTTACGTATAAGAGCATCTTTTATGACTTTATCCCAGCTCATTACTTCAATATATAGTTTTGGCCCTTGAGCCCATGAGAACCAGCCAAGTCCATCGGGCATGGGTGTAAAACTCCTCTCAAATGTGAGCCATTCAACGATTCGAGGAGTTATGTCACACACAATGTAGCCATAAGCAGGGGTATTCTCATTCACTTTACATGGGCGTCCAGATGGAGTTGAGTACTTGCCCCTTCGGATATCAATTACATATCCAATGAGTTGATCAATCGGATTACCCGAACTATTTCGTCTAGTAAAATCATCAAGCATCGGACGCTTAAACTCAATGACAGTAATTGGATTAGACTCAGTTTCATCTCCTCTAAAAAGAACACGATTATCATAAATGAGTAAATCAGGCCGCCCCAAATTTCCACCCCCAAGTTGCTTATCCGAGGTGACAAAGTTGGAGAAATTTAGGCGTTCATCAATGAGCCAAAGGTTGTGACTATCAAAAGGTGTTGAATCTGAATCTTTTCCACGTGGAAAAATAATGTCGTGAACAGCACCTTCATGGAGATAATCACCATGCTCGTCTTTCTCTAAACTTTTTTGAATCAACTCAAGTATTGATCTACGAAAGGCAACATAGCGGACAAGGTTATCTTTGCTGGTTTGAGATGCTTGATCAACTATTTTAGTAACATTCAAATCAATGTTGGACAAGTTACCATTGGTAAGTACCTTTATAACTTCATCTCGGATATGACGCTCCTGAACAAGTTTTTCTCCATGTAAATACTCTTCAATTTGCTCATCACTGGCATTCAAGGGAAGATGGGTTAAGTCAGATTCAGCAAGGACATTTTTCAGCCAAATTGCATCGGAGTCTACATACTTTTGAGCACGCTCCCGCTTTTTAGATTTGCGAGTCTCAAATTCATCACCGATAGCAATACGGGCAAATTCAGCAACTTGCTTCTCAATGTCTTCTTTTCCAATCAACTCAAATAAATTAAGATCATTCCCAAATTCAAACCCTCCACGTTCCACGGACACATTTTGATCAAGGTAATCGCCAAACACGTAAGCTTTGACAATATATTTGGTATCGGGGTCAGTAGGTTCATAAAAGGCATCCTCAAATTCAGGAATATATTTCTTGATGGGCGTTTCAATCACTTCACGATGATGGGCGATAAGGCTGATCTGATTGGTGAGAGTTCTTGGGTTATAGATTTTGAATATGCGAACCTTGAAATTTTCTCGTGGGGCTTGTTGAGGTAACTCAAAGTCATGACCTCCTGGCTCAATTTCTTTAATGAATTTTAAATACTCATTGAGAATGATCGTCTCACCGCCATCTATTTCAGAGAGAATGATTTGAGGAGGTGAAAAATTTTCATGAACAAAAAATGGTAGAATACGAGGCACAAGAACTTTCGCAATAGTGTCAAGCCGAAGGTCAAAGGAAGTAGATCCTATCCATGTGTGCAAACGAATAGTAGTTCCAGTATCATCACGATCAGTTTCATCAGTTTTCAGATTTTCTATGATTTCGGTGTTTCTACCCATTGAGAACTGACGGCACATCAATCGGTCATCGTTAGCCCTATAAATACTTTCCACTGTGAAATGCTGAAAATGCTTAATACATACAAATCGTCCAAAGCCTCTGCCGCCTTGATTTATCTTTTGATCCGTGTATAACGTATCAAAGGCATCTAGGTGGACATCATTAAAGCCGACTCCATTATCGGTAATTTCAAATCCTTCTACAGAATGAAGTCTAGCCTCAACATCACGCTGTTTGCTACGCAAGACACGTATGTGAACTTGACCATCAGATCCCCTTTCAGCTTCCTGAATGGATTCTATAGCGTTCACAATGACTTCAACTAGCGGAGTATACGCAGTTGTTCTGGGAAGTATATTGTTAACGGCTCTACCAATATTGATTTTACTCATTGATGAGATAACTTGATGGGAATGAGTTATACATATTGCCAATCAATACGTTACAAGAATAGTAAAATATTCTAAAATTGAACAAATTGTATTCTGTCCATAGGATTATTTCGTCTATCCCATCTAAAATTTCTGTGTAGATGGGATAGGTAAAGGACATTGATGAGTCAGAAATCGCTGGATGGAGAAATTCGGATGAGATACCTGAAGTTTTAGGTGCAGGTTCAAGCCAAATTTTTTGTTTCTACCTCAAAGTTCTTAACAAAACTATTAATTCATGGTCTAAAACGAGCTCACTGAACGTATCAGCAACATGACATCAACCAACGTATTGAACCGCATTGATAATTTGACTCTTTGATTGGAAACCAAGATTGATGCGCAGAACACAAAAATTGACGCTCTGACCACAAAATACAACCTTCTGATTTGGGCAATAGGGTTCGCTGGGCTCATCATCTCGGCAGCTATTGTATTCGACTGCAGTGGTGGAAATTCAGGCTACAATCAGTAAGCCAGGATCTCAAATCTCAAAAAACGGGCTTTTCTGGACGGGCACTAGTATAGGAAATACCGTATATGATATAATCATTATTATGATCGATTCGGAGCACTAGCCATATCCGCCAAAAACATTGGAGCAAAGTATCCTTGAGGATCAGGTATCCAACCTGCCTGATCATATGTTCGTTGAGGCTTAGACCTAACTGGTGCACATACGAATATACGTTTCTCGGAAGAAGTGATTCCAAAGTAGTTATAATTCAAAATAGAATCCATATCCTGAACTGAGAATGCGATCAAAGGGTCATGACTCCTTGGATTGAGTTGAATGTCCTCAATGAGGACACTGTTCAGCGATAACTGGTGTGTAATGATATTTCTCATGAGTTCAAGAGGTTTAAATATCTACGATCCTCCTACAAAACACTGGGGCTTGTGAGGATGCCATCAGTAAAAAAACAGACGAACACTATCAGCGTGATTACAGTCTAAGTTCTTCAATTTATGGTATTATCTATGGCTACTTTAAAAACGTTTAAAGATGAGCATTGAAAATGTGAAATATTGGCAGGTTTCGAATTTTCTGAGGTACATCAAACTTTTTTTCATCAAAAAACGCGCCTGAGTGGCATCTAAGCACATTTGGGCTAAAATCGAAGATTTGTAAATCCAGCACCCCACAGAGACCAGGAAAAACGGAGAGGAATACGAGAGAAAAACCGTACCCAGAGGGCCTGGATGCCACTTTATTATAGAAATTTTGTGTTATCGGACAGGCACTATATATAAGGCTATGACGCTGATGGATCTACGGCATTTGTATGACTCCGTTCAACAATCTCAACTTTATCGTTTGATCATTGACTGAATTGAGTGATTCTCCTCGCACCATATTGTTGAATGATTTTGAGAGTCTCAATGATATGTCAATTTGAGTTCTGATAGCGGATAATGGAGTTCAGCATGATAATTCCATATAACTTAACTCGTTTCCCTTTCAAAGTACTTGGATCGTTTAATCGGGTGAGTCATACCTTTGAAATTCTCGTACGAAAAGTAGAATGTTTCCCCATGCACCCTTAGAAAATTGATCCGAATTGTGACTCATCACCCAATTTAAGGCGAAGGATTCAATAATTTTTGTAT
>JAPOTS010000139.1 GCA_026709065.1 Bacteroidota bacterium
CAATAATACGCAATAAATGTTTAATTGTCAAATTAAAAAATTGATAACAGGGCAGAGCAAGCCCAAAAAGTCAACCAACTACCTGAATCCATGATCATGGGCAAAATCCAACACGTAACATCCGTCGCCATTACAGCCTACTCTCACAAACACCACCCTGACCTATACAACGCCATCGTTGACCAATACATCGCCGACGATTTAGGACTCCAACCCAAGACCATAGAACCCTGCGATGACCCCGACATGGAATGCATACAAAAAGTATCCATGCGGATCAGAAAAGCGATCAACCACTTCACGGAGATCACGGGCAGTGCCCCCTGACCACGCCTACTGAAATCAAACATACTCGCGTAGAACCTTGCGAACCCAAACCTAAACTAATCCTGTAGGCGCGGATGTTGGATCAATGCGCGAAACCTGCCAACCCCCTCACGCTTACAATGAATCACCAATGGTAAAATAGATTTGATGACCTTATTTCACGCCAGAGCTTACCGAGCAGTAGGAGTCTTCCTAATCGCCGTTCTGATCGGTAGCTGCGACTCGCAGATCAGCGACCCCGAAACCAGCATCCACAACAAAGCCATCAAGTTATTAAGTGAAGAAGGAGCTCCTGCATTTGAGGATCGACTGGAAGGGGAGGGCTGCCTGAAGCAAGATAGCGGAGACTTTAAGGAATTCAAAAATACGGCAGAAGAGCCAGCATTTCCCACTTGCGAAGAAGTGCGAGAACAACAAATTGAATCCACTTTCAACGCCCTCAAGCATTCTACCGAGCGACAAACGGAGAAGGATGGTTAAACACCCGAGGATGGGACACCTTACCTCTTTCCGTAGCATTTGGCTCAGCGGCAACGAACCACGGGAACATCCATTCCGAAAGAGATTGCAAACTTCACAAACCTAATCAGGCTTCGTGTAGAGAATAGTAAGAGCAACGGAGATGGAAAGGCTACACTTCCACACCGACGCAGGACTTTGCTCCCATGCAAACGAAGAGTTCCAAATAAGTCTCAGAGGCATAGAAGAAGTAAGCGACCCCACCTGCTCTGACTAAGCCAAGAAACCACACGGTGCTCTGCCCCTAAACCCAAGAACCAAACCGAGCAGTTTAGGTTACATAGGGCTATTTATGAAACCTAACCCGAACCCCTGAAGAGCAGTTCAAATTCGGACACCTCTACAAAGAATCATCAACGATAAACAGATCACATGCCCCCATTTCACACAAAAACCTACGGAGCAGTAGGACTTCTTATCATCGCCATTCTGATCGGTAGCTGCGACTCGCAGATCACCGACCCCGAAACCAGCATCCACAACAAAGCCAACGAGCGAATAACAGAGGGAGCTCCCGCATTTGAGGATCCACTGGGGGACGGCTGCCTGAGAGAAGACAGCAAAGATTTTGAGGAATTCAAAACCTCGGAAGATCAGCCTGACTGGCCCACCTGCGAGGAAGTCCAAGAGGAGCAACGAAAGATTGAAACCACCTTCAACGCCCTCAAAGCCCTCTACCGAGCAACCAACGGAGGCAGTTGGCATAACAGCACTGGATGGGACACAACCACGGCACCAACCAGCATAGAAGACTTCAACGATTGGTACGGAGTCACAGTAGAGGGAGGCAACCTAACCAATCTTGACATGATCCAAAACGACCTAACGGGCACAATCCCCCCAGAAATAGGAAACCTCACCAACCTTCAAACCCTCAGCCTGGGCTTGAACCAACTGACAGGCACCATCCCCCCAGAGATCGGAAACCTCACCAACCTGAGAAACCTCGACCTGGGCGTGGTGGGCGTGAACCAACTGACGGGCCCCATCCCCCCAGAGATCGGAAACCTCACCAACCTAACCTTCCTCGGACTGTGGGACAACGAACTAACGGGCACCATCCCCGCCGAGATCGGAAACCTCACCAACCTTGTAGAGCTCCTACTGTCCGGCAACGAACTGACGGGCCCCATCCCCGCCTGGATCGGAAACCTCACCAACCTAACCATCCTCGGACTGTGGGACAACGAACTAACGGGCACCATCCCCGCCGAGATCGGAAACCTCACCAACCTTGTAGAGCTCCTACTGTCCGGCAACGAACTGACGGGCCCCATCCCCCCCAGCCCAACTAATCCAGGCACAAAAACGCATCCTCGCCCCCAGCCAAACTAATCCAGCACACAAAATCGCCCTCGCCCCGCCCCAAGACCACTCAACCCAGCGCCGAGCAGTTTAGGTTACATAGCGGAAATTATGAAACGTAAAACCAACCTCCATGAAACCCTAAAAAGGAATCCTTACAGCATTCCCTCAACTATACACCTTCACATGGGAAATACCATCAAAATCGCCAACAAGGTGAATACCTCAGGGACTTAGAAGTAATCAACCGGCGGGAGAACTCCCACAGGAGTTGATAGCAGTAACGGTATGACGTATCTGTACTTCCATGGCAACAACAGACTCTGCACCTCTGCAAGGAAGCAGCTCCAAGCATGTCTCAACGGCATACGATTCAAAAGCGCCACACATGCTCCAACTAATTCAAATGCAACCTCCCCTAAAACCAACCCCACCGACCATATCGAAGACACAGAAGTCCAGCAAGGACAAAGATGTAGCAACAATTAACCACCAACAAAGCGAACCGAAAGTAATCCAGCAGATCAGTTTGAATGCGCTCGCCCTTTACAATGAAACCACAAGGCATCATAGGATCTAATGGAGAGTCTTACGCTTGTTGAGATAAGCCAAAAGAGCTTTATCGTAACTCACTTGTGTATCAAGTTCAACATAGTCAATGGAATGTTTTCTGCATTGACGTTTGAGAGCATCACTAAGGTCATGCATCCTTTCTATATAGGCGTTGCGTAGTGTTGAGGGGTTCAGTGACAGTTCAACCCCTGATTCCATATCACGAAGGATCATTGGACGATTTGGGAGATTGAACAGTGCTTCTGTTTCTTTTTCAAGGATCCGGAAGATCAAGACTTCATGCCCTTTGTGACGTAAGTGACGTAAAGCCCGGATGATCTGATCCTGTGAGTCATCATCATCAATCAAATCTGAAATCAAGACAATCAGCGATCGACGTTGGACTCTTTCAGCAACTTGATGAAGTGCATGTGCGGTTCCTGTGAAGTGCTCTGAGCTACGGCTACTTTCCAAGCGTTCCAATTGTAAAAGAATCTCTCTCAGATAGCGCATCGTGCTTCGGGGTCTGAGAAATGTACGGACTTCAGAATCAAATGATAAAAGCCCCGTTGCATCTCTCTGTTGGATCATCAGGTAATGGAGAGCAGCTGCGAGATAGGTGCTATATTGCAGTTTTGATAATTGTCCAGCATGGCGGTATTGCATGGAAGCGGATGTATCTAAGAGGATGTAGTGATGAAGGTTTGTCTCTTCCTCATATTGTTTGACATAATAACGATCCGTCTTTGCATAAACTTTCCAGTCCACATGGCGTAAAGCATCACCAGGGTTATATAGTCTATGTTCAGCAAACTCCACGGAAAATCCATGATAGGGGCTTTTATGCAATCCTGTAATGAACCCTTCCACAACTAATCTTGCTCTCAACTCCATGTTATTCAAGCGGGAAATCATCACAGGATCAAGATATTTGAGTGGACTCGTAGAATTTTTATTATTCATAGGCAAAATGTGTTAAAGGGTTGAAAAGTCCTTAAATTATAAGTATGAAATCCTCAGAAATCACTAAAGCGCAGCTGATGGATGCACTTGATGTGCAACGTACCATCAGACGGTTAGCTAGACAAATCATTGAATCCATCAATTCCGATGATGAAGTAGCAATTGTAGGATTGCATCGTCGCGGGGTATACCTCGGCGCAAGGCTGCAATCTCTCATTTTAGAACTTGAGGGTATTTCAGTTCCCTTGGGAACTCTTGATATCACCATGTATCGAGATGACTTTCGTAGCGGGCTTAAAGAAAGAAAAATCCGATCAACCAACATTCCGTTTGACGTTAACCATCGGCATTTAGTTCTAGTTGATGATGTCTTATACACGGGGCGCACAGTGCGCGCCGCGATGGATGCAGTGACAGATCTGGGACGGCCAGCACGAATGCAATTTTTGACACTCATTGACAGAGAGCATCGAGAGCTTCCTATTCGTGCAGATATGATTGGCCGTGTGGTTCCAACGATTTCTCGTGAAGAAGTCATGGTTCAGTTTAACGAAATTGATGACCGTGATGGGGTCTGGTTAGTTGAACGGGAGCAATAAATGGAAGCAACAACGGTTAAGTCAGGTTCAAAAGTTTTACGACACAAGCACTTACTTGGTCTGTCAACCTACAGTGTTGAAGAAATCTCTTTGATTTTGGAAACGGCTAAGGAGTTCCGTCAGATATTGGAACGTCCCATCAAGCGCGTGCCAACCTTGCGAGGATTTACAATTGTGAACTTATTTTTTGAGCCTTCTACACGCACTCGAATCTCCTTTGAGCTTGCCGAAAAGCGACTCTCTGCTGATCTGATTAATTTTGGGGGAACTGGATCAAGTTTATCCAAGGGTGAAACTTTGCGAGATACGGCTCAGAATATTGAAGCAATGAAGGTGGATATGGCGGTGATTCGGCATCAATCGCCGGGAGCGGCTCATTTTTTGACAAGATGTATAAAAGGGAGTGTGATTAATGCTGGAGATGGCTCACATGAGCACCCAACACAAGCACTTATTGACCTATTGACGATTTCTGAGCACTATCAGAGTTTTTCTGGCTTAAACGTTTCAATTATCGGGGATATAGCGCACAGCCGCGTCGCTCGGTCCAATATCTTTGCACTAAATAAATTAGGTGCACATGTCACGGTATGCGGGCCAAAGACCCTGATGCCCGCGCAAATTGAAAAATTAGGCGTGAACGTCACCCATCGTTTAGAAGATGCGCTCGACGTGTGTGATGTAGCGATTACCTTGCGTATTCAGCGTGAAAGGTTTGGGGCTAGCCTCGTTCCTTCGTTGCGCGAATATCATGCCATGTATGGTCTTACTTCAGATCATTTGGAGAGGAATCAAAACTTGATCGTTTTGCATCCAGGTCCAGTGAATCGTGGGGTTGAACTTGATGATGATGTCGTAGAGCATGAACGAGCTGTGATTTTGGATCAAGTAACAAACGGGGTTGCCATCCGGATGGCCGTCATTTACTTACTTGCCTCATAGTTAGCATTCCCAAATCATTCAATTGACCCTCGAGAAATCATCTTCATATTCTAAAGTCACCATGAAATTAGTGATTTTGGGCATTATATCTTTGCGTAACAATCTCACACATCCTTTTGACATGTTCTCGGAGTTCCAAACAGAAACGCTCCTTGCCGTTCATTCAAGCCTGGACGAACACCTCAGTTAACCAACAATCATTGAAAATCACAAATCGTGATTAATGTATATCATTCGCATGATGATCATATTCGCCTTTTGAGGCGATTTTGAGAACATTGAAGTGCCTGAAAGTTATGACTTGATATGATAAATCCATCAAAGCAATCCTTTCATAGCCGTATAGAATAACTTCACATCGCATATACCTCAACGTTACAGAATAATTTTATTCCCCAAATCAATCGCGTATATGAATAGTGAACTACATTAGATACTGAGTCAAATATTACTGACCTACTTTAATGTTCTCCATCTTGGTCTATATCCATGCTCTCAAGAGACATGGATTGATCTTTGAGTTGATGCGTATCTTTAGTAAAGGCCAAGATGATAACGAACTAATCTTTAAATCAATACATTATTTTCAGGAGTGACTGATATTCTGACATGCGTAACATTTCTGTAGGATCCACAGAACGATTCGTTACCTTGTATTCGCTGTAGAATCAGAAAATATGTCATTGCAAGCATTTCAATTCCATGCCTAATAATTCCGAAAAATCAGTCAATACAAAACTTGCGGAGTGTCTCAGGAGCAAACTCTGGGGTTGGAGTGTGGATGCGGAGCAGACGGATGTTTTTGTTGACCGGCAAAAGCAACCCGATTTAGTGATCTCCCATGCAGGTGGGCTGACCGTGATTTTGGAGACAGAGTTTTCGCCTGCCCACGGCGTTGAAGCCGATACGCGTCGGCGATTGGGTCAAACGGTCAATGCGACGAGTGAACAAATTGAGCAGTGCATTGCTGTCAAGATGCCGGTATCACTTCGTAAGGTAGAGCAGAAGCATCTGGAGATGGCCATAAAAACGGCTCGTTACAATTATGTGGTCTTCACCTTTGATGGGAAAGACGAATTATATGATCACATAGAGCGGTGGCCGGGTAGTGGCTGGCTTGAAGGGGGTTTAGATGATTTAGCCAGCTGCATAGAGACGGTGGCACTGTCAGAGCGAAGAGTTGCCAAGGGTGTAAAGATCTTGGAGCGGGGAGTCAGTCAAGCGGCGGGGTATTTGCAGTTTCATGCGCCCGGATATGTTCTGGATGAGCTGGCTGAGGAGCTTCATCAACAAGGGGGCGAGCAAACCACCCGCATGGCGATGGCGATTTTAGCCAATGCTGTGATCTTCCATATGCGATTAGCCCGGCATCACGCGAAGATAAAGTCATTGAGTCATACCAAGAACGAACTTGGAACGATCATCCAGTCGGATGTGATAGAAGCGTGGCGTGCGATTCTAAAAATCAATTACTGGCCAATATTCAGATTGGCATCTGATCTTTTTCTGATTCTTCCAGAAAGAGAGTCCCAAAAGGTGATCGCCATCTTAAACGATATGGCAGCGCAGTTAGAGCGTTTTGGGGCAGCAGATATTCAGGACTTATCGGGTCGGATGTTTCAGCAACTCATCACAGACCGTAAGTTTTTAGCCACATTTTATACGCTTCCCGCATCGGCGACGCTGCTTTCAGAGTTAGCGGTATCACGCATAGGGGTGAACTGGTCATCAAGTCAAGAGGTGACCTCTCTACAGGTTTGTGATTTAGCATGTGGGACGGGTGCATTGTTAGGGGCAACCTACCATGCGTTTGCATCGCGCCATCGGCGCGGGGGCAAGGATGATCGGCGGTTGCATGCCAAGATGATGGAGCGCGTATTGACTGCGGCAGATATCATGCCATCCGCCGTGCATTTGACGGCTGCGACGCTATCGGGGATGCATCCTGATAAACCCTACGGGCATACACGCATTATCACGATGCCGTATGGAGAGGACAGCAAAGAAAATGGGATATCAATAGGATCATTGGATTTAATGGAGGCCAACGAGACGAGGGCGATTTTTGGGACGGGGCGTAAGGCGCTTTCAGGGAAGGGGGCAGCGGTAGAAGATTCTAAGGGAATGGTGGTTGAGGTACCCCATCAATCAATGGATTTGGTGGTCATGAATCCGCCATTTACTCGTCCAACCAACCATGAGGCGACCGAGGTTCCGGTGCCGTCGTTTGCTGGGTTCCAAACACAAAAGCAAGAGCAGTCTAAGATGTCGGCCCGTCTTAGAGAGATTCGGAAAGGGTTGTCTTATCCGGCAGGGCATGGGAATGCGGGTCTTGCCTCAAATTTCATTGATTTAGCTCATGCCAAGCTTCGTCCTGGGGGAGTACTGGCGTTGGTTCTACCGGCATCATTTATGCAGGGAAAGTCTTGGGAGAATGCCCGGACACTACTACGCAGATGTTATGAGGATATATTGGTGGTAAGCATTGCAGCGGAGGGGAATACCGATCGTGCATTTTCTGCAGATACAGCGATGGCGGAAGTGCTGGTCGTAGCGACTCGTAAGGTAGAAAACAATAAACCAGACAATGACATAAGTATTGCAAATCTACATCAGAGGCCTGCGACTCAGTTGGAAGCTTTAGTGCTTGCGGATTTGATTGAGCAAAGTCGTATAGATCCGTCACAACCGGGGGGAAGGCTTGCATTAACTGAGACGGAGATGGCTGGGAGTTTTTTCCGTACAAGCGATTGGGGCGGATTTGGGATCAGAGAATTAACGCTGTTGAAGTGTATGAATGCACTTGAAGACGGGGAATTACTATGGCCGAGGATGGGAGGATCAGAGTCCATACCTGTGTGCCAACTTGGTGAGCTTGGACGGCGCGGGTTATTGAGCAGAGATATCAATGGTCTCAATAGCGATGGAACGCCACGAGGCCCGTTTGAGATTGTGTCTATGACCGATGGAACGCCTGAATATCCTGTATTGTGGGGTCATGATGCAACTCGGGAGCAACGATTCGTGGTAGAGCCGGATCAACAGGGAATGGTCCGCAGTGGATATCGGCGGCAGGCGGCTGAGAAGTGGCGTAATGGAGCCTCGAGGTTACACTACAATGTGGATTTTCGACTGAACTCTCAGCCCTTAGCGACATGTATCACCGAAAAGCCTTGTTTGGGAGGCACGGCATGGCCGAATTTTATCACCCAAGAAGAGTGGGAGATTCCTCTGGTGCTATGGGGGAATACGACTCTTGGTTTAATTGCCTTTTGGTGGATAGGTACAAGGCAGCAACAAGGGCGATCAAGGCTTTCAATATCTCGCATGCCTGAGCTAATATCAATGGATCCGAGGCAATTGACTCAGAAGCAGTTAGATCAATCGCAGGAGATCTTTGATCAGTTTAAGGGCAGAGATTTTTTGCCAGCAAATGAAGCCTATCGGGATCAAGCCCGCATAGATTTAGATCATGCAGTCATGGTGTCACTGTTAGGAGTCCAAGAGCAAATACTTGAAAATCTATCAATCCTTCGTCAGCAATGGTGTGAAGAACCGAGCGTCCATGGCGGAAAAGCAACAAAACCAGTATAATGACAGTTTTCACATCCAAAGTATGGGATACGAGAACTTTTGTGCACAATTTGAAATTTCTACCACACAATCAATAATTGACTAATGGATTTAGGGTTTGTGAGCGCTATTGTTGGTGAGCTATCACTTGAAGAGGTTTTTTCACTCGCGTCAGAGTACTCTTATGATTGCGTTGAGTTAATGTGCTGGCCAAAAGGAAAAGCCACTCGACGCTATGCAGGGATTACTCATGTGGATGTCCAAGATTTGGATCAGCAATCAGCAGATGAAATCATAGCATTAGCGAGCAGTTTTGATGTTAAAATCAGTGCATTGGGATACTATCCAAATCCTTTAGCCCCCAATTCCGAAGAGGCACGAATTGCGGTTGAGCAAATTCTAAAAATGATAGATGGGGCAGTGCTACTAAAACTCAATACAGTCAATACATTTGTTGGACGAGATTGGAGACAATCAGTGGAAGAAAATTGGCCCCAGGTCATAAAAACATGGAAACCGATCGTGGACTATGCTGAGGCACGAAATATTCGCATAGGGATTGAAAATTGCCCTATGTATTTTACAAACGATGAGTGGCCCTCTGGGAAAAATATTGCCCATACCCCCCAAATATGGCAGAGACTCTTCAATGATTTAGAGAGTAGATTTATCGGACTTAATTATGATCCATCACATATGATTTGGCAACATATGGATGAGTTGAGACCGATCCGAGCGTTTTCTGACAGACTGTTTCATATTCACGCAAAAGATGTAAGACTTGATCAAGAACGTCTTGATGAAGTTGGTATTCTCTCGCCCCCAAACTCTTTTCATACACCGAAGCTACCTGGAATGGGAGATGTGAACTGGGGGAAGTTTTTCTCAATACTCACAGATGTCGGATACACAGGACCTGTATGCGTTGAAGTTGAAGATCGCGCTTACGAAGGATCCCTGCAAGACAGAAAACGTGCACTCAAACAAAGCGCATCTTATTTACGACAATTCATTCCCCGTCTAAGATTGCCGTAGATTAGTCAATTTTCAAAGTATAATGCAGGCTACATTTCCATTCCAAGAAAGGAAAGAATTTTTAATTGCAATTGATTCTGACGGTTGCGTGTTTGATACGATGGAGGTAAAGCATAAAGAATGCTTCTGCCCAGTTACGATTCGTCATTACAGCTTACAGGCAATCAGTAAGTATGCCAGAGAGGCTTGGGAGTTTGTAAATTTATATTCGGTGCATCGGGGTATGAACCGTTTTCCAGCCTTGATCAAGGTCATGGATCTGTTAAACCATCGGCCAGAAGTACGCCGTAGAAATGCAGTCATTCCAAAATTGTATGAGCTCAGGGAATGGATCAATGGAAATCCAAAACTAGGTAATCCCGAGCTATCTGAAGCCACCATTGAGCAACCAGCATTGACAGATGTTCTCCAGTGGAGTGAATCTGTCAATGAATCCGTCTCTAAAATGGTACAAGGGGTTCCACCGTTTCCATTTGTCCACGAGGCGCTAAGCAAAGCCAGCCCATTAGCAGACATGGTTGTTGCATCTAGTACTCCCGTAGATGCGCTTGAGCGAGAGTGGGGAGAGCATGGACTTTCAAACTATGTTCAGGTCATTGCAGGGCAAGAAATGGGGAGCAAGTCCCACCAATTATCAGCCATATCTGCAAATCATTATGAGTCTGATCATGTCCTTATGATTGGGGACGCGTTTAGTGATTATCGAGCAGCAAAATCCATAGATGCATGCTTTTTTCCAATTCTTCCCGGCGATGAAGAATCTTCTTGGCAACGGTTTGTTAATGAAGCTCTCCGTCGATTTTTCAGGAAAGAGTACAAAGGTTCTTACCAAGAAGAGCTGATCGATGAGTTACGTCAACGGCTTCCTGAAAACCCACATTGGGTGATCTCCGAATCAGCAAATGAGGTGACGAAGAGTCCATGATGGGTGCAGAACCCGGTTTATCGCTTTGAATTCAAGGGGATAGAATCAGATCAATCAAGTGGTTGGGAAAAGATCTGTCACGCATCCTTGACTTGCGGAGGACACTGTATGGGCGTATCTCAACAAAACGCCTGACCGTGCTTTGAGTGGGGGACTTTTCCATTTACTCATTCGTATCGATAGCTCGGTATCTGAGATTCCAAGTGTAAGTACATGGTTTGTTGCATCAATTGTAATTGGATCCCCATCTTCAATTAGAGCGATTGGTCCACCAACTTGGGCTTCGGGAGTAATATGGCCTACCACGAACCCATGGGTGCCTCCCGAAAAGCGACCATCTGTGATCAGTGCAACTTCAGTGCCAAGTCCAGCCCCTATGATTGCACCAGTAGGGCGGAGCATTTCAGGCATTCCTGGCCCCCCTTTGGGCCCACAGTAGCGAATGACAATAACATTGCCCGCGGTAATTTGATCATTTAAGATTGCATCCATTGCATCTTCTTCGCTATCAAATACCCGAGCCATTCCATCAAAACGCTCGCCTTCTTTGCCCGTAATTTTGGCAACTGCACCATCTGGTGCAAGATTTCCATATAGGATCTGTAAATGTCCAGATTTCTTGATTGGATCATTCAGAGATTTGATGACTTCTTGCCCTGGTTTCAAATCAGCGACATCAGCTAAATTTTCTTTGAGGCTTTTTCCTGTAATCGTCATGCAGTCTCCATGTAGGAGGTCATTGTTAAGGAGCATTTTCATGACAGCAGGTACACCCCCTACATGATAGAGGTCTTCCATTACAAATTGTCCACTGGGTTTTAGATCACCTAATAGGGGTGTTTGATCACTGAATAACTGAAAATCATTTAGGGTTAGGGGAACGTCTGCCGCATGGGCCATAGCTATGAGATGGAGTGCGGCATTTGTAGATCCACCTAAGACGATCACGATTCGAAGCGCATTTTCGAATGCTTCTCTGGTTAAAATATCCAAAGGTTTGAGATCTTTTTCTAATAGTTGATAGATCACATCACCAGTCTGTGACATCTCCAGTTTTTTTTCTTGGCTGACCGCAGGATAGGAGGAATCAAAGGGGAGGCTCATTCCAAGTGCTTCAATGGCTGAGGCCATCGTATTAGCGGTGTACATCCCTCCGCAGGCACCGGCACCAGGGCAGGCATGGCGGGCAATCTCAAGAAAGTCTTCATCAGTGATTGTACCCTTGGCGCGTTGCCCAGCTGCCTCAAAAGCGGAAACGATATCAATCGGCTTATCCTTCCAACACCCTGGTTTGATTGTTCCGCCATAGACCATGAATCCTGGCCGGTTTAGTCGAGCCAGAGCCATGATTGAACCTGGCATGTTTTTATCACACCCAGCAACGGCAATCACGGCATCATACCACTGGGCGGATGCGACCGTCTCAATAGATTCAGCAATCAAGTCTCTCGATGGAAGAGAATAGCGCATCCCCGAAGATCCCATGGAAATCCCATCGCTGACTCCAATGGTATGATAAATGAGACCTACTAAATCTTGGGACAAAACGCTGGATTTTATATTGGATGCCAGGTCATTGAGATGCATATTGCAGGGATTTCCCTCCCATCCCATACTGACAATTCCAACTTGTGCTTTGGTTAGATCCTCCACAGAGAGGCCAACTGCATGAAGCATTGCACGTGCCCCGCCTTGAAGAGGATTTTGAGTCACCTGTTTGCTATAACGATTCATCATTGATTATGCCAGTGGTAGAAAGATGGATAATAGGATGGAAATAACGCCTGCCGTTGAACCAAGTATGATAAGTAGTACAGACCAAGACTTAAGTGTTTCAACCTCTGTGAGTCCACTCATTTTAGAGTAAATCCAGAAGCCGCTATCATTCATCCATGACCCAACCAAAGAGCCCCCGCCGATTGCAGTCCCAAGATATACCAGATTGTAATTCAAGCTTTCAGGAGTGATCATGGCAGCCAGCATGGCTGATGCTGTGATCATGGCGACTGTCGATGAGCCCTGAGCGAACTTGAGAAGGCTTGCGATTCCGAATCCAAGAATAAGCATCCCAATTCCAGAAGCACCAGAACTCCCTGCAAACAAATTACTAATTGCAGGGCCAATTTGCGCCTCCTTGAGCATCGCTCCAAATGTCCCGCCAGCTGCGGTGATTAAAATGATCAAGCCACCGCTCATCAGAGATTGTTCAATCACAGAACTGAGATCTTTACGGGAAGGTCTTCTCATATAGATATACAGTGTTGTAGATGCTATGGCAGCTAATAGTAAGGCCATATTTGCATCACCAAGGACATAAATCCAATGGGATAACAGGCTATTATCTCCTATCAGAGGAAGAAAAATTGTTTTACCAGCAATCAGAACAATTGGAAGGACAATTGGAAGAACAGACAGGCCTAAATTCGGAAGTTGAGTGAGTTTCTCAGTGGTAATTTCTATGCCGGGTACGTCACGCATAGGGACTGTCATTTTTCGATTAAGCCAACCGGCATAGAGGATTCCAAGAGTAGTTGCAGGTAGCGCAACAAGTGCACCTACTAGAATCATAGTCCCTAAGTCAATCCCTAAGTTTTCCGCAATGACCAATGGGCCAGGCGTTGGGGGAACCAGTGCATGAGTTGCGGCTGCTCCTGCTGCTATGGCGACAACATACTTGAGGTAGTCGCGCCCAGTTTGAGAGAACATGGAGCGAGCCAATGGGATCAGCAGATAGAAGACAGTATCAAAGAATACAGGGATTGAAAGAACGAAACCACTTCCTGCTAATGCAGGGCTTCCTCTCTCTTGTCCTAAGAATCGAATGAACGCTTTAACAACGCGGTCGGCGGCACCACTGCTCATCATGGTGACCCCAATCACTGCTGCCATAGCAATCACAATGCCGATGCTTCCAGCCGTTGAACCAAACGAAGTTGCAACCCTTGCAATTTTGACTGACCACTCACCTGGGGATAGAATACTGATCACAATGGCAGCAGTAATCAATGCCACAAAAGCGTTGATACGTAGACCAACGATCAACCCGACAACGATGACAATACCCAATAGAAGAATAAGCAATGGAATCATTGAGATAGATAAGTTTGTACTGAGTCCATAGGAATAAAAATATGACTACCGAGATGAATTTAAGATTGGTTAATATGTAGGAAACGATCTTAGTTAATCACGTAATAATTCCCAATACTTTTTTGAAAATTGTTGTATGATAGTTCAAAGATAATCTATTTTAGTCAACCGCTTTACAAATCTTGGAAATCAATACACATAAATGGATTTAGAAAACCAACCAATGCATGTCTTTTTGATACGTTGCTTTAACTGAGATTTGTATCAATCGATACAATTCAGGCGCACTGGCATTTGATATAACCATTTATAGTATTACCATCGACAGATAGGAGCTATTTATTTTGCAAATCAGTCGCTGATATCCTTACCCATTCGTGTGTTCAATTGGAAAAGAAAGTTTTCATGATCACTGAATCCATTTCAACAGATGTATAAACGATAACTTGCATGGAGCTTGATTGATGAGAGATATCAAGGTCTATAACAATATGTGCGATGGGGTAGGGGTGATTGGAGGCATTCAATAAAGTGTGGAAACGCAATGAGTTCGCATCTAAGCGATGATTGCTAAAGGACTTGTGGGGGATTATATCTGCGGGGATGCAACCTCGGATTCAAAGTGTTAACATCCCTACGACAATGAGGGAAAAATCAGTGGAAGACCCTGAGTAAAGAATTTGGATCATACGAGAAGGCTCCCCGGGTAGGATTCGAACCTACAACCCTGCGGTTAACAGCCGCATGCTCTACCGTTGAGCTACCGAGGAATGAGGCGCTTAAACCATATGCCTATAATCCTGTTCCGTTTTTGATGAAATGGAAACTTTTTCAATTTAAATGGTTTCAGTTTCTTTTAGCCCTGGTGGCGGAACTGGTAGACGCGCAGCATTCAGGATGCTGTGCCCGTACGGGCGTGGAGGTTCAAGTCCTCTCCAGGGCACTTAAATTCCTACCAAATAATTCACAGACAGTTAATCACATTTTGAGTACTGATCCTACGTACCATCTGAACTCTAAGTGGTGTCCTCAGGTTGCTGATTGATTGATGACTGCACATAAGAGTCACATCCGCAACTTCTGTATCATTGCCCATATTGATCACGGAAAAAGCACCCTTGCTGATCGTTTTCTTGAGATTACAGGTACTGTTGAAAAACGAGACATGCAAGATCAAGTCCTTGACTCAATGGATCTGGAACGCGAGCGTGGTATAACAATCAAGAGCCATGCGATCCAAATGACCTATGAATCAGAGGATGGAGAGACCTACAACCTCAATTTAATTGATACTCCGGGGCATGTTGATTTTACCTATGAAGTCTCGCGCGCACTTAAAGCCTGCGAAGGAGCAATTCTTGTCGTGGATGCTGCGCAGGGGATTGAAGCCCAAACCATTAGTAATCTATACTTAGCGCTGGATCATGACTTAGAAATTATTCCAGTTCTTAATAAAGTAGATTTACCAGGAGCACGACCAGATATCGTTGCAATGTCTATTGAGAGCCTGATTGGTGAACCAGCCGAGGATGTCCTATCAATTAGTGCAAAGACTGGGGAGGGGGTTATTGAACTATTAGAAACGATCATTCGCCGTGTGCCTGCTCCTAAGATTAACTCCGAGAGTCCTCTCAAGGCACTTATTTTTGATTCAGTCTTCAATCAGTATCGGGGGGCAGTCGCTTATGTACGAATTTTTCAAGGCACATTGAGAAAGCGTGAGCCAATTCTATTTATGGCCACTAAACGGGAATATCTCGCCGAAGAAGTTGGTATCCTCAGACTCGGAATGTCTCCCACTGACGAACTCAAAGCTGGAGAAGTCGGTTACGTGATTGGGTCTATCAAGGATGTCAGAGATACTCGAGTTGGAGATACGATTACTCATGCCAACCAACCTGCAGAAACTCCGATTGAAGGCTTTTTGGAAGTTAAGCCAATGGTGTTCTCTGGAGTCTATCCATCAAGTACTGAGGATTTTGAAGACTTACGGGCATCCTTAGAACGTTTACAACTTAACGACTCAGCCATTGAATACGAACCCGAAACCTCTGCAGCACTTGGATTTGGATTCCGAGTCGGTTTTCTCGGACTGCTTCATATGGAAATCGTACAAGAACGGCTAGATCGTGAGTTTAATCTGGATATCATCACGACTCTACCAAATGTGAAGTACGAAATTACGCATATCAATGGCAGTGTTGAAATAATTGAAAACCCAAATAAAGTACCTTCGGGGGGTAAACTTGATCACATCAAGGAACCGTTTGTAAAAGCAGAGATCATTTCTCCTGCAGAATATATCGGTAACATCATGAATCTATGCACCGAGCGTAGAGGCGAATTTGTGAATCAGACGTATTTAGGGACTGAACGGGTTACGCTGGAATATCACTTACCCTTAGCAGAAATTGTCTTTGATTTCTATGATAAACTCAAGAGTCTCTCTCGGGGGTATGCGTCCTTTGATTATGATTTTTCTGGTTATCACCGAAGCGATCTCGTTAAACTTGATGTCCTGATTAACGGTAGCCCCGTTGATGCACTTAGTGCTATAGTCCATCGTAGTAAAGCTTACGAAATGGGTCGAAAACTGACGGTTAAGCTAAAAGACTTGATCCCACGCCAAATGTTTGAGGTCGCTATCCAAGCCGCCATTGGAAGCCGTGTTATTGCCCGTACAACGGTCAAAGCCGTTCGTAAAGATGTGACTGCCAAGTGTTATGGGGGAGATATCACGCGGAAGAGGAAGCTTCTTGAAAAGCAGAAAGAAGGCAAAAAACGGATGAAGCATGTCGGGAATGTTGAAGTCCCTCAAGAGGCGTTTCTAGCGGTACTCTCTATGGAGACATAATTCGACAAAGATGTATCGCATTAGTTTAATCGGGCTCATCATGTTTTTCTATGCATCTAAAATTGATGCTCAGAGTAGACGGATTTCTTGGGATCAGTTAGGCATGGTATATGCAGATGCTGTGTTTAAACTTACATATCAGGCCTATATTGAGCGTTACGGAGAGAAAGTACCACATTTGACAGCATCACCTGTAGCTACTGAGAGTGACACCTTAATTGATCTTGGAAGGAAAGGGCTAGGACACACCAATTTAAATGCGTCTAATCAGCCATTTGACGGTAAGGTCAAGTCTTGGAAGCTCGTCTCTGTAGAAGATAGTTCCTGGTGGCATTCTAAATATGGAGATACACATTGGGCTTATTTGGGGGGTAATTTTTTGACTCTTCTTGACACGATGGCGACTCCAATCATCCGAGGTCATTTGCAAGCCTATTTAGGATCGCCGTCCTATACCGCCATAGAATCCCACAAAGGTTATTCTGCGATTGGAGATGGCATGGGGCAGTTTGAGTATTGGATTGTCGTAAATGACTCAATCCCTGCGATTGTGATGGATGTACTCGGACCATTTGACCGAGGAATCATTGTAGCAACAGATCATCGCTACCGTTCAAGTATGTTTATGTTGCGACAGTCTCTTTTAGTCAAAGCCATACAACAGACGGTCCCAAAGTCATATGCCGATTACTACTATAACCAAGTGACGAAGCAGTGGTATATAACAGGATTTGACGGGGATGAGTATTATATTCGTCAAATTGATCCGCCCGATTTTGAATTCGGGAGGCCTGTTGAAAGTGTGCCATAAGGATAACTATTGATATTATAAATGTCTAAATCATCTGATAAAAAGCAACGACGCAAACAGCGTGCGGAAAGAGAGTCAAAGCGTGCGGAGCGTAACAGAAGCACAACTGATGTCGCCAAGGATGCCGTGTCCCAACACTCCGTAAAATCATCTAGCAAGAAAAAGGATACTTCCTCAAAAAAGAAGAAGGGGCCGATTCGAGAATGGGTGGATGCAATCACATTTGCAGTCATCTTTATGGTCATTCTTAGAACCGTCTTTTTTGATTTGTTTAGAATACCGACCCCTTCAATGGAGAAGAGTCTATTAGTCGGGGACTATATCATGGTGTCAAAGCTACACTATGGGATGAGATCTCCCATCACGCTTGGAATTCCTTTTACCCAGATTTATTTGCGGGGCATTGAACTTCCGTGGACTCGGTTACCAGGGTTTTCTAGCCCAAAACGGTTTGATATGGTCGTCTTCAATTGGCCCGCTGATAACGGTAAACCCATAGATCGAAAGACGCATTACATTAAGCGAATCATTGGAATGCCGGGAGACACGTTGTCCATCAAGGACAAAGTAGTCCATGTAAACAGTGATACGTTGTTTTTCAAAGACACTGAGTCCCCTCTCAAAGATACGATGCAACATCTCTGGTTTGTCTACAAAGAGGATCCTAGGGTCAAGCTCCCCCTTACTCGATTAGAAGAATTGGGCGTTTCTGGATCATATCCAACAACGAATCCAGCGATTGAACAACTCATGGCGACAACCGCGGCCGCTGATTCTATTGCAAGTTGGGAGTATGTGACAACTGTGCGGCCAGTGATTCGTGGGCCTAGCATCAATCAAGGGTTTTCACTTTATCCGGGCAATACAGAAAATTCCACGGATAATTTCGCACCTCTGTTGATTCCGGCCAAGGGACACACCATAGATTTAACCCCTGATAACTGGCTAGCCTACAAGCCAGTGATTACAGAATTTGAGAATCAGACCGCATCACTAGATGGAGAAATTATTCGGATTAATGGACAAATTGCTGATCGCTACACATTCAATCAGGATTATTATTTTGTGATGGGAGATAACCGGGATAATTCAGAGGATAGTCGTTTTTGGGGATTTGTCCCGATGGATCATGTTGTAGGTCGTGCAGTCGCAGTTTACTTCTCATGGAATAAGGACGGTAAACCATTTTTACTTGGCCAGATTCGTGCTAACAGAATGTTTCGCCCGATTGAGTAGATCCTAATTTAGGACGCTCTGAGCTTGTCAAATGCGATTTGTTGCGGTGTTCCGGGAGGGATGTCATACGG
This sequence comes from Bacteroidota bacterium, assembly GCA_026709065.1. GTDB lineage: Bacteria > Bacteroidota > Rhodothermia > Rhodothermales > Bin80 > Bin80. The sequence goes on from JAPOTS010000139.1 coordinate 18,803, forward strand.
GTGGTGAGGAAGAACGACAGGCTTGAGTACTGGATAGCGATGTCCTAAATAAAACGGTTGTGGTTTGCCATTTGGTTCGCCTCCGATGACTAGTACGGTAGATCCCTGCTCCAAAATTTTTGCTCCAACTGAAGCGATTCCAGTAGATGAGCTGGTTGTTTCCCAAGTATCACCCCACTCATATACCCATTGAGCGTCTGCATCAACGAGCCGTACACATCCGTGACTGAGGGGGCCGCCGGTTGGCATTTCATATTGATGAACATGCATGCCTTTTGCTGCATGGAAATTCATGACCCAGTACATTTCCCATGGTTCGTCTTCAGGGCTTTCGGATGAGATACGATATTCCTCACGCCAGTTAAAATTAAAGCGTCCATTTGGAGTCGGAGTCGTCTCAGGATCTCCAGTATTGATGATTCCCCAACGCATCAGTTGTCCATACTCGTAGGCTGCGAAGGCTTGAATAGATTTATCCATGATAAATAGCTTATCAAACTCTCTGCCTCCGGGATAATAGCGGGGAAATGGAGAGTAGCCTCTAAAATCAAGATCAAATTGTACTGGATAAATGATCGTGTCACCCACGGTAAAGGTTTGCATCATTCGGCGGTTGACCATTTCCACTAAGATGGAGCGTTGGTTGCCTAAATCTGTGTTTCCATCACCAATAAGTCTATAGAATGCGTTCCTTGCGAGTGCATTATTTCCACTCTCGTTATTCAATACATGATATTTATAAAACACATCGGGAATATGATCAACGGTCTCAAAGCGTAGATTCAGAATATCTGCTACTGCATCTTGATCAATATAGCCGCCAGATTGCGCTGATGCCAGGGGAGCAATCATCATGAGCCATAGGATACTTAAAAAGAATTTCCGAATCATGTAACAGTAGGATGATTAGTGTTAAGACTTATTATACGGAGTTTTGCCGCTTGGTTTACATCCAGCTTTGGACAAATGATCAATCTTTTCAATACTTCCTAATACGATTAAGGTATCTCCGCTTTCAATGAGATCATCTGGTTGGGGGTAGAACTGCATCTGATAATCTGGCCCCTTGAAAATGGCAATGACGATCGTTTCCCAGGCTTTACGAAAATCAACTTGTCGAAGAGTTTTTCCATCAAGTATGGAGTGGGGCTCAACAAATACCTGCTCCATCCCTAATCCAAGGTCTTCAGCTTTAAGGACATGGGACATAAACTGTTCAACATGTGGGCGTAAGATGACTTGTGCCATGCGTTCAGCGCCAACCTGTACAGGGGAGATGACTTGAGATGCACCCGCTTGAAGGATTCGTCGTCTGCTAACGGTATCGGATGCTCGCGCGAGAATGAATAGGTCAGGGTTGATTTCGCGTGCAACTAAGGTTACATACACGGTTTGGGCATCATCAGGGAGTAATATGATCAGTCCTTGTGCGTTTTTGATTCCGACCGCATGCAGTGCGCTGTCATGGGTTGCATCTCCCACAGCAGCATCAATACCTTCTACAGTTAATTGATCAACAATGGTTTGATCTCGGTCTAATATGACCAAAGGTTTTTGAGCTCTATGTAGAGTACTAGTTACATCTTTTCCTACCCGTCCATATCCACAGATGATATAGTGATTTTTCATTTCTTTAATTCGATTCATTCTGCGGCGCTTACGAATGATTGATCCAGCCACGAGTAATCTTGCCCATCGAACGGTTACAAACCCGACTGAACCAATTCCAATGAATGCATAAAGGATTGTAAAAATTCTGCCTGCGTCTGATAACTCATCTACTTCGGTATATCCGATGGTCGTAAGAGTGATAAATGACATGTAGAGTCCGTCCATGAAACTCCAATTTTCGAGTATTCGATAACCGAAAATTCCGACAAAGGTCCAGAATATCAAAAAGAGAATACTGTAAATAAACTCTAATCGTTGTGGCGATTGATCGGTCAATTGCCAGCGACGAATTGCATGCATATCTCTGATGTTTATATAAGATCTTCTTGGGTCGGAAAAAGTTGAGTATAAACTGAGTCTTCAAATGGACGCTCAAAGTCACCATTATAGAGTTCTTTCAGAGTGGAAATTCCAAGATTGAAAACCGGCGTTTCATGAGTAATCAGCCCCAGTGTTCGTTTTTCTCTAAACTGACTTCTGGAGGTAAAATTGACAGCCCCGCCGGTATCTCGATAGAACATAAACATGGGAGAAATGACCTTGCAGTGTCGTCTTTCTATGATGGATTCAATCTCATGAACAAGGGTATCAATTGCGCAGCCACTGACTTGGCTATTTGGAATTTCACCAGCAATCATCAAGAACTGATTTGCATAGAGCATTGCTAAGCTGTGAATGGAGCGCCCGTGAGAGGTCCATTGACGGAGATACTGATTGGTATGCTCCAAAATTTTCTCAAACTCATGTGTGGATCCATCAAGAGCCATGATCCAAAGTTGAGCGTGATGTGAAAAATCTTCAAAGAGCTCGTGATTATTCTGGCACATTTAATCAATGCGAGAAATGTCCGAAGGTGATGGGTTTGGTTCGTCTGGATCAGACTCTAGTAGATCGCGTAATTCTGTAACACGCTGTTCGGCTTGATGAAGTCGTTTCTGGCATTCTTTAGCGAGTTTCACTCCCTCTTCATACTGTTGAAGGCTTGACTCAAGAGATGCATCACCTTTGGAAAGTGATTGTGCAATGGATTCAATTCGCGACATAAGCGTATCAATTGAATCCTTAGGTTTTAGTGAATCATTCATTTGCAAGATCTATTAGCTTAGGCAATAAACATATACAATTATACACACAAATATACATAAAGATGAATTTAGGACTTCAAGACAAAGTTGCAGTCGTTACTGGCGCAAGTCGAGGTTTAGGTAAAGCGATCGCTACTCAATTGGCTTCTGAGGGGTGCAAATTAGTCATCTGTGCACGTGGTCAAGAGGGGTTGATGGCCGCTCAAAAAGAAATCATGAGTTTATATGCCACCCCAGTATTGGCATTGGATACTGATTTGACACACATGGGAGCGCCAGAAAAATTGATTGATAGAACGGTTGAGCATTATGGGGGTGTTGATCTGTTGGTCAATAATGCGGGGGGAAATCGTCGGGGTAAATTTGCAGATTTATCAGATCAGGATTGGGAGGATATCTTGACCTTGAATTTGAAGATGCATTTGCGAACGACGCGCGCAGCCATTCCACATATGCAAAAAAAAGGATCTGGGTCAATTTTGTTTATTGGTTCAATTTTCGGACGTGAAGCTGGTGGGGCTGGGTTATCTATCTATAATACCACGAAGTCAGCACTGATGAGTGCAGCCAAAATCATGGCGCTTGAACTTGCGCCCGATGGAATTCGGGTTAACACCTTAGCACCAGGATCTATTCAATTTCCAGGTGGTTCGTGGGACAAACGCGTCAAAAGCGATCCAGAGGGCATGAAGGTGTTTATTGCAGAGAATCTCCCGATTGGACGATTTGGGACGGCTCAGGAGATTGGAGATGTCGCCGCATTTTTACTATCTGATCGCGCTAGTCTTATTACTGGGGTTTGCCTCAATGCCGATGGAGGTCAGTCCCATTCTCTCATTTAGTGACAGGGGAGTCTTATGATCTAACGAGAGCGAAATCAACAAGAGCAGTTGAGCCTCAAACTATAGGGCTTGACATCACGATTCAAAACAGTTGATGCACAACTACGCCTATTTTGATCACACGCTCTATGCCTGCTGAGCGCAACGTTGTCAGTGATGTTTAGACAAAGCGGAGTAGACGTACCTTTAGATTTCGAACATCTGATTCGGGCCTTCTCCATTGGATGAGTATAGGGCTTTGATAGGTTCCAGTCATGATTCGGCCACTGGTCTCGTCATTGTCTGAGTTGATCAAGAAGCGAACAGAACTTCCAAGATTCATCCAACGGGTTTCAAGAGGGGTTGCAATTCGATCTACGGCATACTCAAGAAGAGGTAGGTCTACGCCTAATCGTTCTGCGATATGTTCAACGGCAGAAACCCCGCGGGTGGCTAGTTTCAGTCCATCGCGAATCGTTTGATGTAGTTCGTACATCAGCACTTGTTTTGCCTTTCCAGGGATTGAAAAAGGATGGCGGGCAAACTCTGACACATTACTGAGCATGAATTTCAGAGGATTTTTGAGAACATCGGTAATATCACGCTCCATGAGAAGGGTCTCATATTCGTTGACGGTAATGCCAGCGAATTTTTCATGTGGGTTGAGCTCAAAGGTGATGATGCCTCGATGAATTTTCTGTTGATCAATGATTGACTGGTAATTTTGAAGAGAGTCATTGAGATCAATGGCGACTCTGTCTTTTTGAGGCATAGGCACAGAAATGGAATCTTCATGCACACATTCAACATTGTTATAGCCGATTGCCATCACTTTTCTAGACCGAAATATACCCTGAAATTCCCCATCAAGATCTATTAAAAAGATGGGTTCTTTAGGATCAAATGAATACAGAACACAATTGCATAGTCCTAAACAAATAAATGCTAAGTGAGAGTCGGCATTGAGGGGTTCATATTTTCGCTGTTCAGCACTGAGTTCGTCTCTGAGTTCCATTTGGTCATGCCAATAGGGTGCACCTTCTGGGAAGAGTCGACGGGCAGAGCGAATTAAATTATTAATTCCTTCCTGGGTATTGCCAAGTTTTGAAGCAAAGGACTGTTCTATGAGACCCGCGGTGGTATGCAATGAAGACAAAGCAATCTTCTCATAAGATGAGAAGGAGGATAGGTCTGAGTCCGTCAGTGTCTGAGAAATATTGGTGATGTCAAGGCGTGAGCTCGGAGAGAGGTTCAATATCCTTGCAGTCGTTGAATTGTTAGAAGCGATGGGATTATTTATATAGATATGGAATGACAGCACTGAGTGAGAATAATAAATTGTTGTCAATCAGATACAATTGCTTTGCGGTGTCCGTCAGCAAAGTGAATTTTTATAGCATCGTTAGTGTTTAATTGTTCGGTTAAACGAACCGTTTCCCCTTCGTGTTCAATTCGTGCATATCCGCGAGAAAGAAAGCGTTTAGGGTCAAGGGAAACCATCTGTTGGTTGAGCAAGCTCACTTTGTGGATTTGAGATGTGAGACGAACATTGCATGCTTCATGGAGCTGATCAATCAGGGCATTGAGGGTTTGCTGGGCATCACGGACGTGATTTATAGGTGTATTGAATGAATATGAATTAGTGATTTTGTTGATGCTCTGGCGCATGGACATGATGCGATCAACCATTGCCGTATACATGTGTTGCTCATGCCAATGAATGGATTGACTGACTGATGACAATTCAGGGACTGCCATTTGCGCGGCATGTGAGGGAGTTGCAGCACGAATATCAGCAGTTAAATCTGCAATAGTAGTATCAGTTTCGTGCCCGACTGCACTGATAATGGGAATGCCAGAGTCTGAGATTGCGTAAGCGACAATTTCCTCATTGAAGGCCCATAAATCTTCCAGAGATCCCCCTCCACGACCGATAATCAATAAATCGGGTTGATATTTAGTTGAGAGACCATTGAATTGGCGGATTGCATGAGAAATCTCAGGCGCCGCATCCGGCCCTTGAACCCGAACGGATGCCAAAATGAGTTGGCATACAGGGAAGCGATCTCTGAGAATACGAAGAATATCTTGAACCGCAGCACCTTCAGCAGAGGTCACAATTCCAATACATTCAGGGATAGCAGGTAGTTTCAGTTTGTTTGAAGGGTCAAAGAGTCCTTTTGATGCCAATTTTTCTTGGAGTTCAAAAAAACGTTTTTGAAGTTCACCAATGGTTTGTCGGCGTTCAATTTTTCTGACATCAAACTGCAGGCGGCAGTATTTAGGGTAAATAGTTGGGGCTCCGTACACGCGCAGGAGTTGACCGGGTTGTGGTTGAAAGGAGACGCTCTGCGTTCTACTTTGCCACATCACACATTTCAGAGAGCTGGACTCATCGGCAAGTGTAAAGTACCAGTGACCTCTTCGGGCTGTGAACTCCGAGAGTTCACCCTCTACCCATGCATGCCCGTACGATCCAATATGCTCGCGTAATTGAGATAGATACTTACCGACTTTTATTACAACATCCGAGTGGATTTCTTTCATGATAAGATTGTGAATGATTGATGGCCCTAAAACTATATCGTCCTATTGAACTGAAACTACAAAAATAAATTTACAGCGATATGATTCAGAAGTTTTTCTTGGTGTAGGGATTTTTCCAGATCATCATGGGTAAAGTTTGATCTGATTGATAGTGACGGGTTATTTTGATTCTTCATTCATACATGGGAGACTCTTGCAAGGGTTTAGGCGGTTATGACAGGAACGAAATTTCTCATTGATCAGTCCAACTATTGTCCTTTGAGACAATGATCTAATTTCAACTGGGTGGTTACGTTCATTGTTATTTACTAGTTCAAACCAAATAATAAAATATTCCCTTGACATTTCAATTAATTTATTGCCCCTGAGAGCGAACCAAAATAATAATTATCATGAATCAATTAAAATTTCGTATTTTCACCCTCTTAGTATCTTCAGTAATGGCACTATCTATGATGATGGTTATGCCTTCTCTTACAAATGTGTTTGGTACATCTGATATTGTTATCGTTAATCAGGTTGCCTGTGCATCAAGCAATGGGTCTTGTTGCCCTTACAAGAAGGCTGTCTGTGGTTTGAACGGTCAGAACTATAATGATAAACATTACTCTGACGGAAGCTGTGGTGGTACAGAAGGTCAAGATTGCAATACCCCAGAATAGGATGCACTTTAAGTGTTATTATCTGGTTTTTGCTCTTCTGATTACCGGTTGCTATGTTAACGAAGACCAACAACTATCCGTAGATGCTATAAATTTTACGATAGACACATTAATTACATATCAGTTAGACGGCAGTGTGTTCACTAGCTCTGATAGCTTAGGTTCACCTTTTTCACTAGATGTAGGACAAGAACGGTTGTTTGTTGAAGATAACAGTAGTGTGACATCTGGAAATCTGCTAATTTTTGATCTGAGCACTGGCGATTTCCTTTCGTCAGCAGTTAATAAGGGTGAAGGTCCATTAGAAATGAATCGATTGCGTTCACTGGATTTTAAACCCAATCAAAACAGTGGATGGTTGTATGATTCCTCCCAAAGGAAAATACAATTTTTTGAGGGAGATTCGTTAACTGATAAGATGATTCGGTTAGAGGACTCTGGTTTTATTTTTGAAGCAGTCATGACAGAGGGGGATCGTATTGTTACCGCTGGGATGCATGAAGCTGGAAGATTAGCAATCCATTCACCAGATGGAAAACTCGTTAGATATTTAGGGGATGACCCTCCAGGTGATCCTGAAATTCCTAATGCAGTGCGTAACCATGTTTACCAATCATGGTTAGCTACAAATTCATCTGGAAATCGGATCGTATCTGCAACTTGGCATTCGGATCAAGTAGATATTTTTGACTTGCAAGGTCAGTTGCATTTGATCAGAGGACCAGGTTTTCATGAGCCGAAATACTCAGTATATGGAGATGATGATGGAAATTCATGGATGGGACTGGAAGATGAGACGATTATTGCGTATTTGAGTGTAGATGCAACAGACGAGTTTATTTACGCGCTCTACTGTGGTAAAACGCTGGGATGGTCAATGAGTACTGGGACTGGAACTGCCCGGGGAGATCAGGTCATCGTGTTTGATTGGAATGGGATTCCTAAAGCTCTACTGCAGATAGAAGATGGTGCTCTGAAAATTGGTATATCTGGGGATGGACGAGATTTGTATGCCATATACTATAGCCCCACCCCTCTCATTTTACGTTATGAATTGCCAGATATAGGTTAGGGTCCTGGTCTAAGATGAATGATTGGATTCGGGGTAAATGTATTGTTTCTGATTATGCTTTGTTATAGGTAGACTAATGGTCATGGTTCGGAGCATTCTGAGAGATGTGCCCATCTAAACCGCAGTAATCAGTGATCGCCATAATTAAATTCATTAGACTTTCTGATCCTGAATCAACCCACGAGGATGTCCAGTATCCTCATTAGAGAGGTATTTTGAGAGAAAGTTTACCACAATTATTTGCTAACATGTCGGTCCTATTGATCTATATTACCTGCAAGGGAATTAATTACCTAACGTAAGTTTGTACGGTTAGAAAAATTTTGAATCTTGATCCAATGCATTCTAGGATCGCGGGTAAATTCAGTTTGTTTGTAGGGTCAAAGAGCCCTTCTGATGACAATTTTTCTTGAAGTCCAAAAAACGCCTCTGAAGGTCACTAATGGTTTATCGGCGTTCAAATTTTCTAACATCAAACATTAGACGGCAGTATTTTGGGCAAATAGTTGGGGCTCCCTAACGCGCAGGAGTTGACCGGGCTGTGGTTGAAAGGAGACTTTCTGCGTTCTACTTTGCCACATCACACATTTCAGTGAGCTGGATTCATTGCAAGTGTAAAGTACCAGTGACCTCTTAGGGCTGTGAACTCTGAGAGTTTACCTTCTACCTATGCATGTCCGTACGATCCAATAGCTCGCGTAACTAAGATAGATACTTACCGACTTTTATTACAACATCTGAGTGGCTTTCTTTCATGATAAGATTGTGTAATGATTGATGCTACTGAAACTATATCGTCCTATTGAACTGAAACTACAAAAATAAATTTACAGCGAATGATTCAGAATTTTTTCTTGGTGTTAGGATTTTTCCAGATTATCATGGATGAAGTTTGATCAGAGTGATAAGGGATCGGTTATTTTGATTTTTCATATATTACATGGTTAATATAATTACAAAAAGGTGGTACTTGAAAATATTTTCATATCAGATTAGATGAAATGCAATAGAACATCAAAATTAACATCTTTACTCAATGACTTACCCTTAGGGTGTATTGTAGACACATCATGGTTCAAGCAAAGAGGAATTTCGTCCAATTTAGTGTGGAATTATTCGCAGCAAGGATGGATTGAACGCGTTATTCGGGGAGTCTACCGCCTCCCTCTGCCAAGTAATATTGAATTAGGAAAAATCACATGGGAGACTGTACTTATATCATTACAACGCCTCCTAAACTATGATATACATTTAGGCGGTAGAAATGCATTAGACAAGGCAGGATATGCTCATTTTATAATGATGGGTGATGGGCAGCGAATTGACTTTTATGGTAGTGCTCCCTCATGGTTAAATCGCCTTCCTACAAGAGACAATATCGTAGTCACTAAATCTACACTTTTTGAGGATCATCGTATTGGGATCGTTGACCACAATTATCTTAAAGATCAGTCAGATTGGGCTGCTGGGATTTGGAGATGGCCGATCAAAGTGTCAACGCCAGAACGAGCAATTCTTGAATTGATTGATCAGTTGAACGGGAAGTCTGATTTTGAATATGTTCAACTCTATTTTGAGAGTCTGGTATCGCTTAATCCAGAACTTCTTATGGAACTACTTCAGTCCTGTCGGAGCATTAAGGCCAGAAGGTTATTCTTTGTTTACGCTGATTATTATCAACATTCATGGCGAAAACATTTAGACACAAGTTCAATCAATTTTGGTCATGGACCACGCATGTTAGTTCCCAATGGGCGATTCCATCCGATCTATAAAATATCACTTCCAGAAAATTTTTTAGATACCTCATACGAAGATAATTGCATCTTTTAAATGGATGGCTGATAAATACCAACTTCTATCTGTTGGAGAAGTCTTTCGGTTGGCTTGACATTATTGATTGGTAGTTCATCTGCCATGATAATTTTGTGAAGCCTTATAGAATTGTGTAAATGAGAAATTCAAGATTAAAAGCTCTGATCCGTGATTTGCCTCAGGGATTTATTGTTGAGACACCATGGTTGATAGCAAGAGGCATTGGTTCTAGATCTATTCATGATTACGTAAAGCATGGATGGATTGAGCGGATTGTAAGAGGAGTCTATCGGAGACCACTTCATCATACTGAATCAGATCATCTGTCTTGGCAGGTCATTCTTCTTTCATGTCAGCACCTAATGCAACGTAAGATGCATTTAGGGGGAAGAAATGCATTGGAATATGCCTACAACAAGCATTCAGTAAGGTTAAGAACAAGACAAACAGTGCATTTCTATGGAGATTACCCAAGTTGGATCAACCGTCTTCCTACAAAAGATTCAATCAAATTGCACAAATCCTCGCTTTTCGCAGGAAACTCAGTGGGTCTCATTGAAGAACCCCTACTTGCATTCAACAAAAATTATGTAGCAGAGATTTGGCATTGGCCAGTGAGAGCATCATGTCGCGAACGAGCAATTCTTGAAATGATTTCTCAGATAAGACGGGATTCAGATTTTGTGCATGTAGATATGCAATTTCAATCACTAAAATTCCTCTGCCCTAAGCGACTGATGCAGTTACTCATGGCTTGTGTTAGCATCAAGGTAAAACGATTATTTTTTGCATTTGCAGATTTATATCAATTTCCGTGGAGAGAGAATTTGGACCCTACCCAAATTGATTTAGGTAGTGGGCCTCGGGCTTTATTTTCTGGTGGATCTTATCATCCCATTTACCAAATCTCTCTTCCAGATTTTTTCTTTGAAAACCCTTACGAAGATGACTGTATCTTCTAATTATCTTGACCAAGTGGTAATGCTGGTAGAGACCTTACCGCATATATCCGAGGAGTCAAGGTTTGCACTGAAAGGAGGCACTGCCATAAACCTATTTTATCGGGAAATGCCGAGGGTATCAATAGATATTGACCTTGTCTGGTTACCAGATGCAAATCGTTCAGACTCTCTTAGAGATATGGGTATCTGCTTTGATAGTATTGTTAGATCAATTAATCAAGATGACTGGAGAACGAATGCTAAACGTGTATTAGGACACAAGAAAAATAATCCTAAAATATATGTTACTCGAGACGATACAACGATTAAAATTGAGGCATCCGCTGTGATCAGGGGAACAGTGCGACCATCGCAAAATATGTTTTTTTCAAATGCTGCATCAAAACGATTTGGTCAACTATCAATGCAGGTGGTTTCTTTTGAAGATGTGTACGGAGGCAAGATCACTGCAGCGCTTGATCGTAAGCATCCGCGTGACTTATTTGATATAATGATTTTGTATGAGAACGAGAAAATCTCTGAAAAGCTTTTTTATGTCTTTATGGTTTATGTCGCAAGTTCACCACGGCCTATGCATGAGTTACTAGCGCCCACTATTGCTGTGCAAGAAGATAGTGATGACTTGCGATTCAAGGGAATGGATGCATGGAAAACACCACTTAGTAAATTGATTGATACGGGGTATCGTCTCCATGAAGATATTGGTTCACGCCTGACAGGTTCCATCGCAGAATTTCTACTTTCGCTTCATGATGCTGAGCCCGATTTTGAGTTAATCGGATTCCCCGATGCAGTCAAACTTCCTGCTGTACGATGGAAGCAACTAAATTTGGAAAAATTAATGGGCATGAATCCTAGAAAGCATGCCGAGCAGCGTCGTGCACTTGAGATTCTCTTAAAATGAGGTGGGAATAGTTCCTACTACATGATATGAAACGACCGCGAAAGTCTAGTGTGGGTAGGGTTAAACAATTTACATCTTCAATCCGACTATTTTTCCTACCAGGGATCATTGAACATGATCGCCCAACATTCGCTCATTTGGCTTGTTTAACTGGGGAAAACTAAACATTATCGCCAGACGCATGATCCCCCAAGATATTCTGATTCATTGATGAAATTACCTCAACACAAACCCCAGCACATCATGTTTGTGTGTTTGGGTAATCATTGCAGAAGTCCTCTTGCCCATGGTTACTTTGAGCATATACTCAAGAACCATGATCTCGACAACAAGATTGAAGTTCTTTCCTCGGGGACAAGTGGGTGGCATTTAGGTGAACCTCCTGATTCTCGTATCTGCCATGTTGCTGAGAAGTACGGCTTTTCTCTCAGCCATATTAAGGGGCAAAAAATTACAAGGCATGATCTTGAAACCTGTGATATGATATTAGTCATGGACCGGAGCAATCTAAGAGATGTGCTCAATATAGACCGTCATAATCAGTTCGCTGATAAGATCAAATTATTCAGATTATTTGATCCTGAATCTACCCAAGAGGATGTTCCAGATCCCTATTACAGTGGGATTTTTGAGGAAGTCTATGCAATTATCAGCCGAACATGTGATGCCCTATTGACTCACATCACAGAGCAAGACAACAAATAATATAGGTCGTAAAGAGAAAGGATAATTTTTTGGCAATCAAATACCGATGGATGTGCAGAACTCCGAAATATTTGTCAGATCACGCAGGATGACACTTGGATTTTCAGAAATCAAATCATGGTAACTGGTAAAGCCTGTTGCTACCGCGACACTCAGAGCTCCAATGCCTCGTCCACAGGTGACATCGTGTACGGAGTCTCCGATAATGACAGTGTCCTCTCCACTGAATGATTTACCGCAATAAGTCATTGCTCGAATCTGGGCTATTTCGGGCAGTTGAGCACGATCACTATGATCACATCCGAATGCACCAAACGGGAAAAGGTGGTCAACTTGCGCTGCAGATAGTTTTCTGTACGCAGTGACACGGATATTGCCAGTCAATAATGCAAGTTGTACGTTTTTATTGGATTCCAAGGATTCAAGAAGTTCAGCAACCCCATTGGTCAATTCCACTTCGTCAGGGAAATAAGTTGCAATATCGGAATATAGATTTAGTGCATCCGGAATGAGCTCCTTGATCTCAACAGCAGAATAGCTTGCTAATTGGAGAGTATCTTCAAAGATTTGCGGGTCGGTGCGGCCAGAAAATGCAACGCCTTCAGTTGAAATTACTTTTCCACATAACTGTTCAAGGACAGCTTCAATATGTTGACGGCCAGAGTAAATAGGCTTTAATAGTGTTCCGTCAATGTCAAACAATAGGAGCTTCATGAGATCTCATATTGCGCTTTTAGATAACTGCGATAACTCTCGTCTATGACGGCTTCAAGCCATGAGTGATTTGATAGATACCACCGAACAGTGGCTCTTAATCCCTCTGACAATGTGTATTGTGGAGACCAGCCAAGTTCAGTGATTAGTTTGGATGCATCAATGGCGTAACGGAAGTCATGCCCAGGGCGATCCTGCACGAATGTGATGAGTTTTTGACTCGTGCCTACGGGGCGTTGTAACTCCTCGTCTACGATGGTCAATAAAATGTTAAGAAGATCAAGGTTTGAATATTCTGCAGATCCACCAACTAGATAGGTTTCTCCATTGATTCCTTGATGAATAATTGTTTCAAGAGCCTTGCAGTGGTCATGAACATGGAGCCAATCTCGAATATTTTCACCTTTAGAATATACGGGTATAGAGTCATTGCATAACGAACGAACAATCGCCAGTGGGATTAATTTTTCTGGGAATTGGAAGGGTCCGTAATTATTAGAGCAGTTTGAAATGATGACAGGAAGCTCATAAGTTTCAGCATAAGCGCGAACAAAATGATCTGCCGAAGCTTTTGAAGCGGAGTAAGGAGATCGGGGGGCATAAGGAGTATCAATTGAGAATTTCCCAGTGCGCCCTAAGGCACCGAAAACCTCATCTGTAGAAACATGCAGAAAACGATACATAGCAGGATCTGAGGCATTTAGATTCCATGCAGTCTTCGCGGCCTCTAAGAGGCAGGCTGTTCCGACCACATTCGTCTGCACAAATTCAAGGGGGGTATGAATGGAGCGATCGACATGACTTTCGGCAGCAAAATGTACAACCGTTGTGATTTGGTGATCATCAAATAAAACATGTAATAGATTCAAATCACAAATATCTCCATGAATAAATTGATAATTAGAAGCGGATTCAATTTCGCTTAAGCTCAGTAGATTTCCTGCATACGTTAACTTATCTAGGTTGATGATTTCAACTTCTGGAAACTTGGGTACAATATGGTGAAGAAAATTAGCACCAATAAATCCGGCTCCGCCAGTGACGAGGATGCAACGGGGCTGATGGAGATTTTGTATCATCAATCAGATACTAGGAGGATGGTTATACTCATCAAGAAAGATGTCGTAGCTTTTGGAATCCAAAAATTTCAGATTTCCTACCCATTGGTGATGAGATTAGTTCTTTGATGATAGATTCTATCTTTATCATGATGGGTGAATTAGTTTATAAGTCGGGGCAACCAATTGACAACATCTGACCGGATTTTATACATCAGATTCGATAAATAGAATTTTAATCAATTGAAAATAGGCAAAAAAAAGATCGGCACTCACAAAGAATGCCGATCCTGATGTAGCGGGGGCGGGATTTGAACCCGCGACCTTCGGGTTATGCATACCAACTACGATTTTCATCGCCGATTCATCGAATCGTTTGTGGTCTGGACTTTCTCTTCACCCTCGGCCGAACCGTTAGGGGCCTGCCATTAAGTCTCTACACCTTCCCTATTGGGCTTGGCTCGGGATTACCACGCAACAGGCTTCCCCGAATTTGACAAGAAGTCACGCACCAGTTTCCTTAGCACGTAGCCCAAACACATACACCAAAAAATCACTTGAAATTGCGAATTCCAAGTGTGGCGATAGTGAACCTTGAGCCCGATGAGCTACCACTGCTCCACCCCGCGATAACAAGGCTTTTATGAGTAGATAATAAAATAGTTTCAAAATAGGCACAGCACAGCTAAATAATTGTTAAACCATAGATGAGTAATCCTCACAAATAAACTTCACTAACCTCCTTTCCACTTAATGGCTAAGATTAAAGCATTTTCGGCACTTCGGCCGACACATGATTCTGCAAAACAAGTCGCTTCTGTACCGTATGATGTAATTAGCATACCAGAAGCGCGAGAATTAGCCCGCGGGAACCCCCAAAGTTTTCTACATATCATTCGACCCGAGATTGATTTACCCAGCGCAGTCAGTGAGTACGATGATGCTGTATACGCCAAAGGAGCTGAAAACCTTAAACAATTTGCAGCAGCACCCTACAGCCACCAAGAAACTCAGCCGGCGATCTATGCTTATCAACTCAGGATGGGGGATCATCATCAGGTAGGTGTCTATGGACTGGTGTCTGTCGATGATTATAAAGTGGGTCATATTTTGAAGCATGAAAACGTTCGACCTCCAAAGGTGGCAGATCGTACTCGGCACATTCAAGAACAATCTGCACACTCCGAACCCGTAATGTTGGTGTTTAGAGATTCTGATGCAGTCACTAAGCTCATCAATGAATGCACGCTTACCGATCCTCTATTTGATTTTACAGCGGAAGATGGGATTCAGCACACGATCTGGAAGTTTGCAAACTCCGAGCAACTCGTTGATGCCTTTAGTCAAGTTGATCCCATGTATATTGCCGATGGTCATCACCGCTGTGAGGCTGCGTGGAAGGTATGGAATGATGGGAACATTCCAGGGAGTGATTATTTTCCGGCTGTTTGTTTTCCTGTCAGTAGCACACAGATTCTACCCTACAATCGAGTCGTTCGTGTAGGAGATATAGAAAAACTCATACAAGACATTGAGTCTCTGGGAATCTTGCATCGTGTGACTAATCAAGCGACTCCACAGGCGCAAGGGGAGGTATGTATGTTTGCACAAGGTCAATGGCATACAATTGCTCTTCCAGAGTCAGAGCGTCAAGGAATAGCGGATCAATTAGATGTAGCACGGTTGGGCGAATTCATCTTGGAACCTTTTCTCAGAATTACCGATCAGCGCACTGATCCAAACATCACATTTGTTGGAGGGATCCGTGGAACGCATGAGCTAGAAGAGCGCGTCAAATCAACGTCAAATGCTGTCGCATTTTCAATGTACCCTACCAGTATGAATCAGTTGATTGATGTGTCCGATGCTCATGAATTAATGCCACCAAAATCTACATGGTTTGAGCCTAAACTTCGAAGTGGGTTATTGATACATCTTTTTGGAAATCATGAGAGTTCTTGTTGCCGATAAATTACACCCTCATACGATTGATTCCTTGAGGCACATTGGACTTGACGTAGTAGTGAATGATTGTGACGGGGATGCGCTTCATCATGCCATCGTCTCCAGTGATCCGCAATCACTAGTGGTCAAATCCACTATGATCACTCAAACGATGATGGAGCACGCTCCATCATTGGAACTCATCGTGCGGGCCGGGGCTGGCTATGATACCATTGATGTAGATGTTGCTTCTGAGTTGGGGATTTTCGTTGCGAACTGTCCTGGGAAAAATGCCAGTGCTGTGGCAGAATTAACCATAGGCTTAATGGTTGCTTTGGACCGTAGGATTCCAAACAATGTATTTGATGCTCAGGCTGGACTTTGGCGCAAGGGTATGTATTCAAAGGCATCAGGTCTCAGAGGTCGAATTCTTGGGTTGATTGGATTAGGGCATATAGGGCAGTTGGTTGCAGAGGCCGCAAAATCTATGGGCATTGATGTAGTCGGATGGAGCCGGTCTCTGACTGAGAAAAAAGCTCATTCACTAGGAATCCGTTATTTGAGTAGTCCACTTGAAATTGCTTCCCAAGCCGATATTATCTCATTGCATATCCCTGCCATACCAGATACGTATAAACTTGCAAACAGAGACTTTTTCAATGCCATGAAGCCAGGTGCCTTATTTATTAATACCTCTCGAGGTAGCATTGTAGATGAAGGTGCGCTTTTGGAAGCGGTTAATAACAAAGGAATTCTGGCTGGGCTTGATGTCTTTGAGTCTGAACCCGAAGGTAAAGAAGGGCATCTAAATACCGAGCTGTCTCAGCACCCATTGGTTTATTTGACCCATCATATTGGGGCATCTACTGATCAAGCTCAGATTGCCACTGGTAAAGAGGTCGTCCGCGTGATTGACATCTATTCCAGAACAGGGGTCGTTCCAAATTGTATCAATATTGCAGAGCAATCGTATGCGACACATGTACTTACGATCCGTCATTTGGACAAAGTTGGTGTCCTAGCGGGTATACTGGATCTCATTCGTAAGTATAACATGAATATTCAAGAAATGGAAAATCAGGTCTTTACTGGGGATGCCAATGCTGCGGTTGCACGAATCCGTGTGGTTGGTAGTCCTCCCAAAGAGCTGTGTCGTTTACTCAAAGAAATTCATAACGTATTAGCAGTTTCATGTATCCAAATTCAAAGTAATGAACATCAATCAATCTGAGCGACTTCATAATTTTTCGGCAGGACCAGCAACGCTACCCCTTGCAGTCATTGAGTCCGTACGCGAAGAACTCCCATTATATCCCAAGGTGGGCGCATCTGTCATGGAAATTTCTCACAGGTCTCCAGAATATATTGAGATTGAGTCATCGGCGCGTGATCGGATTAGGCGCTTGTTAGGACTCACTGAAGATTGGCATATCCTATTTCTTGGAGGGGGCGCGTCAATGCAGTTTCATCAAGTGCCATTGAATTTTCTTCCGAGTGATGGGCAGGCAGGCTATTTATTGACTGGATCATGGGCAAAGAAAGCCCATGCAGAGGCAGAGCGTGTTGGTCAGAGCCGAGTGATTGCATCAAGTGCAGATAAGGGTTTCAACTATATTCCAGAGCCATCCTCATGGGATTTAGATTCCAATGATGCATACGTGCATTACACCTCTAACAATACGATCTATGGGACACAATTTCAATCAACCCCCAATGTTGATTCTCCGCTTGTCTGTGATGCTTCCAGTGATTTTTTAAGCCGACCAATTGATTTGGAGAAGTATGGACTTATTTATGCGGGTGCTCAGAAAAATATTGGACCATCTGGAGTAACGGTCATTTTAGTTAGAGATCGTTTCTTGCAAATTCGGAAGCAGGGTTTACCCACCATGTTGGATTATGGGACGCACGCAGAAAAATGCTTCAACACGCCTCCAGTCTTTGCGGTATACATGGTTGAAAAAGTCTTGCGCTGGTTAGAGGATCAGGGGGGGATATCAGGAATTCAGGCTACCAATCGTCAAAAGTCAAATCTGTTGTACACAACGATTGATGAAACTGATTTTTATAGAGGAACTGCACAAAGAGAGTCTCGGTCAGAGATGAATGTGACCTTTCGGCTTCAACGAGAAGATTTAGAGCAAACATTTATGGACGAGGCGACACAGAATGGGTTACTGGCCCTGAAAGGTCATCGCTCGGTTGGAGGAATGCGTGCTTCTATTTACAATGCATGCTCATTGGAATCCATACAAATCTTGGTTAGCTTTATGAAAGACTTTCAGCAGCGCAATGGTTAGAGGTCGTTGGGTTTTGGAAAGAATTAATCTTTTTGTAACTTAGAGGCCTTAGGTTGTCTTGAACTGATCAGGTGATTGATTGGCCTTGATTCATTTGAAATAATTAGAGAAACTTTTTGTCATGACATTAGCAGCCGTTCGTGCTAAACAGTCAATGGAATCCCGCATTGCGGTCGTACCCAAGGTCGTCTCCTCATTGGTTAAGACGGGATTGGAAGTTATCATAGAGACCAATGCAGGGCAGCAGGCTGGGATAAGTGATGATGCATTTATTGAGGCGGGGGCCAAGGTTGTAACGCAGGAAGAAGCATGGAATTCAGATATTTTGGCATTGGTTATGCCCCCATCCGATGAAGAGATTGATTCCATAAAATCGCATTCAGTGGTGGTCGGATTGCTCCATCCTTTGGATGCACCACAACGAATGTCTCACTTAGCTAACCGTGGGGTCACAGCGCTGGCGATGGAACTAGTCCCAAGAATTTCTAGGGCCCAGAAAATGGATGCGCTTAGTGCAATGGCTTCTTTGGCGGGGTACAAAGCAGTATTGATTGCAGCAAGTCATCTTCCGAAATTTTTTCCACTGCTGACCACAGCCGCTGGGACGGTGAGACCAGCAAATGTTACTATCTTAGGTGCAGGCGTTGCAGGACTACAAGCTATTGCTACCGCTCGCCGACTTGGCGCAAGGGTATGGGGCTATGATATTCGCGAAGCCGCTAGAGAGGAAGTCAAAAGCTTGGGAGCGCAGTTCGTGGAATTGGATCTTGAAATTGAGGACATGCAGGATGAGGGAGGCTATGCCAAAGCGCTCATGGATGCGAAGGCAGAAAAGCAAGTAGAGCTATTGGTGCCTCATTTGGCAACTTCTGATGTGGTCATCACGACGGCATTGATTCCAGGGCGGAAAGCGCCAACTTTAGTGAGCCAAGAAGCAGTTGAGGCCATGAAGCCGGGCAGCATCATTGTTGACCTCGCTGCTACAACGGGCGGCAACTGCACCCTCACTGTGCCCGATCAAGTACAAACCCATCAGGGGGTTCGAATTTTCGGACCTACGAATTTACCTGCTACTGTCCCTGCTGATGCTAGCTTTCTTTATGCCAGGACTGTAGCAGCGATGATCAGTGAGTTTGTTAAAGACGGAGAGTTCAAGTCAAATTTTGAGGATGAAATTTTCAAATCTGCCTGCGTATGTCACGATGGACAAGTTGTCCATGAGCGCGTACTTAGTCTGATCAAATCTACAAGCCCATGATGGAACTAGTGACATATTTTGTATTGGCCATGTTCGTTGGTCGTGAGATTCTTAGTAAGGTCCCTCAAACGCTTCATACGCCGCTGATGTCTGGCTCAAATGCGATTAGTGGAATCACCATCATTGGTGCACTGATTTACGCTGGAACGATTGGAGGTGGATCCATAGCGAAATGGATCGGATTAGTCGCATTGATTGCAGCGACCATTAATGTGGTTGGAGGATTTATGGTGACAGGCCGCATGTTGGAAATGTTCAAGAAGAGGCCCACCGATGATGTCTAAGGAATTGATTATTGATGTGATCTACTTACTGGCTGCAATTCTTTTCATTGTGGGGCTAAAAAGATTGCAATCTCCTGTGACTGCCCGAGGTGGAAATCGCATTGCAGCTATCGGCATGCTGTTGGCAATCGTGGCTACTTTATTTTTAAATAATATTCTCACGCCTGTTGAGATGATTGCAGGTTTGGTTGTTGGTGGTGCGATTGGGGCCATTATGGCTAAGCAAGTCAAGATGACAGCTATGCCAGAGTTGGTCGCAGCATTTAATGGGTTCGGTGGGTTAGCCTCTGCGCTTGTCGCATCTGCTGAGATCATCGACTCAGGTGCGAATCAGAATATTGCAGCCTATCTCAGTGTATTGATTGGGACGGTGACATTCTCTGGTAGCCTCATCGCATTTTTGAAACTCAGTGCAAAGATGACGGGTAACCCGATCCAGTTTTTCGGGCAATATATCATTTTGTCGCTCGTCATAGTATCAATGATTGCATGTATTGGATGGGCATTCCTTGGGGGAGAGCTTATTTTGTCTTTGGGGCTTCTATCTGGGTTAGCACTCATTTTTGGAGTCCTTATTGTGATCCCCATCGGTGGTGCAGATATGCCAGTGATTGTAGCATTTCTCAATGCTCTGTCGGGGTTAGCTGCTGCAGCAACCGGGTTTGTTTTATCCAATACGGCTTTGATCATCAGTGGAGCATTGGTGGGCGCTTCTGGGATCATGTTGACCAATACGATGTGTGTTGCGATGAATCGTAAATTCTGGCAGGTCATGATTGGAGGCTTTGGGGGGGATTCAGACGAGGAGGGTTCAGCGGCTTTGGTGGATGGGCGTAGCATTACATCAACCACTGCAGATGACACCGCAATCATGCTTAGTTATGCACGAAAAGTGATTATCGTTCCAGGATACGGGTTAGCTGTTGCTCAAGCGCAACACCAAGTTCGCGAATTAGCAGAGGTCTTGGAGGCTAGGGGTGTGGAGGTCAAATATGCAGTGCATCCCGTAGCCGGGCGAATGCCTGGACACATGAATGTGCTTCTGGCAGAGGCGAATGTGCCTTACGATGCGCTCTATGAGATGGATGAGATTAACCATGAATTTGAATCCACTGATGTAGCACTTGTGATTGGGGCGAATGACGTAGTCAATCCTGCCGCTCGCCATGATAAATCAAGTCCGATTTATGGAATGCCAATCCTTAATGTTGATCAGGCTGGCACAGTCGTTTTTCTCAAACGAAGCATGCGCCCGGGATATTCTGGAATTCAGAATCTATTATTTTTTGAGACAAATACGCGGATGTTATTTGGGGATGCAAAGGATTCGGTGTCTGAATTGATTACAGAGGTCAAAGCAGTTTAGCGTGAACAAGCAACCCAATAGCGATCATTGCTTCGTATGTGGACGAAATAATCCACATGGACTTTACATGACATTTTATGACGATGGCGATGCCATGGTTGAGTCCCACTATACGGTTTCCAAGTATTATGAGGGTTATCCTGGCATTGTTCACGGTGGAGTGCAGGCCGCCATTTTGGATGAGATCGTTGGCCGGGTATCTTTGATTGAAAATTTTCATGCGTTTATGATGTCGGTACATCTTGATGTAAAGTATCGGTATCCTGTTCCCATTGAAGAACCCCTTAGAATTGTAGCGATTAGAGAGCAATTACGGGGGCGTTTTACTCAGGCGGTGGGAATGATCTATCTCAAAGATGGTACCTTAGCCACTGAGGCATCCTTGAATCTTGTGCAATTACCTGATGACTTTCATTTAGACGGAGATCCAGCTCAAGTACTGGGCTGGCGAGTAGATGAT
Organism: Bacteroidota bacterium; assembly: GCA_026709065.1. GTDB lineage: Bacteria > Bacteroidota > Rhodothermia > Rhodothermales > Bin80 > Bin80. The sequence continues at coordinate 40,431 of JAPOTS010000139.1, forward strand.
TAGCCTATCACCGTAGCTTCCGCACTGAATCCCTCCATACCCACATCTAATGGACAGTGTGAAGTTAGAAGAATACTCGGTCTAATGTCTTGAAAACTCAAGGCGAGGGTTTCGTAGAGGGGTAGTTTAACAACCCCGAAACCGAAACCCAGAAAGCGATTGATGCGATACGACGAGCATGTGCCCAATCTACTACAAGTATACCTGCTCCAGTTTAACGCCAAGCTCGCGTAGTTCGAGAGAAAGCCAGAACAATCACCAGAAATCCTTAGTACGCCTTACATGGAATTTAATCCATTAGAAAAAGGATACCAGAGTCGGGGAGAGTATTTTCATATTGAGGAGGAGACGCTTGAAGAAGTTGGTTGGCTCATCGCAGACGTTGAGGGGCCCGTTCACATTGACATCGTTATTCGCAAAACTAGGGAAGCCTGGAGTTATGAACAGGCAGGACGAAGGATCAAGCAAAAAATTCTTGATGCAGCAATGTATGCCTTAAAATAGGGGCTGATTGTCCAATCTGATTTTGATTCTGATTTCTTACAAACATCTTCAACGCAGGCAGAGGTTCGGAATCGCACTCAACTGACAGATCCTCTGATGAAGAAACCAGAAATGATCTCTCCATCGGAGTATCGTTTAGCAATTCAGACTGCTGTGGAACGGTGCTTAACAATTAGTCAAGAAGATTATGCTGTTGAGGTGGCAAGAACTTTTGGTTATAACAAAACCAGTGCATCCTACAAAAAAACAAGTGAGTATCCAAATTCCATCTATGATCAGAGACGGGATGATCAGGGCACAGGCCGATGGAACCCTACGGCTAAATGGCTAAGATAGCAGACATATTTATTCAATATCGTCAAGTTCACCATTTATTTGTTGTCTAACGTCAATTTAAATTGATGTTGCTGAGGCTGATTTTCGGGTCATTTTATTTGGATATTCTTAGACTGGAGAGTATTCCAGTTCAATGGGAGCCATCCTATCCTAAATTTCCGCGTAGCTAAAGTTCACTTCAATCTTCTACTAATATGG
>JAPOTS010000120.1 GCA_026709065.1 Bacteroidota bacterium
AATTCCATAAACGACCCTGATTTTCATATCCACTTAACTACGCGGGAATTGAGGCTATTGTAGATCGATTTATCTATTCAGATGAGGCTTTTGCAAAACTCTTACGTTTTAGTAGAAATATTGCCCTGAAGCACATTTAACGCATTTTTTATAGTTCGCAATGAGGTTTTGCAGAAGGCTCAGGTGATTACAGTTCCAAGAGTTTAATCCTTGAATATGCTACATTTGCGTTCATTGGTGAAGTTGGGCTGGCTCAAACCTTTATATATCAGTGATGCTTTGTGCAAGATTACTTATTCACTTGTACAGTGATTCTTGGATAAATTTTGTAAATGATCTCATAGCAGAAAAGTCAAGGTATCTGAGATTTGGCCCGCAATCCTGAATTGATAGGTATATTGTTGCGTTCTTCATGTAGAGTCTTGATTAGGATACAAACTTGTTTCAATGATTCGGCTCATATATCACCATTCATTGGAGCCGTTTGCAAAACCTCCCTGTCAACGCTAAAAAATACGTCTCATGTGCTCCAGGCAATATTTCTACTAAAACGCAGGGGTTTGCAAACGATGCACTGGTGGTATTTTCTTTGCAATTTCATTCCAACAGTTCTGTTAACTTAGTAAACAATTCTTCATGAAACCCATAGATTTAACTATGACAGCACGAAAACTTGCTACCGGAGAATTGGGCCGCCCCAGGCAGTCTGATCTGCGCCGAAGTATTAGCTCCGCTTACTACTCACAGTTGCATTGTCTGGCAAAGACAGTTGCTGATGCAATGATTGGAACGAACAAAAACACTAGAAATAATCTGGCCTATAAGCAAATTTATAGAGGACTGGCTCATGGCCAAATCAGACAGAATTTACGTCGTCAAGATGCCATAAAAAATTTCCCCCCAGAGTTACAATTATTTTCACGTACTTTCATAGAAATGCAACTCAAGCGAAACGATGCCGACTATGATCCTGATCAGCTGCTTTACCGATCTGATGTGTTGAAAGATATAGAGTATGTGGAAAATGCTATAAATTCTTTCTACAAGGTCAAAGCCAGTGAACGAAAAGGTTTTGCTGCTTATGCTACATCAAAACCAAGGCGGTAACGACTGGGTGATTAGGTGAAGATCAGCTACTCTCATTAAATCAAAAGAAAATTCTCCCGCAGTAGCCAAAGATTCAAATTCAAGAGTACCATCCCTAGGAAAATGCCAATGATATGGGCAACAAAGAAGCCCAGACATTAACCTATTATACTCCGAGAAACGAGGGTTTGGAAAACGTACTATGAGTGTGAATTCCTAAATGAATAGTCTTCTGTGAAGATTCACCACGACTTTCTCTCCTAGGAATAGACTCAACTATTTACAGATCTAAGGGGCGCATATTGGGTTTGAACACATCTCCAAAACCAGAATCGTTGGGATCGTAGGGTACGGCGAGTTCAGCATTGGCACCCCCGTCAGGAATCTCTTCCCCCAATGCCCACAGAATACCATTTAAAGCGAGCTTGCGCATGGATTCATCCTTAAAATCATACGGGTGCCCCAACGTTGTAAAAAATACGTTCGCTGGGATTCCACTCGTTCCAGTGTAAGTCTTTGTCCAAGCCACTGGATTCGATAGAGGATACTGATCCAATCGGCCCTCGTTCTCATGCTTTGATCGCAGAGCTGTCCCCATCAACAGAGGTTCGCTATCTCCAGAAAGCTTCCAGTCCCCACCGTCGACATGATAGAGCCATGAGTAAGCATCAAAGCCTTGAACCCCATTCAGAATTGGGTTGGATTGCATGTCATCAATGATCTCAACGCGGGTCAGATGCTCCTCGCCATCTTTAAAGTGACCATGGTGTACGATCCACTGTTGACCCAAGACACGAGAAGGCCAGTCATTATTGAGATGCTCACGCTGCGGGTCATCTTTGTAAAGAAATGCATGGGTGGCCGTACGAAATCCAGCAATCGGCTTTCCTGATTCGGCAAAGTCAAGGATGTACTGTGCCTGAGAATCTGGAAGAGCTCGGAATCTCGTAAAGAGAACCATCATGTCTGCATCTTCTAATCGCTCAAGACCCGCAATATTATCCAAAACATTGGGGTCAATAAAACCTTCTTCGTTGAGAGCATAACAGATGCTGACATCAAAGCCATAGTCTCTTTTTAAGATTTGAGCTAGCATGGGCATGGATTCTTCTGAGCGGTACTCCTCATCTCCAGTGACAAACACGATATAGGGAGTTGAGTCCGATTGAGACATCGCACTCGCGGGTATGAGTAGCCCTAAAAGGGTCATAAGTATAGATCGCATGAGATTAAATAGAATGGTTTAAAGAACGAACTTACAAAATTGATAGGATAGATGTAGAATGATATGGAATTTCCTATATTTACACCTTCCTTCTTACTTTGATTCATGTACCGATTAATCCTGCTTACCCTCTTGATCACGAGCTGTAACATCTCGCAACCAGATCCAATAAATGTTCTGCTAATCTATACAGATGATCAGAGATATAACACCATTGGAGGCCTAAGTGATCCCGAAGTCAAAACTCCCAATTTAGACGCTCTTCTTGAACGCGGGACAGCCTTTACCCATGCTCATACCATGGGAGGATTACATGGTGCACTGTGTGCACCCAGTCGATCGATGCTCATGACAGGAAGACCCCTCTTTCGATTAGATGGAACAGGGGATCATATTCCGAGCGATCATGTCATGATTCCAGAGCTCCTTGCTGAAGCAGGATATATCACTTTTGCTACTGGAAAGTGGCATAATGATCGTGCATCATTTGTGCGTGCATTCCAAGCCGGTGATCGCATTTTCTTTGGAGGAATGCATATGCCAGCAGTGGGCGGACATGAAGCTCCCGAACTCTTTGAATTTGATCCGTCGGGGGCATATCCCAATGACAATCGACACCAAGTTGACGGATATTCAAGTACACTCTTTGCTGATGCCACGATTGATTTTCTATCCGAAGCTCGCATGGCAGATCAACCCTTCTTGGCATATGTATCATTTACATCTCCTCATGATCCAAGAACTCCGCCTGAACCATATGCTAGCTGGTATCATCCTGATTCCGTGTCTCTTCCTCCGAATTATCTATCAGAACATCCATTTGATAATGGCGATCTTGATGTACGGGATGAACGACTACGTGAACTTCCAAGGACCGAAGAGATGGTTCGCCAAGAACTTGCCCTGTATTATGGCATGATTAGTGAAGTGGATGCCCAAATTGGTCGGATCCTTGATGCCCTTGAAACCAATGGTCAATTAGACAACACACTGGTGATCGTGGCAGGCGACAATGGATTAGCCGTGGGTAGCCATGGACTTTTAGGTAAGCAGAATTTATATGAGCACAGTATGCGCGTTCCTCTAATCTTAGCGGGGCCCAGAATTCCATCCAATGAACAACGTAATCAGTTGGTGTATGTATTTGATATTTTTCCGACGATAGCAGAGATTCTGAATCTTTCACTACCCGAAACGGTGGAGGGAGAAAGTTTGATTCAATGGATAGACGATTCGCAGTCATCAGGGAGAGCCTCGGTATTTTATGCCTACAGGGATTTGCAACGGGGAATCCGTACGGCAGATGGATGGAAACATCTTCAGTATCAGGTCAACGGCGTTCATACTCAGCAGCTCTTTGATCTGAACTCTGATCCTTATGAAACACAAAACCTCATTACTGATCCCAGCTATCAGGAAACACTTGATCACTTGCGTCAACTACTTGTTGAGGAAAGCATGTACTGGTCTGATCCACTGGATCTTTCGGCTGAGAAATGGATAGATTAGGGGCGAATGTTGTCTACCCAGCCACAATTTAAATCGGCGTTCTAAATCGATTAGATTTGGAAATGCTGAGAATCATAGGTGTAGAATGCATGATATCAATTGGAAGGATATTGCCATTCATTGTTGAAGTTCATAGGTAGATGATATGCGGTATATTGAAGATTCATTTCTGCTTTGATTAATGTATCGATTGATTCTGCTTTTACTGTGGATGACGGGCTGTCACATCTCTCAGCCAGAACCTCTCAACGTTCTGTTCATCTATACCGATGATCAGAGATATGATACGATTGGTGGTCTGGGTAATCCCGAAATCAAAACCCCCAATTTAGACGCTCTTGTTAAACGTGGGACGACGTTCACCCACGCCCATACTATGGGAGGGTTACAGGCTGCACTCTGTGCTCCCAGTCGATCAATGCTCATGACAGGGAGGCCTCTCTTTCGATTGGATGCATTGGGAGACCGTATTCCCATTGATCATGTCATGCTCCCAGAGATCCTTACCGATGCTGGATACATCACCTTTGCAACAGGAAAATGGCACAATGATCGTGCATCATTTGTGCGAGCATTTCAAGCAGGTGATCACATCTTCTTCGGAGGGATGCATATGCCAGAAGTGGGCGGCCATGAAGCCCCCGAACTCTTTGAATTTGATCCTACTGGAGCATATCCTAATGATGGCCGGCGGCAGGTCAATGGATATTCAAGTACGCTCTTTGCTGATGCTACCATTGATTTTCTTTCCGAACTTCGCAGTACAGATCAACCCTTTTTTGCATATGTATCATTTACATCCCCTCACGATCCAAGGACTCCACCAGAGCCCTTTCGTAGCTGGTATCACCCTGATTCTGTATCTCTACCACCTAATTTTTTACCTGCACATCCATTTGATATAGGTCATCTTGATATAAGAGGTGAACATCTTCGTTCACACCCAAGGACTGAAGAGATGGTTCGGGAAGAACTTGCTCTCTATTATGGCATGGTGAGTGAATTGGATGCCCAAATTGGTCGCATTCTTGATGCACTTGAAGCCAGTGGGCTATCAGAAAACACTCTCATAATAGTAGCAGGTGATAACGGATTAGCCGTTGGAAGTCACGGACTTCTTGCAAAGCAAAATTTGTACGAGCACAGTATGCGTGTTCCTCTGATCTTAGCAGGGCCAGGAATTCCTTCCAATGAACAACGTAGCCAGCTAGTGTACATATTTGATATATTTCCGACAATTGCCGAACTTCTTGAGATTCCCTTACCCCAAACGGTTGATGGAGAAAGCATCGTCCAATGGATAGAAGATCCCCAATCATCAGGCCGAGACGCTGTATTTCTTGCCTATCGGGATTTGCAACGCGGAATCCGTACTGCAGATGGATGGAAATATATTCAGTATCAGGTAAACGGCGTTCATACTCAGCAGCTCTTTGATCTCAACTCTGATCCATTTGAAACTCGAAATCTCATTGCTGATTCATCCTACAGCACAATCCCAGAATATTCATGAGCACCGTAACATACCTCAAAATTCTATGATCCGGCACAT
>JAPOTS010000046.1 GCA_026709065.1 Bacteroidota bacterium
CTACGATTAACGCGACAAGCCCATTTACGGCCACATTTACATTTAGCGAAGATGTGAGTGGATTTGAAACTGGAGATATTGAGATTACAGGTGCTTCTTCAGGGGATCTTCAGGGAACTGGAAGCGCTTACACACTTATGATCACACCCAATGGGTCAACCAATGTTGTCCTTACTATTGCAGTGAATACCATCACGGATGGGCTCAACAGGGGACCTTCCTCACCAGTAAGTATAACTGCAGTGTGGACTTCGGATGTGCCATCGGTGACAATCGCTGGAGTACCCGCGAAAATAAATTCACCCCTTGCCTTTACCGGGACCTTTACATTTAGCGAGCCAGTGTCTGGATTTGAACCTGAAGATGTCGCGGTGACTGGGGCTAAAAAAGGTACATTTTCAGGCTCTGGGCAGATCTATACACAAGTGGTGAACCCAAGTGGCTCAAAAGATATTGAGATTACCGTAAAAGCGAATTCAGCGACTGACGGGAGTATTGCTGGTCCAATGTCCCCAGTCACGGTTTCGGTAGTTTGGGATGCAACACCCCCGACCCTATCTATTGGAGGTTTACCTGATCGGATTAACTCCACTGCAACATTGACGGCAACATTCACATTCAGTGAACAGGTGACAGGGTTTGAGACCAGTAGTGTGACAGTCAGCGGAGGATCAAAAGGAGATCTTACAGGAAGTGGGGCAAGTTACGCAATGGAAATCACACCATCTGGCAATTCCGATGTTGTCGTATCAGTTGCCGCCAACGTTGCCACGGATGGGGTTAACACTGGGCCTACGACGCAACAATCATTCACCTCAGAGTGGGATTCATCTCCTCCAATACTCACAATCACTGGTGTACCAGAAACGATTACTACAACTACCTCATTTACCGCCTCATTCACATTTAGCGAAGATGTGTCTGGATTTGAAATTGATGATATTGAGATTGAAAGCGCTTCTTCAGGGGATCTTCAGGGAAGTGGAAGCGCTTACACGCTTGTAATCACCCCTACCGGAGGCCAGAATGTCGTGATCACAATCTCTGAAAATTCACTTTCTGATGGTTTGAACGAAGGCCCTGCCTCGTCTGTCAGTGCGATTGCAACTTGGGGTGGCTTACCCCCATCAATCTTCATTGATGATGCCACAGCGATAGAGGGGAAACCAATGACCTTTACAGTTACGCTTGATCAAGAACTGACAGGTGGACTCACAGTGACTCCCTTCTTTACCGATGGGACTGCCACGATGGGAGTGGATTATACCGAAAATACAAGCCCCATTAATTTTAATGGAATCGCTAACGAAAGTCACACATTTGTCGTCGAGACAATTGTGGATGAACTCGTTGAAAATGATGAGACCTTTACCGTTGGACTCGTATTATCTGGAACAGAACAAGAAGTTATCACGTCGGATACAGGGTTAGGCACAATCTCCGATTTAGGCGCGCCCCCTTTTACATCCGTTTTATTTGTTCAGGCAATTCATGATACGGGCATTGATATCTATCTCAACGATTCCATACTGCTCAATGATGTTTCGTATCGGACCGCTCATCTGGTGGACAGTGTACGCGTTGGCATGATCAAATTAGATGTCGTTGATTCAGTATTGACCTCCAATGCAAAACCGCTGTACTCGGATCAGATTGATTTGAATAAAGATAGTACCTATCAGATATTCCTTCAAGGAAAAGATTTAAATGAGATATCTTCAATAGTTCTACCTCATGTGGAAGGACAAATTCCTGCTGATCAAGTACTGATTCGAACCATTCATGGCGCAGGGGATCTAGGGCAAGTGGATATTGATCTTCAAGACAGTAACCAATTGATTCGTAAACTCGGAGATGATTTGATGTATCTTAATGTTTCTCCATTATTGTCAATCCCACCGAAGCAGTATACCATCAATCTTAAAGAGAACTCTGATCATTCCATCATTGAGACACTCTCTATGGACTGGTCTCAAGCATCAAATCGGCTGGGATCCTTATTGGTAGCGGGTCAAGGACAGTCTGTCTCTGAGGGCATGGATCTGTTCGTCGTCTGGGCTAATGGAGATATTGATATCCCGATGCTTACGACCTCCGTAGACGATCAGCCGCTCAATCTCTCTCTTGATGAGATTGTAAACTATCCAAACCCGTTTGTTGAACGCACGAATTTATCGTTGAAGCTCACCGAAACTATGGACATACATGTGGAAGTGGTGGATATTTTGGGACGAAGTGTATTCAGTGATATCGTGAGGGCTGCACAAGGAGGTCAAACTAAGGTACTGATTATTGAATCAGCAAACTGGGCACCAGGCATTTATTTTTATAGGGTCTCGGAGGCCAGTGGAGAGATCTCAAAGGTTCATACTGGTAAGATGGTACGCGTTCGTTAATCATCATCATATCCATGTAAATTGATATGATGATCTTGACACATCTAGTGGAGTATGTAGTTTCCAATTCAAAAGTTAACTGATTTTGTTGCGACCTCAGATCCAAATAAAGATAATTCAGAATCCTACACAAAATGACCCAAAACGGGGAAAATCCTATCAATCAGGCCATTCGGGCGATTTTCTATGACGTATATTTGTGTTTAGGTGTCTAAGGCAAACATGGACTTGGCTGACTACCAAGGTGTATTGTAGAATACACCTATACTGTTCAGACACTGGTTGTTCAATAGCACAGATTTTTAATTTCTTCCAAGGTTCAACTTAAGCAGACGATGAAAGAGAATAAATTTGTCGGGAGACTTATTCTTCCAGAGCTCTTTCCTTTAATTGCTCCTTATATGTGTTGGATGGAATTTAATGGGGCTACACCGAGATAGACTTGTTATGGGGCGTACTGATTACAATTGATTTGGATGTGGCCATTTTTCTATATGAACCATTAGCCAAAAAGATTGAACACTTAGCCTAGCATGGTTCATTGTGTTATCAATCTTTTTACCATTTTGGGATGTGGGTTACAATTACCGACTTACGTTTTCCGCTTCCATATAGAGCATGGGGCAATTACGTGGTGATCTAGCAATCTCTATAGCGTTTGCACATCAATTGTATCACTCTAGTGGTAAACTCCGCCAAAAAGGTCATTCTTTAAGCGCGTGAGCTTTAAGCTTTCTGACGCGTTCTGATGTGCTCTACAGTGTATTATGTCCAAATGTGTGGTTCTATTACCAGTTTATGATTCAGTAGCGGTTCAATGAGCGATACACTGTTGGCGGATCATTCATATTCTGGCAGGTGCAAGTTGTAAAATATGAACCCCTGTCGTTTACCATCTTCCCCATTGAAAACCCGACTCCTGCAAAACCCCAAATCAGCGCGCAAGGACATTTTTCACCGCCTTACATTCAGTATCATAAATGCAATGCTCATTGAGTTCATTATGGAAGGAATGATAAGTGGAGGACATCCGAAGATTGTTGACTTAATGGAGGAGTGTTTTTTCCAAGAACACAAGTGCTAGAGTTGATGTGAAGCAACGCGAAAACGGGTATTTCCTTATGCAAATAACAGCCCCGTTTTGAGGTTAAGTTATCCATCTTCAAGACTTACGAACTATACTTTTATCCTAAACAAGAATGGAAACTAATGATTTAATCGTAAGTTTCTGATTGACTCTTACGAAGTAATATATTTGTGATTAATGATAGGTAAAATTTGAAAATGAGATGAAGATATTGTTGGGTTGCCTCTGTATGATTCTATGCATCATCTTGAATAAATCTGCATTCGCTCAAGTCCATACCATCAATAATGGGACTAACACTTCAGGGGATGCTACTTTCCTTGAGCCTGATCGAGGGTCCATGCGCAGGGGATTGACTATAATCTTGGGAGAACAACCCTCATCAACGGTAACTGTAACCATGACAGGTCATGTGGGGACAGATATCATTTTTTATGGTGATTATACCAATTCGTCGGTAACGTTCACAACGACTAATTGGAATACACGACAATCTATATTCTTTTATATATTAGCAGATGCAGATACCGAAGATGATCAAATAACACTTCAGGTTACTGCATCAGGGGGTGGGTACAATGACATTGTAAAAGAGTTTAATGTGGTGATCACAGACCGATTCAGTACTCCTGAAATACTCGCTGAGGTCCCTACTTTTGAAGAAAGAGTCGCCTATGCTAATTATGCCCGTTTATTGATTCCTCCAACTGAAAATGTGACCCTTACGCTTTCCATTAAAGAAAGTGTGCTCCGACTAAATAGGAGTACTGTAATTTTTACGCCTCAGAATTGGTGGAGAAATCAATCTTTTGTAGTGAGTCCCGAAATTGATGATAATTCAGTTGAAGATATGGTCACGATGACGTTTACTGCCTCTGGTGGCAATTATGACGGACTCACTCGAACGTTTACCACGAAAGTTATAGATAGAGATGTGATCACTAATTATCCTGAAAAGATTAATACACTGGACCCGTTTTCAGTCACGTTTACGTTTGCAGAATCGGTCACAGATTATTTTGCTACAGATGATGTTACTGTAACTGGTGGCACCAAAGGTGCTTTATCAGGATCGGGTCGGACGTATACCATGGAGATCACGCCAACTGGTGGATCTGATGTCGTCATCTCTGTTATAAAGGATGCCGTCTTCATAACTGGACTTCGGGAATTCCCCGCCAGAGCCGTCACTGTGACAGTTATTTGGGATGCAACAGCGCCAACTTTGAGTATTTCGGGGGTGCCCGATAAGATCAATACGACTTCACCATTTACGGCTACATTCACATTTAATGAATCTGTCACGGGGTTTATGGCGAGTGACGTGACCGTTACGGGTGGCACAGCAGGGGCGTTTACAGGGAGTGGCGCAACCTACTCTTTGCCCATTACCCCATCAGGAAATACTAATGTAACCGTGTCGGTAGATGCTGATGTTGCGACCGACGGGCTCAATATGGGCCCAAGTGCACCACAATCACTGACTGCGGTCTGGGATACAGCCGTGCCGACCTTAAGTATTTCGGGTATCCCTGATAAGATCAATAGTCGGGCTGAATTTACGGCGACGTTCACATTTAGTGAATCAGTGAACGGGTTTGAATCCAATGATGTGACCGTTACGGGTGGTACAAAAGGGACGTTTACCGGCAGTGGTGCGACCTACTCTTTGCCAATTTCCCCATTGGGCAATGCCAGTGTCGTCGTTTCGGTGGCTGCAAATGCAGCGACCGATGATATCAACACAGTACCAAGCAATGAACAAACAGGGACGGCGGTTTGGGATGCAACAGCGCCAAGTGTAACGATTTCGGATGTTCCAGAGAAGATTAATAATCGGACTGCATTTACCGCCAC
>JAPOTS010000122.1 GCA_026709065.1 Bacteroidota bacterium
ATGAGCTATATGCCTGCGCCAGAAAATGAGTTTAACCTAATTTTGAAACAACCCCAGCCCCATGATGTCTCGATCAATGGTAGGTGCTACAACTGACTCAATAACATATTTTCGCCATTCTTCAAGTTTTGTATTTCCGAACCCGTCGGAAAAGGAGCCTGGATAGCCACCAAAAAACATATATTCATTAGCCGTCAACCCGAATACCTGCATCATTTCCCCAAATGTCCAGTGAGGGACCCGAATGGAATCAAAACGACCAACTAGACTTTCATTACGCCCAATAAGCATCCGCCAAGCGGCCGATCCCAAGATCACTACCCGTAGAGGAAACTTCATCCTGTGATCTGTATCCCACATACCTTTCACGATGTTTGACCAGCCAGGAATGATCTGAATCTCATCCAGAAACAACACTAAACCTCGTTCTGAGTCCAGAGAAGCTTGGCGTGCTCTCTCCCATATTTCAACTAAGACCTGTTCATTTGCTTGAAATCCTGTTCGTAAGGTACTTCCAGACTCCTGTAACTCAAACCAGTCAGATTGTTTAGAATCTATACTATCCATAGGTATGTACCAGGATGGGATTTTTGAGTCAAGCAATTTCTTGCGAACTTGAAGAGCAATTGTTGTCTTACCAGCTTGGCGAGGGCCAGTAATGGCGACAATTCGAGTGTGTGAAACTCGAGATACCCGCTCAAAAATGCTATGAACATATGAGCGTTCAAATGTCTCAATCTTCATAAAAGTACTATCTTATAGTAATTATTGCAAGATAGTACTTTTTTATAATTATCAAGTTTCATTAACTTAAATGATAGTATCATAATTCCAACTCAATTATATTCGGGGGCAGGATTATAAATGAGAAACGAGGATCACGACCGATGCCCTCAACTCGTAGATATCCGTAGCATTTTTCATGATTTTCTACTTCACAGTCATCTTGAGATGGTTGATCTTGTTTGTCCATTTATTACCTATTTGAACCGTTTGTAAAACCTCCATGTTAACGCTAAAAAATACGTCTCAGATGCTCCATTCAATATTTCTAGCAAAATGCAGAGGTTTTGTAAACGGCTCACTCGTCACCCCAGAGATTGGATGATGGGGATGTTGATTCAATAAATTGCTAACTTTATGTTAGATCTTATAGCAGGACGGTTCAATCAGTAATATTTGACGACCCCATTCACCACTCTTGAGGTCTAATCCAAAGAGATGGTGGATGAAAGACTTACGTTACCAGCTTTATGGTATAGTATGCGACAATCATGAAATGCTCCCTTCGTTAAATCCTCAAAACTGCCCTTCGATGAAGCACTAAATTGGTAGAATTCCCCAGAGTTTCCTAAATTCAGAAATAACGAATACATTCAAACCAACAATTTCATGCAATTTGCTCCGATTGATTATGTTATTTTTGGAGCGTACTGCCTCCTAATAGTGACACTTGGACTTTGGGTTTCACGGGAAAAGAAAGGAAAAGTGAGAGATGCAGAGGATTATTTTCTCGCTAGCAAATCACTTCCGTGGTGGGCGATTGGTGCTTCCCTGATCGCGTCCAATATCTCTGCAGAGCAGTTTATTGGGATGTCTGGTTCAGGATTCAGATTAGGATTGGCTATTGCAACCTACGAATGGATGGCAGCAATCACACTATTGCTGGTTGCATGGTTATTCATTCCCATCTACTTGAAAAAAGGCATCTATACGATGCCACAATTTCTTGAAACACGCTATGATGGGAGAGTCAGAACTCTACTGGCTGTATTCTGGCTCTTGGTTTATGTCTTTGTAAATCTCACTTCGGTAGTCTATCTGGGGGCGCTGGCTCTGAAGGGAATCATGGGAATATCACTGTGGCAAGGTGTGCTCGCTCTCGCAATTTTTGCAACGGTTTACAGCGTATATGGTGGACTCAAAGCAGTTGCTTGGACAGATGTAGTTCAAGTCTGTTTCTTGATTGGAGGTGGACTACTGACAACGATTCTTGCATTGAACGCATACAGTGATGGACAAGGCGTTATCGCTGGTTTTTCTAAGCTACTTAGCGAAATTCCAGACCGATTCAATATGATACTTCAGCCTGGTGAATTGATATATACTGATGACGATGGAATGAAACAAGATGCCTGGGAATTACTTCCAGGCATTGGAGTTCTAGTTGGTGGAATGTGGGTTGCTAATTTATTCTACTGGGGGTGTAATCAGTATATCATCCAAAGAACATTAGCTGCACCATCGCTGAAAGAAGCGCAGCGAGGAGTCGCCTTTGCAGGCTTTCTAAAATTACTCCTACCACTCATTGTCGTCATACCTGGAATCGTTGCCTATGCCCTCAAGGCCCCCATTGGAACGGCTGATCAAGCCTATCCATGGTTACTCAATGCATATGTTGGACCCGGATTGAAAGGCCTTACTTTTGCAGCATTGATTGCAGCAATTGTGTCCTCATTGGCATCAATGATGAATAGTACCAGCACTATCTTTACAATGGATCTATACCGCAATTACCTCCGACCGAATGCATCTCAGAAGGACCTAGTTCGCACTGGTAGAATTGTGGCGCTCGTCAGCATGGCTATTGCGGCTGTTCTGGCCCCCCAACTCGCTTCCCTTGATCAGGTATTCCAATATATTCAGGAATATACTGGGTTTGTGAGTCCTGGCGTTCTTGCTATATTCGTCTTAGGTTTATTTTGGAAAAAAGCGACTGCCAATGCAGCTCTGATCTCTGCAGTTCTTAGTATCCCATTGTCTGCAACAATAAAATGGATCATGCCTGAAATGCCATTTTTGGATCGTATGGGATGGGTCTTTGTGATTTCTGCAGCGTTGATTGTGATCGTTTCGTTACTAGAAGGCAGAGGCAAGGACAGCTCAAAAGCGATTCAACTTAATCGAAGTGTGATTCAGACAGACCCATTATTCGCAGTCCTCTCTTTCGCTATCCTAGCTATTACTGCAAGTTTATATGCGATTTTCTGGTAATTCAAGAGTCCTTAATTCACGCATTGATCGGAAAGTGACTTACATTCAATCAAATTTCCTTATAGCTCTAATTGAAAAGCAGTTAACGCCCATTGATTTATCATTTCAGTGTGAAGAGATAGCCCCCGGCCATAATGATGTTATGTTATAATTAACTGCAAATCTTCGCTATCTGGTCCCAGACGTTGATTTTTCAATTGTTGATTCTGCTCAATACTGCAGCCCGTTGCATGAACTCTAATGGTGTGAGACCATCACTGCGAGGATTCTCACTCAAGTGTTCATGGCTTTACCAAACTCCGCGCCGAGCTCTTTGAGATTGCGCAGATTCCTCTGGTTTCATCAGTTGGAATGGAGTCAAGTAGATTGGACAACGTCTACAATTGTGTCTCGAAATTTTATTCCAATGACACGACGCACATCAAACTCTGACATACCGTTATCGTAAGCCATCTCACGTATTCGCCTAGTCTCTTCATCAGAGTAAATTTCGTCAGTCTGCACATACCTAAAGCAAAACTCTTGGATTTCGTAAGAATCTTTGTTATTAAATGAGGTTTTAGTAGCCTGACCAAATCGTTCAACCCACTTAGATGCGTCTAATTCTTTCCAAATCTTTTTTCCTAAATCATTGAGCTGTAAAGGGCTTCGCGTGTCAATAACATCTCTCTTAGGCTTAGAAAGGATATTCAATAATTTGTCGTTGATTTCACGAAGATCTGTTTTTACTTCCTTCATAAAATCTTTGAAATTTCTCTGGTTTGCACTAATGCGACCCAACCATACCCCTACACCGATCAGTAACGTTGCAACGGTAAGAAACCCAGCTTCTATTTTAATCCACTCAATCATAGCTTCCATGTGCTCATTGTCTAATCATACTCCGTGCGGAGATCTTCGGGGTCGCATTTAGGTTACTTTGTTTTTTTATTAAGTGAAATAGTGTAGATTGTTGATGTATCGATTTATGCATTCATATAAATTCGCATTGATTTACCCCTTTAAAACTGGATCTGCGCACCATTTGCGCAAGTATATCAAGACCCTCAAGCGAAGAATTGTCTAATCCAAGCATTTTGAATAATTCAGTATCATGTCTTTTCTGTTCTGAATACTAATGTTTCGCTGGCGAGCGGAAATGAGGACCCTTTGAATTCGTCTAAGATCACTAAACATTGTTTGAGTTGGTCTTCTATGTTAATGTAGCCCTATATCCACAAGATTCTGATAGAACAATTTACAAAACTGATATAGTTTAACAAAGTTCAAGTTTAGTGCATATTGCCTTATGTTATAATGGTTCTACCACGAATTTAATTCCCAAATAATAACCTCATCCTAAATTCACTCAAATAAGGCATATTTGTTATCATTTGCTAGGTGCCTTATCTCGAAAATACTCCAGAATTTCGTTTGCTATTGACTGACCAACCAAATTTCTGAGTACCTTTTCATCAGCTTCTTTTACTTTCCGAACGGATCCAAATGCTCTGATGAGTTTCTGCATTGTCTTCGTCCCTACACCAGGAATGTTTAGCAACTCCGAATGAAGCATTCGATCCTTGCGTTGCTTACGCTGAATCTTTATTGCAAAACGATGTGCCTCATCACGGATGCGCTGAATCAGTTGTAGCGATGCACTCTGCTTAGCAATATGAAAAGGATCCCTTTCCCCTGGAAAATATACCTCTTCCAATCGTTTTGAGAGTCCGATCACAGGAAATTTTCCGTAGGTATCAGTCTGCTTCAATGCTTTAACTGCACTTGAAAGTTGCCCCTTTCCCCCATCAACGATAATTAAATCAGGCAACGGACCCTCTTCATCCTGAATGCGACGAAATCGCCTCTGTACAACCTCTTCCATTGCGAGAAAATCATCCGGTTTCCCATCGGCGACTCGACGAATTTTGTAACTGCGATAATCACTCTTTCTCGGGCGACCATTATGAAATACCACACACGAAGCCACCGTCCCCGTTCCTCCTAAATGAGAAATATCGAAACATTCAATTCTCTTGGGCAATGTTTTCAATCGCAAATCTTCCTGCAAGGCTTTGATAGCGAAGGGGATTCGATCTTCTCCTCGTTTGAGTAGCTCAAGTTTATATTCTCCCAAGATAAGGTCAGCATTAGCCTGAACCATTCGCATCAGTTCTGCTTTATCTCCGCGCTGTGGGACATGCAAGTGAATTTTCTTCCCTCGTTGTTTGCTCAAAAAATCAATGATTGTATCACTTTCAGAGGTTTGGATATTCAGAAAAACCTCATCTGGAAAGAAAACGGTCTGGGTATAATAGTTTTCTAGATATCGTTGCATGAGTGCCTCATCATCAAAACCATCTATTTGACGCATGATTTTGTGCTCACGCCCAACAATCTTGCCTTCGCGCACCTTGAAACAGATCCCAACCGCGGCATTCTCATCCCGAGCCGTTGAAAGAGCAAAAAGGTCTCGATCCACAGGTTTTGAAGTCACTACTTTTTGCCTCTGTCCATAATTTTCTATAGCATCAATTTGATTCCTCAACCGCACAGCCTCTTCGTACTCCTTTTCTAAACTCGCCTGATTCATTAAATCTTGTAGAGTCTGCTTCAATGCACCAGTATGTCCATTTAAAAACATCTCTACTTGTGCAATCGTCTCATCATACGATAGCCTGGCTTGATAGCCAACACATGGCCCAGCACATTTCTTGATATGATATTCCAGACACACCCGATACTTACCCTGCTCAATTGGCTCAGGCGACAAATCTAAAGAACATGTCCGGAGCTTGAAAATATTACGTATCACTTTAAGCGCACGCTTCATGGCTCGTACATCCGCATAGGGGCCGAAATATTTTGATCCATCTTTGATTATGCGCCGAGTTGTAAATACACGGGGAAACGGCTCATTTTTTATGCAGATATACGGGTACGTCTTATCATCCTTCAGATTGATATTGTAACGAGGTTTGCGTTCTTTGATCAGATTATTTTCAAGGATCAATGCCTCCGCCTCGTTATCGGTTACAATGACTTCAACATTCACAGCTTTCGCAACCAAGAGCTTGATCCGTCCATGCATTTGAGGATCATCACGAAAATAGGAACGAACACGGCTTCGGAGATTTTTCGCCTTACCAATGTAAAGAGGCCTATCATGTTGATCCAGAAATTGATAGACTCCACACCCCGTCGGCAGCTCAGACACTTTTGTAAGTAAGATATTTTTTATCGTACTAGTCTTACCCATGGTCTATGGATTCCCAGAAGTCAAATATTACCGCGGGAAGACATTTGTGCTGGATACTCACTGGCAATACAACAACTTGTGCATCGGGCCACTGGCACTGTAATTGATACGCATGTGTAGATTGGGTGCTAACCTCACTGATGAGTATTGGTACAGATGGTGATTGTAACTCTTGACCAACTAATCTTTTTGAAGCATTATGGATCACCACACTCCGACCGATGGAAGAAACTCCTTGACTGGTGACCACATGTTCTGAGTCAGAACCCGACGTAATGCAACGTCCACTTGAAAGCATTGTTTTTTCTAATTCATCACACTGATCAAATAGAACTGTATACTGATTCATTAGTTGGCAAAACTCTACTAAAATCCCGCCAGTATCTCTGGGATCCAAAAAGAAAATACGCTTTCCATTCGCACCAAAAACAGGGCTATCCGTGAGCGGGATGAACCCTTCGTTGCACATTTTATGAAATTGCAGTTGTATATTATTCACCCGAAATGCAATGTGATGAAGCCCTGGACCTCGTTTATCAAGAGATCGCTTTAAATCTGATGTATGATCAATGGATTCAAGGACTTCGATGTGGGTTTCATCTCCATAGAATCGGGCCCGAACCCCTTGTTGAATAATATTCTCAGGGACTGCAGGAGCACATTCTGCAAGCTTATTGAGGACTCTCTCTATCACCTCTGCATCGTTTACAGCGATGCCTATATGATCAATCGTTAGCATAAGGATGAAATTTTTATCTATGTTGTACGCTTTAACAGTAAGATAATAAAGACGCAATTATTGAGTAGCATTTTTTGAAACATTGATGAGTAATAGATCACCCAATGATCGCATAGAGGCGGTTAATCAGTTGCTACGAATTACACGCGACAAGGCATATCGTAACTTAATTGATCATAACTCCACCCCAAAGGTGGTTGCACTCGTTTCTACTGTCACTCGGTGGAAACGATACCTGTTATTTCTACTACATCATTTCTTAAACAATCAGTCAAAGACGCTTCCTGCCCCATTAGAACAACTACTGTTGATAGGACTGGCCGAATTGGTCTTACTTGATAGGCCTCCTCACGCAGTCGTGAACGAAATCGTCAATATCGCAAGATCTCTAAGACTCAATACAAAACTAACCAATGGACTTCTCAGATCCGTGGCCCGTTCGCTCAACGTATTGCCCGAACCTGAGACTGGAAACCCGATTCGTGATTTAGCTATTCGGTGGTCACATCCTACATGGATGACGCGCCGATATATCAATCGGTTTGGCATCAATGAGACGAAACAGCTTCTACAATGTAATAATACGCCACCCCAATATAGTATCCGTGTCAATCAAATGAAGATCAGCGCATCACTGTTGACCGAAAGATTCCGCAGTCAAGCTATCTCGGTAATGCCCTCAGAATTCTTAGAGGATTATTTTCGGGTTCAACCCATAGGCCCTCTCATCAAAGAAGGTTATCTTGATCAGGGACTGTGTAATATTCACGACGAAAGTGCAGGTCTTGTAGTGGCTTTACTTGATCCCCAGCAAGGCGAGATCATTTTGGATACCTGTGCTGCTCCTGGCGGCAAAGCAATTGCTACCGCTTGCAGAATGCAAGGATCTGGGCAATTGCACGCATGGGACAAGCATCCAAACCGTCTGAAAAAAGTGAAGCAGATAGCAAATATTCAAGGATTGGACAATATTCATGTGAAGGTTTTAGACCTATTGGAGAGCCCTCCATTTCAAGCCGACCGTGTCCTGTTGGATGTGCCTTGCAGTGGAACAGGTGTCATGACCAAGCGGGCAGACTTGCGGTGGCAACGTGGTGAATCTGATCTCCAAGATTTGATCACGTTGCAACAAAATCTACTGGATGCCTGCATCAATCATGTGAAACCTGGTGGCTGTCTCGTTTATAGTACCTGCTCCATTGAGCCCGAAGAGAATGAAGATCAAATTGATGCGTTTTTACAACGCCATTCTGAATTTGAAATTGAACATGGAGAGAATTTTCTTCCCTTAAAAGTTTTAACTGCATCTGGTTATCTATTGACACTTCCCCATCACCATGGAAGTGATGGCGCGTTTGGTGCGCGATTACGTAAATGTTATTAAAATCCCTTCAACAATATTCAATGCTTTTGGTAGAAATTTATTCGATTTTTGCAATGACATGATAGAATTAATTGTGATCGGTTAAATAAGTCACATTTTGTCATTTCCCCTTTTGCTCCCGTTAGCCTGAATTATTAGAACTTCGCATAATTTTGACACTCCATTGATGGATACCTTAGATTCTCTGAAAACTCAAATCATTTAACTGGTCGGTTCGTACGAAATGACTGTTTGTCAGTACAAGTCGGTTCAGCGTATTACTTTTGAATCCCCCGATCAATGATTTTGCGTCAGGCCTTACCTTTTGTATTGATTGCAATCATGACTTGCCTACCCGTGTCTGCTCAACGGATAGCGAAGTATGGTGCAGACTTTCTGGCGGGAGGCGTGGATGCTCGGGCCCTTGCAATGGGGGGTGCTAATGTTGCACTCACTCACAATGTGAATAGTGTTTATTGGAACCCCGCAGGTCTGATGCAAACCGAATACTCAGAAGTTGCTTATATGCATGCTGAGCGTTTTGCTGGAATTGTATCTTTTGATTTCGCTGCCATTTCATATCCTGTCACGCATCAGTCAACTGTCGGACTCAGCTTTTTCCGAAGTGGAGTCAATGATATCAAAAATACTCTGAATGCCTGGGATGCGGAGCGAAATCAACCCAAGGCAAATCCTGAATCATATATCACCAGTTTTTCTGCGGCTGACATGGCGTTTTTTCTTAGCTACGCTAGAAGCCTCAATCACAGGCTATTGGTTGGTGCATCTGGAAAAATCATCCGACGCACAATTGGTGATTTTGCTGATGCATGGGGCTATAGCTTTGATGCGGGGGCATTATGGCGTGGCGATCGATTTATGATCGGGGTTCAAATTCAAGATGTGTCTACAATGCTACAGAGTTGGAGCGTCAACTCATCTGCATTCGCCATTGAAGATATCAATCCAAATACAGGAAATCCTTACACATTTGTTGAGGTGTTTGATCAGGAGTTACCAAGTGGAGATACATTCTTGGTATTACCTGTGATGCGACTTGGCTCGGGGTTAAAGATCCCTGTTGGTTCCCACAGTACAATCCTGATTGGCTTAGACTTTGATATCGCCTTTGACGGCCAGCAGTCGGATGCTTTTAATTTGGGAGATCTTTCCTTTCATCCACGCCTTGGTGGAGAATTCTCATTCCGTAATCTCATTGCCCTGCGTGCAGGATTAAACCGCATTGCCCAAACTGAAAGCTATGGCTTTGATGTTGTCCCATCTGTTGGTGCTGGAATCAAGATTGGTCCTCTATCTATTGATTATGGATTTGGAGATTTTGGAGGCTTGGTGAGCGATTTAGGGTATTCGCATAGGATCTCGGCACATTTCACATGGAAGCATCCGCGATTTAGACGACCATCTGAGTGATTGATTTGTTGACTTACAACTTGGTAAACATTGAATCTCATGGTGATGTATTACTAAAACAATCCTTTATGTCTGTTTGTAATGTATGGGAATTATATAAAACTGCAAACACAATCAATAAGTATTTTTCCATCAAATTGAAACATTTAATGATTTATCCGTATATTTAGACTAAATCTAAATAAGGATGATGGCAAAACTTCCGACTTACTGTTACTCAGGGCTAATTTGGGTCTTCTGCATTCTATGTCTTTTGGGTACTCTGACGGTGTCTGCACAGACTGTTATCCCTGATTATAGTCCTAAGGATTCAATCCGTACTATTGAGATGACTCCCTTGGTGATCACTGCGACTCGGTCACAGAAAATGCTTGAAGATGTCGCTGTCCCAACGACTATCATTACATCAAACATAATCCAACGTGAGGGCGCTCTACGATTAGGAGATGTGTTGGCTAATCAAATGGGGATCGCGTTGTTTGATGATCACGGCACTGGTATCCAAATTCAAGGATTCGCATCCGATTATACCCTTATTTTGCTTGACGGTGAGCCAGTAATTGGTCGCACTGCTGGAACACTTGATATTGATCGTATTACTCTGAAAGGATTGAGTCACTTAGAAATCGTACGAGGCCCATCGTCTTCACTCTATGGAAGTGAGGCACTCGCTGGGGTGATTAATTTGATCCCTTCTCCACCAAAAGAAAAGATGGAGGGGGCAGCAAGTTTTCGGATTGGTTCCTATGCGACATCCGATATGACCCTACAAATGGAAGGAGGGCGAGACTGGGGAGGAATGAGGGTTTTTGTGAATCGATATGCCTCTAGAGGTTACGACTTATCCCCCAATATTTATGGGCCAACCACCCCATCATTTTCTGATTGGACGGGCGATCTAAGAGCGCACATCAAACTGTCGGAGCGTATCAAAGTCAAACTTGGTGCCCGAGGAACTTTCGAAAATCAAGAAAGCGTTTTTGCCTCTCAACAATTAGGTCAAACTGAAGAACGATACAACGAAGAGGGAGCTCGCAGGGAATGGAGTATCCACCCAGAAATTGATGTTCAGCTATCGAAAAAGACCCGACTCAATACAACCCTTTACCGCACAAGCTATCGCACAGAAACTCATCACCTTCGTCAAGAGGATGAGTTTATCAACTACGAAGATAATTTTGATCAAACCTATTCCAAAGCAGAAATAAAACTGGATATGCTCTGGAATACAAAACATCTGTCAAATATTGGTGGGGGAGTCATTGGTGAACAACTCGGCGGAACCAGATACCCATCCACCTCCGAACCTGAATCATCTCATAGATATTTCTTCATTCAGCATGAATGGTTGGCCTCCGATCTGATTCATTTCAATACCAGTGCACGCTATGACGATCATTCCGACTATGCCGCTAGGTTTACACCTAAGTTGTCAGTGATCGTCCGCCCCTCTGATCAAATCCGACTGCGTGCAAGTATCGGAAGTGGCTTCAAGGCTCCGGCCTTTCGTCAGCTTTACTTAGCCTTCACCAATTCTTCTGGTGGATACTCTGTATTTGGATCTATCCCTATGAGCGATGGAATCAATCAACTTGAAGCCAATGGACTGATTCAACAGCGACTGCTTGATGTCCGTGAGTTAGATCCCTTAAGAGCAGAAAATTCGGTCGCATATAATGTGGGTGGATCAATCACTCTACGCACATGGCTTACTGCACAATTAAATCTATTTCACAATAATGTGACTGATCTGATTGAAACACAGCCTGTTGCACAGAAAACCAATGGCGCATTTGTATACGGCTATTTTAACTTAGCAAAAATCTATACGAGAGGGATTGAAAGTGAACTGCGGATGACTCCACAGTTGAATTCCCAAAGTTCCTTGGATATCTCATTGGGATATCAGTATCTGCAGGCACGAGATCGTGAAATTGTTGATGCAATCAATGAAGGGACTGTCTATGGACGATCACCTAGTGGGCGAGATTATCGTTTAGGGATTGGAGATTATACAGGCTTGTTTGGCCGATCTCCCCATTCTGCTTCACTGCGTGCTGCCTATATCAATTCTAAAATCGGTCTCACTGCTAGTGCTCATGGTCGTTGGCGAAGTCGTTACGGTTATCGTGACTTAGATGGAAATCTATTCGCCAATCGCCCCGATGAGTTTGTACCCCATTATGCCGTCCTTGGAGCTACGATCAGCAAAAAATTCACATTCGTTCCTTCCATTGAATTCATTGCACAGGTTGGTTTAGATAACGTATTTAATCATACCTACCCCACATTAGTCCCTTCGCTGCCTGGCCGACGAGGGTACACTTCTCTTCAATTTAATTTTTAATTATTCTAGTGAAACTCTTTTTTCTACACTTCTATATTCTATGCTTAGTCATTTTTCTTGGTGCCTGTAACAGTACACCGAGTGAACCTGAGCGTATCATGCTTGATGTCCAGTTAGCTGAGGACATCATCGCTGACCCTGTCACTAGTAGAGACCCTTCCACAGGCAGGGCTCTGTCAAACAACCTCTACTCTCTCTTTGATCTTGACACTAACGAGTTGATCCTCTCTTCATCGGTGACCGATAAGGATCAACGCAGGACAGATTCGAGTGGAACAATATGGGATATTGGTTTTCGAGGTACGACCGTCATCTTCAATGGAGGAGTAAGCGGTCCTGGTGAAGCGACTGCTCAGATTCTAACTCTGCCATTTGAAACGGTATTTGATGAACCATTACCTTCTGATGGCTATGTGACCGATGGTAGCAATACTACTTGCCCCAGTATTGAGACACCTGCAGGCCCCGTGCCGGGTAGCACTCTTGCAATCTGCACCGGGTCAGGAAATGGTTGGTATAACTACAATTCTAATACTCAACTCATTACCCCAATACCAGGTCGCACCATCGCATTCACAACTGCAACTGGCAACTATGGAGCACTTAGATTTTTGAGTTACTACAAGGGAAATCCTAACCCACCAGATTCTGATCAGCCCTCCCGCCATTACACATTTGAATATCTTGTTCAACCTGACGGATCCCGCAATCTATTTAGAATGCCTTCAGACAATTAGCACGGGATCTGAAATGACTTTTATTTTTCATGATTCGCGATATTTTGCCTAGTTTTCGGTTGTTTGATTTCAAGATATACGACGAGATATGCGATGTCTAAACAGTTGTCAGAATTAGACAATCAGCATTCTCTTTCGTGTTCTTAGGAATATTTCGTTCGCTTTTTAATGACTTTCTATAGTCAAATACTTTTCCGTCAACGACCATTCAAAGTTTCGGTTTGGGCATTAGAAATTTTACAAATTTTTCTCTTTAATTTAGCGGTAGTCAAGTATAAAAAATCATATAATGTGTGTGATTTACGATTGCTACAGGATCGGTGATAGACAGTGCGGATCATCGTAGCTCATGGCCTTAGATGTATCTCTCTTATGATACAGAGAGGCTAAGATATCTCCATGCATCTTGGTAAATAGCGGGGGAACGGCCTCGCCTATCATTTGACGTACTGGCGAATGCCCCCAACGGTCAATCGCCTCTCCCCATTTAAAATCTTCTGGAAAAGTCTGTAGATGGGCACATTCCGCAGGGCTCAAAACACGATTTTCCCACGGATGAAGCGTGCGATCGCTTCCAATGTGACCGCTTGCAGTGGTAACCGTTGAAGCAGGTTCATAGGGTGACATTCGTCTATAACTAGAATTTCGGAATCCACGAATCATTCTCCATGTTCCATCCTCTTCACGAATGATAGGGCGAAGTAAGGGGCTGGAGCATTGGGGGCATAGAGGAACATCTTGCTCTACATCAACAGAGCCGCAGGATGGGCATAGATTTGATTCCCATGCACTTGCACCACTTCTCGGGGGAATAGCGGCGACCATATCATAGCGCTCAGCACAGATCACCGGAACTTGGTGCATTGGATGTTCAGGAGTATGAGCTGACTCTAATGACTGAGCATCCAGAGAGGGAAGGTTTAACTCACTTAAAGCGTGATCAAGTGTGACTTCACATGGCAGATCTGGACTACCATGAGTTGGAAGGGGGAAAGGTGCTTTTTTGGATTGAATCAATACTTCAGCTGAGGCAGAATCTTTACGCACAAAGGTAAGAAATGCACGATTACGGCTTTGAGGCACTCCATATTTAGATAGATTAATTACCAGAGTATAGAGATGGTAATCCTTCTTCAAACGACGGGTGAGCAGTGTTGCAGCAGAAACTGGATCCTTTTTTAATGGGTCGTACACTTTTCGTCGAAGGAAAGCAGGTACATTCTCTACGACTATGAAAGTTGGTGCAAGTTCTTTCGCAACATGCGCAATTGGAAGTGCGAGCAGGTTTCGTCCGTCACGAGTTCCGGCATCTGCATCCGCTTCAAATCCGCGATCACTTTGAGCAGTGCTCATTCCTTGACATGGGGGACATCCACAAAGAAGCACTGGGGGTTGCAAACCATACGAGGCTCTGAAAGCATCAACCACTTCGGGCCACGACTGCCGTATATCTCCACTTATGGGAACTGCATCTGGATGATTGAGCGATGCCACATCAAGACGTCGTTGTATGATTTCGGAGATCACACAAAACCTGAAACCAGCGGAAGCATATCCAACATCGCCAGCGCCACAGTTAGAAAAGAGGCTAACGGCTTTCACGATCCACCACGCTCACCCGATAGGCGGTAAGCTTCGTCTCTGACACGATCTTGAACATCCAAGAATTGTTCATTTGCTATAGTTGCTCTTGTGAGAAAATCACCCCAAGAAATTTGGATAATTTTTTCCTTATTCCTCCACCAGTCATAAGCTCTAACCATATCTCGATCCGTGATATTGACAGAATCACATATCAAGTCAACAACCCATCCGCCCTCAAATTTCTGCTCCAATTTGCGGCGAGAACTGAAAAATTTCTCAAAAGCATCAAGATAATTATGGAGGCGATCCCAGTCATTGTTATTGAATGTATGTCCAACGGCTTTGATTTCAACAATATGAAGTTTTTGACTCATATTGGCAAGGATAAAGTCTGGGCGTTTGCGACCATGATCAATAGCTAAGCTCACTTTTTCTTGAAACTTCCTATAGTAGTAACTTTCAAATCCTCGCTTGAACTGTTTCAGGGATTGGTTGATTGTAATGGGTGTCCAAGTAGGTTCAATCAGCCATAGGGCATCTGTAAGAATGGACTGGAGGTCACTTTCGTCAGGATCATTATGAATTAATTCCGAAAGACGGCGAATCACTTCAACTCGCTCACTGGCAATTTGAGCATAAGAAGCCATTTCTGCAATGCGGGTTTTGGAGAAAAGGTCAAGGAGTTTGTTAATGCCTCCATTGAGCCCCAATGCTCTGGAGCGAAATTCCTTGAGAGCTTCCATTAAAGCCATATGAGGCGCAACGGTAAGAATAACCTTCGTGAGAGACTCAACATATTCACCATCATTCAACTCATCCTCTGAGGCTAAGCGTCCAATCTGTTTTCCAAGACGTACGGCCATTGTGGCCACTTCGCGATCGGCAAAATAGTTGTGTGCTTTTTTATCTAAATCAGATGCCTCAAGAAAAAGCATTTCGACCCTGTCCCTCCGAGGCTGGCGAGAGGCTGCCCCAATGGCTTTGATCCGATCTGATCCCCATTTTCGTAGGGCTCTTCCGTAATCGGATTCCCACAGAATATCCTGCCGGTCTGTTGTGATCAGATCCTCACCATCATCCTCATCAATCCAATCCGCATGAACTTCACCGACAAGATAGGATCGTAGAGTAAATTCTCCAGTATAGCCTGCGGGTTTCTCAAAATCTCTTGTCGTAGCAACAATTTTTCCTCGTGCATAGATACGAACCCCAGCCATTTCTTCATTTTTGTATGCATTTTTTGCAAGTCCCATCCATCCAGTAACTGGTAACGTTTTCCCATCTTTTAGCTCAACGGGGAGGTCATCAAGAAGAATCCGTGTTTTTTCCATCAATGGGATGTCGTAACAACCTACAATAAAAGGTGTATTTTCGTTAGGATTTCTTGAATCCGTCACCTGTATACTAAAGTCTAATTGCTGAATGCCGAATCGAACCGCAAGTTGACGATGGAATGTCTCTCGGTTGGGCACCCGTTTTGGAAGAAAATTTCTCAAGCGAATGGTGGTCCCTGAAGCGTCCATATAGGTTCGATCCAGTTCTCCACGTTCAATCTCAATCGGCTCATCACTATGCTCAAGGATCTTGTCATAATCCATCTTAAAATGTGAAACGATATAACCTTTCTCAGTAGGATCTCCTCCAGCAGAAATCACCTCTATGATTTTGCAAATTCCAAATGGAGCAAGCTTACCTATTCCTTTTCGCCCCATCACGTTACGGTTCTTATTCCTTGATAGACTTCCAAGTTTTTCATCTTTACGACGATCCTTACCAACCCACAGAAAATGTTCGTTCGCATCAGAAGGAGTCATTCCATGGCCATCATCCTTGACTTCAATGACATGTTCAAATTCTTCAATTTCATGTGTTGCAGAATTACGTCTTGCTAATAAAGTGTTTAATGGAACTTTTACACTCACATTCTCTGCATCCGCATCATACGCATTGGCAATCAGTTCAGCAACCACCGCACTTACTCGATCATATAAACGAACGCCTAATTTATCAACCGTCATGCGAGATATTCGCATCTGATAGGGTCCGATACCATTATTGAAAATAGTCATCTTCAGGATTAATGATTTAAATGATGAGACAAACTAAAATTCATCCTTCTGTAGCAGTTTTGGTAAATGAACCCTAATAAGTATGGATTTTGATGGTTTGACCTATATCATACAAAAATACGAACAAAAATGATTATAGATTCCGTATAATAGCAAGATTTTGTTACGATTAGTGAATGCCACCCAGCCCTTGCCAACAGCGCGTTCTCCGTGCAATCGATTATTGGTATCGCCAAAAGCCTTCATGATTGCGCCAGAAAATAGAAGAGACTCAACTACCCCTCATGAAGTTTTCCTAAACGATTACTGAGATCTCTGCAGTTGAATGGGCACCGGAAAATATGGCGGCGGTTTGGTTGATTGAACCAATCAAATTTTACACGATTCTTCATCTCTCGGTGCCACACTAAAATCGTATGGATACAAACATCACACCGAATGCGTATCTTTTGATTTATTCAATATCCTTTTGAGATCCATTTATGACAACTATAAATATCATTCTTGCAAATGTGGCTGCAGAGCAAATCACCCTTCCCGACTTTCAGAGAGGATTTGTATGGAAACGAAAACATGTTCGAGATTTTTTTCACTCTCTTTATCATGAACATCCATTCGGTTGCCTCCTCACTTGGCTTACCACCCGAAATGGTGTCAAAACTGAGCTCATCCTTGACGGACAGCAACGAATCACCTCGCTTTACGGTGTGACCACAGGAAAAACTCCCAAATTCTTTCGGGGCGATCAATCAGTACTGAAGGGGCTTCACTTTCATGTCAAGGAGAAAATATTTGAATATTATCAACGTGTTAAAATGGAGGGGAATCCACTGTGGTTTGATGTCACTAAGGTAATGCGAGCTGGAACCAGCGGAATAGAATCCTTAATAAATGAACAAGGTTTCAGTAAATATAATCCTGAAGATCAAGTAAAAATCTTGCTAGCCTTGTCTAAATTAGTCGGCATTCTTCAAAGGCCTATATATGTTGAAAAAATCGCAGATGAGAACAAAGATCCTGATGTGGTCGTCGATATATTCAATCAAATTAATAGCTCTGGTACCAGATTGTCCAAGGGAGATTTAGCACTGGCGAAAATTTCTGCTAAATGGCCCTCTGTGCGCGATGAAATGCGTAAATCCTTGAAAAAATGGGAAAACTATGGCTATGATTTTCCCATGGATTGGCTTCTCAGATGTGTAAACGCCGTCATCCACGGTGAAGCAGATTTTAAACACTTACATCAAACAGACCGAAATACATATGAAACAGGACTTAAAAAAACCATAAAGTATATTGATATAGTCCTGAATCAAATCTCTGGTAAACTCGGGATAGATCATGATAGAGTGTTGTTTTCAAAATTTTCCTTACCAATCTTGATTAGACATTTGGAATTATGTAATGGTAGACAAATGAGTGCTCAAGAGTGGAATTTGATTCTTTACTGGTATCTGCAGACTGGGATCCACGGAAGATATTCAAGTACTACGGAATCAAAAATCAGACAAGATTTGACACATTTGGATGGTCAACTCAGTGGAATACAGCATCTGATTTCAGGCATTGGTCTGTCCTGGGGACGCACACAAATTCTTCCAGTCAATTTTGATTCTTGGGCTCTTAATGCTCGGACCTATCCTATACTATACTGGATGACTCGGGTGGGAGGAGCACAAAATTTTTGTGACGGAATTCAGCTCAAACAAAATCTCTTAGGTCAAGGTGCACAATTAAATGTCCATCATATATTCCCCAAAGCAAGACTTTATGAATTTGGGTACACTCGACCACAAGTGAATGCTGTTGGTAATTTCTGTTTTCTTACCGCCGCCTGTAATGGACTGATCAATGCTTATCTACCAGACAATATTGCTGATTCCTCTATACCATCTGGCATTAATTCAGATGGTTACTTCTATTGGATCAAGAAAAATCATCCTGAAGCATTACAATCGCATTGGATTCCAATGGATGAAGAGTTGTGGAAGATTGAAAATTATCTAGAATTCCTTAATGCTCGAAGACACATATTAGCCAATGCTGCCAATGAGCATTTGAGATCTTTGAATCCCAATCATCCTCATAACGAAAGCATCCCAGAACCGTCTCTTCAACAAATGAAACACACTGAAACTGTTGCTGAAGAGACTCAATTAAAGGAAGTTCAATCGTGGATGAAGTCACAACAACTGCCGTCAGGTATATTTGGCTATGACCTTGGTCAATCTGATCAAGATAATGTAAGAACAATTATAGATCTAGCATGGCCAGATGGAATCTGTGAAGGCCTTGATAGCCCGTTGGCACTTCTACTCAATGAATCTGCAGAAACGTATCAAATCGTCAATCAATCTGGATACCAATGCTTTGTTGATGTTGAGTCCTTCAAAACGTATGTTGAGTCTGAAATCGTTGGTGTTTAGCCATAGAAGATTTTTTACTCTCATTCCGAAGTCTAATCATTCCTATTTACTGACCATCATCTAAACTCCTATGCCATAAAGTAATCCATATTTTACGAATTATTTGCTCCTTAACGATGAGTCTGTATCAACAACTTTCTCCCAATTCTTAAGTCGGTTTCCGCCTTTGATCACTATCAGGTTGAAAAGCTTAAATGATAATTTAGCTTGTGGTTGAAGGCTATTTTATCACCCAAAACCCCAACTGTGACATTAGAGAAATGATCCTATGATTGTTCTTCATTTACGAGCATCCAACGAACTATGGCTAATATGGGGAGAATTATCAATCAATTTGAAAACACATTAAATACCAGAATCTACCCTACGGTGTGACCTTAAAGAAATTAGCACAAGCGGTGGTTATTGGTGATCAGCGTATTAACCCAACAACGCATCATCATGCGTGTTATCTACAAAAGCGTAGATTCCACTACCCTCAAGCCCCATGGTGCAGATGTGGAAGCTGAAAAACCTGACCAGATTGTTCGCCCTTAGCCGATGCCAATCAACGATATTTCGCCAGAAAAATCTCTTGGTTTATCGATGGATTCAAGCGGGAAAGAATGCTTGAGCAGGGAGTCATCCTTGGTTCAGGTAAACGCTTTTGGTATTGTAGAGTCAAGAGGTCGGCGCGTTTCTTGTCCAAGGAAAAGAATCATTCCATGCCGTATAGTAACGATCATTAAGGAGATAATTAAGAAATCCTTCTTTTCTTACAGATGCAATGCATGATAAGAAAATTACTACACCTGAAGAAGCACTCCTTAAAGATTATTCACAGATATTGAATTTCTGTATTGATGATTTAATAGGCCCTTTTACAACTAAACGAGGATTAAACTTAGCCAACTAAAATCAATCAAGAAAATGTATCACTTCACAAGTATCAATACAGTAAATCATCAATTGACATAAGATTGCACATTGATGATTTATCTGTTATTTGGAACCCTTTGTGAGAAAAGATGATGGAGTTATTTTGGAACACACATTTTGCGGGAGTAACACTTATCAGAAAGGGAGAGCGCTAAGCACTCCCCCTAACTGATTCACCAAAATCTTTTATTCATGCTCTAAATGAAGCACCAATGAGGATTCTAATGAAGGGATCAAAGAATTGTTCCATATATGATGAATCATTTTTAAGGAAATCCTGCTACTATCCATATCTGTATTGATAAATATTATATATTTGGTCAAATTGCAGTCCATGCTTATTTTGATTTCAACCATATCCTCAATCATTTACTGATCGGTTGGATTAATATTTACCAAAAATAGACGATGAAACCTCTTGGAACTTCAGATAACCCAGCCAGAATTGCTATTATCGGCGCTGGCCCCGCAGGATTCTATGCCGCCGGACACCTTCTAAAACAAAAGGATACAGTCGTCACAATTGATGTATTTGACAAGCTTCCGGTCCCATATGGACTTGTCCGAAGTGGTGTTGCACCCGATCACCAAAAAATTAAAAATGTGACCCGTGTCTATGAAAAAATCGCATCGCATCAGGGGTTTCGGTTTTATGGGAATGTTGAATATGGTAAACACATTAACCTTGATGATCTAAGCAAACACTATCATCAAGTCTATTTTTCAACAGGTGCGCAAGTAGATCGCCATCTAAATATCCCTGGAGAAGACTTAAAACGCAGTTATTCTGCTACTGACTTCGTTGCATGGTATAACGGCCATCCTGACTATACAGGCCTTCAATTTGATCTTTCAAAACATTGTGTCGCTGTTGTTGGGGTGGGCAATGTCGCGGTTGATGTTTGCCGAATCCTCTGTCGTACAATTGATGAATTGAGACAAACTGATATAGCTGACTATGCTCTTGATGCCCTCTCTGAAAGCCAAGTAAAGGAAGTCTACATGTTGGGAAGACGAGGACCCGCACAAGCTGCATTCACGCACCCTGAGGCAAAAGAACTCGGTGAATTATCGGGCGCAGATCTATTTATCTCGGAAGCAGAGGCTCAACTAGACTCTCATTCTGAGCAATGGATGAACACTCATGGGGATCGACTTACAGCTAAGAAGGTTGAACTCATTCAGACATTAGCTCAACGATCTAGCTCCCAGAAATCACGCCGCCTGATCATACGATTTCTGACCTCACCCGAAATTCTACACGATGATGGTTCTGGCGGAATTGGTAGCGTGACGCTTCGCAAAAACAAGCTACTCCCACATGAAAAGGGTCTACGCCCAAAAGCTACTGATATCACTGAGGAATTACCCGCACAAGTTGTCTTTCGCTCAGTGGGTTATCGGGGAGTTCCTCTTTCAGGATTACCATTTAGAGACGATTGGGCCGTGATTCCAAGTGATCATGGACGTGTCAAAGGCCGCGAAGTCATCGTAGGAGTTTATGTCGGCGGCTGGATCAAGCGCGGGCCCTCAGGAGTGATCGGAACAAACAAGCCCGACGCATTAGAAACAGTTAAATGCATGGTTGAAGACATTGTAGCAGAGCGATGTTTTACCCCACAGTTCACCGATCCTCATTCAGTGGAGCGTATGCTACTTGATAGGTGTAAGAATCTCTTTTCATGGAAGGACTGGACAGAAATTGATCGTCTCGAAACTACAAGAGGATTAGATCAGGGGAGGCCACGCGTCAAGTTCACTTCAACTGAAAGTATGCTTCGCGCCCTTGGACGGTAGCATCAATTACCATTTATGGTGAATGTTTGATACATAAAGAAGGTATCCTTACGAATGAAGCATTCTCCTATCAATCATAATTCTATTAAAATTGGAGATGATGTTGAGTTAGCATTTGGCTTTAACTTCCTGAAACGATGAATCATGAATTTATCAGGCGTATCACACAGTGATCCATATGGAGGTGAAGATGAAGAATTATTTTTGATCAACATGTGCCTATTACGATGAATAGGGACAGGCAAGATACGGACACAAATGGTACGGATTCTCTCTGAATAGATGGGATTTTGTCAAAAATGATGGAAGTTAATTCAATTTGCAAGTGATGATTTTCGTGCTCAGAATGGATTTGGTGTTTTCTTTAAAACACATTGTTAGATGCGAATATGATATTACAAATAAAAATGTTCGTCTTGCTGTATTGGAAAGCGTTAACATGCCTCAATCAATTAACTTAAACACCTTAAAATCATGCAGTTGTTATTCATTATTTTCTCAAATTCATTTCTTTATTTTGCATTGATTGATAATGCTCCTGCACACGACCATCCAAACGTTTTATGGCGTACAGAAAACTTGGCTATGGATGCAATTGCATTTTCTCCAGATGGATCGTTAATGCAACTCGGTTAAGTGATACCGGGCTGGCGGTCATTCTAATTGTCGCTTAACAAGGGATGATTCAATCCGTATGGCTAAGGGTCAACCCGTTTCCAGAATACTATTCCACCAGTCTGCTGCCCCGCATCAATGGAATCCACCATCGTTCCAGAGGTAATGTGTAAGGCATCCACGACTCCAGGTTTAGCCCCGATGCCTTCTGATGTCACAAAAGCATACTGACCCTCAGGTTCAATAATGACTCCATGCGGTATTGGTCGTGAAGTAGAAATACGATATCGCTCAATCCCTGATGACAAATCAATGATACTCACTGCCTGAGCGCTTTTTAATGTAGCAATAAGAATTGAGCCATCAGCAGAAATAGCAAGATTATAGGGTGATCCTGGCATTGGGATACGTTTGGATACTTCTGCTGACTCTAAATCCACAATAAGGATTTCATCAGACCCGTTACCTGCTATATAAGCTATAGGCATCCGAGGGTGATGTATCACCCAAGTCGGTTGAGTTCCCTGCCCGAGAGGAATCCTACGCCGAACCATTAATTGCAAGGCATCAAGTTCAACGAGTTCATGTCCCATCATTACAACTGAGTAGTGATGTGTCCCATCTGGTGCAAAAGCTGATCCATGTGGCATGATACCGGTTGTAATTCGGCCGACTTCCAACATAGCATCAGGATCAACTACCGAAACAGAACTCGGCTCCATATCACCGTGTAGATTAAAATTCACCACATACAACAACCCTGTATACGAAGAAATTGCCATAGATGCAGGGAATAAACCAAGCGTCACTGATCCATTCGGACGCTGGTCAACTGTAGAATAGCGGACGACTTTACCGTTAGGCTGTCCGTGAGCCATGGAAACAAACCAATGTGATCCATCAGGATCAATTGCAAGTCCGTGAGGTCCTTCAATTTCAGTCCCAATTGTCCCTACTTCAATCGTATCGGGTATAGAAAATGTTTGACCATCAAACTTAATCAGCATAACTGAATCATCCGATTCATTGGCGACATACATATAATAAGATTGCGCGTTGGCACTTGGTACTGTACTCAGCACCGCTAATGTCAAAACTAGTAGACAACACCTTGAATTTAGATTCATCTCTAAAAGGTTAAAGATCTGCCGCAGCCCATGTGATTCTGAACATTGATGTGCTGATCACCGAACAATCATGAGTCATTAATAGTGCAGTAGGGTTGAAAGATAATCTGAAATCACAACTCAGCTACCTCCACGCTGTAGCGTTCAACGACATAAATATAACTCACAAATCGGCAAGACACCTTAATCAATCCAATGATAACCTTTACGATGGGTTCACTAATTGACCGCGTTGCATGAATGTTGAAGTAACTTGGATAATTCAATCAGATCAGTGTATCTTTTGACCCTATTCTAAAGATGATTCATTGCTACATACTCCACCTGAGCTTGTGAATCATATTGGAATCAAATTTGGTAAATTTATCAACCAATTTAAGCCTAAATCATAGTTAATGTTAATGTTTTATCCTTGTAGTCGTTGGGATCTTCCCACGGCAGAAAATACAGGCGTATTGTTTCAAAACTTGCATGATGCGCAATTGCTCATGATGAATCAAATCATTGTCCTTGATCATAAGATGCTCAACGATCTAAGGCCTGTCGGCACTGGATTTCACGCAGGATCTATTCCATCGGATGCAGTCTTGAATTTCAATCCGTATGCTACTCCACGCGAAGTGATCGCATCTGGAGGAATTGTACATCACCGCGTCACTGGTCACCTGCTATGTATCAAACGCCACGGAGTCATTGACCTACCCAAAGGAAAACTTGATCCCGGTGAAACCATTGCTTCCTGTGCTAAGCGGGAGTTACAAGAAGAAACTGGAATCACTGACTTGACCCAAGGGAGATTACTTGGAACCACCATACACGGGTACAGGCGCTCAAATTATTTTGACGTAAAAACAACCTTTTGGTATTCATTTACATCCGAAGCTAATCAGTTTACCCCCGCACTCAGCGAAGGGATTGAGTCCGTCTTTTGGCTTCCCTATGCCGATACTGAACAAACTCTTGGATATGCGCCTCTAAGTGATTTTTTGAAGGACTTGCGATCGGTTATCAAAGAATCACCAAAAAATTCACAAATTGAATCATTGCAATCATTCTGACTTATCTTTTAAATTGCTAACCCTCAAAATACTCTTTCAGAACCTAATATCACTATTAGGCCCGTTGTAGGATGACTTGACGCATTAATGACGCACAGATCTAAGCTTAATGCTCCCTTGATTTAGTTCAACCGAAGCTGAACCTTCAAGCACTCTTAATAGATCATTACCGATCAATTCCCTTCGCCAACCGTGAAGCAATATACTATCTGACATATCTGGATTTAATACTAAATCATTGAGGACTGACTTTGATGCGATCAAATCTGGCTGAATTCCATGATCAAGGGCACATCCATCAACCACAGCCTGCAACAATCGACGTTTTATTATCTCAATGCCCTTGAGGGGGCTCTGAGCAAATGATGAGGGGCAGTGGTGTTTTGGAGTCTTCAATGCCTTTCTAATCAACTTGGCAACTTCAGCCTGGTATCTTCGCGGCAGTGAGCGGCAAACCCTTCCTACCGAAGCCGGCTTGGTGATCCGCCTTGTCGCCAGCCTAAGAATTTCGCCATCCTTAATGAGTTGCTTAGGAGTGATGCATAATATTTCAGATACCTGAGATCTCCATTCTGTAAGTGCAACAAGCACAGCACGCTGAGACGGCTCAAAAAAATGCGCCATAGACGATCGCAGAATGCGTTCGGAAGGAGAAAGTGGAGTATAATGATTAGGATCATTGAATTTAAGCATGTCTTCATCAATCCAATGAAGTCGACCCATCTTTTCTGCCTGAGAGCGAATCATCGTTTGAATCTCAGGTAAGTACTTAACATCCTGTTCGGCATAACTGATTTGTGCATCAGATAGAGGCCGAAGAAGCCAATCTGATCGTTGCTGCTCCTTCGAAAGCCCAATACCACAAAATGTATGAACGATTTCACTTAGCGAGTAATTTGTTCCTGCACCTAATAGCCGTGCTCCTAGCTTGATATCAAAGATGTTTTGGGGGATTGCTCCAGAGCTTTGTGATATCAATTCTAAATCCTGACCGCCATCATGCATAATTTTTATTATATCTTCGCTCTCAAGTACTGGTCTGAGAATGTTGAGATCTTCAAATGCTAACGCATCAATCAGAAAAACATCTTGATGGTTAAAGCCCACCTGCACAACCGACAGTATCGTTTTAGGTGCCTCCCCAGAGATAAATTCAGTATCAATGGCGACCGATGGAGATGACTCGATCCGCTTGCAAAGATCCTTTAACTCGCATATTGTGTTAATCATTTTGGAACATGATTAAATTAAAGTCATATAAAGTCGGTTATGTACCACAACCCTTAGCATAGTATATCTAAATTATCTATTTAAAGTCATTCTCTACAAATGCCTTATATCGTTACAGAACCATGCATTAACTGTAAACATACTGATTGCGTGGAGGTCTGCCCAGTAGATTGCTTTTATGAAGGGCCAAACTTCTTGGTCATACATCCTGAAGAATGCATTGACTGCAATGCCTGTGTTCCAGTTTGCCCCGTAGAAGCCATATATCCCGATGATGAAGTTCCAGAAAAGTGGGAGCACTATATTGAATGGAATGCTTATCTGTCGGAAAAATGGCAGGAACAAGATCACAACATCATTGAACGTCAAGAGCCTATGACCGACGCCGAGGAATGGAAATCGCGAGAAAAAAGTGAAGAGAATATTCTGGAGTGGAGCGATTAAGTTCCTGCAGAATAGTCAATCGCATAAGCTTGTTGCTCTGGGGTAAGGGTATCAATTCTAAGACCCATAGTTTCCAACTTGAGCCGGGCAATCTCCTCGTCAACCGAAGCAGGTAAATCAATCACCGATCTAGGGAGAGTCTCTCCATTCTTTTTAGACTGAATCAGATGTAAATGCGTCATAAATTGGTTGGCAAAGCTCATATCCATTACCTCTGAAGGATGCCCCTCCGCGGCAGCTAAATTGACTAAGCGCCCATCTGCCAACACATAAATTTTTGTTCCGTCTTGGCGAGTGTACTCGCGATTATCTGCACGAATTTCCCGTTGATGTGTAGCTATCTCAGCAAGCTCCTTAAGATTCAATTCTACATCATAGTGCCCAGTATTGCACACGATCGCATCATCCTTCATTAACTCAAAGTGGTGACCACGTATCACATCTTTCATCCCAGTTGCAGTTACAAAGACATCCCCAACGCGCGCAGCTTCCTCCATTGGCATGACCCGCATCCCGTCCAGTGTTGCTTTAAGTGCGGCCGCAGGTCTTACTTCGGTGACGATCACATTGGATCCCATACCGCGTGCCCGAATAGCAACACCACGTCCACAATGACCATATCCAGCAACGACTAAATTTTTTCCCGCCAACAGAACACTACTAGCGCGTAAAATCCCGTCAAGTGTGGACTGACCTGTTCCATACACATTATCAAAATCCCATTTTGTTTCGGTGTCATTAACTGCATATACAGGATAAAGAAGTTTACCATCATCCGCCATTGCTCGCAACCTCTGAACGCCAGTAGTGGTCTCTTCGCTTCCGCCAATGATATGATCGGACAAGTGGGGAAAGCGTTTATGGATCGTGAAGATCAAGTCAGCTCCATCATCAAGAGTCGTATCAGGAGCTTTATCAATTGTGCGGTCAATACTCCAATAAAATTCCTCAACATTTTGCCCATACCACGCATAAATCTCAATGCCACCCAGTGCCAATGCAGCAGCGACTTCATCATTGGTTGAAAGCGGATTACATCCACTCCATGAAACCTCCGCCCCGCAGATTGCTAAAGT
The DNA here is from genome assembly GCA_026709065.1 of Bacteroidota bacterium. GTDB lineage: Bacteria > Bacteroidota > Rhodothermia > Rhodothermales > Bin80 > Bin80. Next base: position 27,194 of record JAPOTS010000122.1, read on the forward strand.
CTCAATCAGCACCGCAGTCTCTTTGGTGACATGTAAACAGCCTGTGATTTTGAAACCCTTAAATGGTTTAGATTCAGCGTATTGTTTACGTAAACGCATCAACACGGGCATTCGACTTTCCGCCCACTCTATTCTCATCCGGCCTTTGTCAGCCAGCTTTAAGTCACGAACTTTGTATTTCCCCTTTATATGATCCATTGAATCAAATTAAAACCGAACGTAATACCTTGTTCTTGCAATTGAGTTCATTTACTGGAGAAGTGTGATCGATTGTTGAAGTAGTGAATTACCGGCCTCCATCCTGATCCAATAGACCCCCGGCGCAAGCCCTCCTAAATTTAAATTCAAGGTGTAACCCCCCGCTTCATACATCCGATTCGTAATTGATTGGACATGCTGCCCCAAGGTGTTGAACAGTGAGATTTCCACATTCATGGTTTCAGGAATGACATAACTCACCGAGGTTTCATTGATAAATGGATTTGGAAAGTTAGGATAAAGAATCAGATCGGTAGGAACATAGATGGGTTGCACGTCGGTGCTCAACCGATAATACTCTGCATCATAAATCTCCCAGTATTCTCCATCAATCTTGGTTGTGGAATGAAATAAATCAAACCGTAACTGAAAAGGCTGTTTTAAGTCGGAAAGATCAAACCAGCTATCGGTTGGTTGCGGGTTTACACCATCAATGATTGTATAATCTTGCGCTCCCATATAGAGGGGATCTTTATCAGATGCAAGAAACCCCCATGTAGTGCCCCCGTCTTCCGAAACACTGATCAGTCCCTCACTGCCTGTAATAATGTTATATGCATGATTGAGGCGCAACATGGTTCGCTCTGATGCAGTAGCAAAATATACTGGAGATAACACTAAAGATGATTGCCCCGAATGCAAATCAGTTTGAGCGGAAAATTTCCCATCAATCCTCTCCCATGCCCCACTAGGCCGAACTCCAGACAAGGCCTTTCTTGGAGATTCCGAAGGCACATGCAATCTGTATAAATTATCTGGAGCATCTCCAGCATTTTGAATGTTATTATCAAAGTCTCTGATGGTGATTGAATACCCGAGTGCATCGGTAGTTGATAATTCAGGTATTGTAACTTCATACCAGTTTGATCTTGTTTTAGAGGGTCTTAATCTGAGGGTCCGAAGCAGATCAATCTGATTGTCATTAACACTGTATAGGTCTAACCTAACTGATTCTATTCCGATATCATCGGTCGCAGAAATATCAATGTATGCAGATGTTTGACCTGGCATGATGAATTGATTCACATAAGGGCTTATTTGAATCTCAGGTGGTTTTTTTTCAATGGGAGGATCTATTAAAATCCGCACATCTCGCACTGCCCATCCAGCAAAATTGTCCGTCGTCTGATGTAAATTTCCAGATCCCGTTCCAAATACGAGTCGGGTGCTGACATCAAATCTATACGCCTGCGGGGGGGCATCTGGTAAGGGTACGCGAACGCGCCTCCAACCGAAACTTGAGCCTCCGAAAACAGGAGTTCCTGCTAAAGGATTTGATTGAGATGCATCAGCGTTTCCATTATATCCCCAACGTGGGGAAACGACTGACCATGATTGACCTCCATTTGAAGAAACCTGAATTTGACCCCCATCATGGATCACTCCACCAGGCTCCCCAGGTCCTGGGACATCTATATTCTCAAAATCATACCATTGCCAGAATTCAAGTTGAGCCTCAGGGTTTCCTACAAGATTCACATCAGGAAATGAAAGGATACTTGCATTGGGTTGATCACTGTAGGATTTGTTTGGAGAGGTTGACCACAGAGCCCCCTCATAGCCAAAAACATTCTGATCTTTCATCCACTCGCCCTGAGCAACCACAGCTTCATGGTCAGGACTCCAATTTCCAAGTTCATTTGAGGTAGGCAACACATCAAGCCTAAGTGGAGGTGCTGAGTCAGATGGAAAAAGTGTTCGATTCGGAGGATCTGCCCTATCAAATGCATCAATTTGATACTCAAGTTTTGAACCTACCAACAATTCTGGAGAAACGTCTAACTCAGTAATGTTAAATGAATAGGTATTTCCGTTTGATTTGCGCAATGATAGCGTACCGTTTTTGACGCTTTGTCCACCAGAGCTAGTCAGTGTATACATCAGTTTCACCCCACCAACTTCCTCATTGTCGGTGACCTGAATCTCTATCATTTGATTGATCTCTTGGGGAGATAGATGGGTAATTGGAGAGTACTTAATTGATGGAGACTGAGTATCTTTACCGATATATACTTTAAACAACTCTTCGGGTGCCGCTTTGGGTAGGGTTTGAGTAAATCTGGATGTAGACGCTTGAATGTAATATTCAATCTGTGTTGTGGATTGGGGCAGAGGAATTTCAAACTCCCATATGGTTTCCGTTTGCTCTTTGGCGGATACATTCATAAAACTCCCAGAATTTATTCGATAATGGACTGACGGAGTCATAATTGGTAAGCTTACCGCGGTAATTGTTGACTGAAGTTCAAGGAACGCGGGAGCCGTCATAAGTCGTGGAGGGGGCGAATGGGTAATCTGAGGAAGCCCTACTACTGCTTCAATAAACCCATACGGCTCAAAAGTATCAATAATATCATCAGTGAACCGCCCATCATAGAGCGCTTTATCTGCAGCCAGTAAAGCCTGCACCATATCTAAAAGCGTATACCTCCGGCCCAAGTATGAAAATGCGACTAAATGGAGTCGATCAGTGTTTTCACGCCCAATGAGCCCCCAAAGATTCATCATGAGCGCTGACCAAGTTTGAGCATAGTAATAAAAGTTGCACCCTGACCGACAGTCCTGCTTAATCGTGCTATATCGCTCATTACCATCTGCACGGCGTCCTCCCCACGCAACCCCATCCCACGGAAAAACGACTCTCCAATCACCTTCTGGAACCTGGTCACTCTCCATCAAATGTCTGCGATATGATACTGCCCAATAGTCTGCGAATCCTTCACTAAGCACTTTTTCTTCATGGAAAATTCCAAAATACCCAAAGCGATCATACATGAGCACATGACCAAACTCATGCAAGATGACTCCTGCATCTTCTCCGTCATCTACCCCACCGTCACCAAAGCCAAGGAAATAATTGGCTGGTCTAAAAAAAGAATTATCAGCAGCATTGATATGAGGATCGGCCGTGAGCCTTCGGTTGGGGGGAGGACTACCAGTGTTTAGGCTTTCAACGTAACGTTGACTCTCGGTGATATAGTAGTAGATCATAACAGCTTCAAAACGCGGATCATCTCGTGTATATTTAAATTGATTTGGATCCCGCTCTGCAGGAGGATTGCTACCAGCAATTCTCACCCGAGGTCCACTAAGTCGATACATATTATTGCTATCTTGAGTGATGTCATGAAGTGTCACATCTATGAGCTGATTACTAAGGGCCGAATTGTCTCGATCATTGTTGTCAGTGAATGCGCCTCCATATGATTCTCCAGATGCAGTCAATGGGTCATATAACCAGATCCTTCCTTGTCCTTCAGCTTTGGATTTTGGATCTGAGCGTAAAAATATGCGTTGATCCATGAGTTGAATCAATGCTCCCGTATTCGCATCTATCAGAACCTCCCACTCTGCAGCAATTGAATCTGGCCAGGCGATGACTTTCCAAATCAGTCGAGGCGACTGATTTGGAAGCACAAAGAGTTCAGCGGGCATAGAGGAAGCAGATTGATCAGAGACGGCTTGCTGAGCAATGATTTCGGCTTGACTAGCATGTATAGCTGGAATGGGTTGAAATGTATCAACTTGTTCAATATGGGGCATGTAAGTGCTCGTAGCCATTACGGGTAGGCCTGATCTACCTATATTCACATGCATGTAGCTTCCGAATACTCTGACACCCGATAGCGTTTGTTGAAAAGTTAGATGACTTGCTCCGACCGTTTCAGTTTCGCGAACCAGCTCCAATGTTTCGGTCAGATGAATCCCAAATTTGTGCCCATCAACTTCAAGCCACTTACGTGCAGTTGCTTCAGGTGTCGCATCAGGGACGATATCTGGATTAAGATTATAGGCTGCGCGAAGAATCCCCAACTGCTTATCAATGCGTCCATCTGATATATCAATTGTCTCATAGGAAGTCCAATCATTTTCTGAAACAACCATTAACTGGGAGGCTGCGGGGAGAGCTTGATATGCAACAGATTGATCCTGAGCGATCGCCGTCACTGTGCAAAAAAACATGAGTAACCCAACCATGCCATATCGTGTCATGATAGATGTGTTTATTTGGTTATTCCACTCGCATGTTGTTGTTTGGAAGTTATATGTGAATCATTACATAACTGCAACTGTTTTACTCTCAGAGAGCAGTCAATGATTCATTATTTTAGCCTACAATGTCGTGAAGCACTTAGTAATTGTCCTCCAAGGCCGCCTCTATAAGCTGACGAATTTATTCGGGAATTTTTTCGTGAGAGCTGAAATCTAAGCAGCTAAGCGAAAAACCCTTACAGATTAGACGCTTCAGACTTTTTAAATCTTTTGTCAAGTAGCCGAGGGGAATCTCACCCTTCGGCTCTCACAGAACCGTGCGCGAGCCTCTCAACTCACACGGCTCTTACCATACAGCCGTTTGGAATTAAATAAAGGGGGACCATAAAGGAGGTCCCAGTGCACAAATAACCCTGAATTTTGGCGTGCATACTTCTCCAATGTCCTCTATACCGCTTATACTTTCTCATCATCCATCGAATCAGATGTATTTTTATGCTCATTAAGAGCTGCTTCAACTTGGATCTAAAGAATGCGCCATAATAGTCTATCCAACCGCGTACCGTGGCATCTATTAAACTCGCGATATGCTCCATTGAGTTCGAACTCAAACGAGCCAGCCCCCAACCTCGAATAGTCTCACGTATAGCTTTCGCCGCTTTTCGACTCACCGCAGGATTAAACCCCAGAAAGATTCTGCCCCATTATCTCTGGTCATTCTTGGCTTAAATGTATAACCCAAAAAATCAAACGAAATATCTGGATACGTGCCATCTCGACCCGTTTGCTTGCAGTATACAATCCTGTTTTATCCGGGTTTAGGGTTAAGTTACAAGCCGTGAAACGATCTTTCAACTCCTGCCAAAGATCGTGCGCTTGTCCCTCGCTTATGCAGTGGCATACGATATCGTCTGCATAGCGTTCAAATGTAATGTCAGGATAATGTATATCATCCATTTGTCAAACGCATAATGCAAAAATGGATTCGCCAATAGTGGACTAATTATCCACCCTGTGGAGTGCCTACATCTCTTGGTTCTTCGGATCCGTCTGGATGGATCACTGAGACCTTAAGCACGCTCTATGTACAAGAGTGTCCACTTTTGACCTGTGTGTCGCTTGACCGCTTTCATCAGTAGCTCATGATCTATCGTATCAAAGTAAGCTTTGATATCCATGTCTAACACCCATGCCCTCTGCCAACAACTTCTACGTGCCTGATCTAGTGCATCATGTGCTGATTTGCCCGGTCGGTATCCATAGGAATATGGATGAAACGCTTCGTCCATCTCTGCTTCCAGCTTCTGCTTGACCACCATCTGTGCCAATCGATCCGCCACCGTTGGAACTTCCAGTGGACGGATACCACCATCTGGTTTGGAATTTCAACTCGACATACCGGCTGTGGATGATAACTGCCCGATGCCATCCGATTCTAAATCTTGTAGAGATTATCTCCAAGTTCTTCCTCAAATTCGGCAATGGACTACCCATCTATTCCTGCCCCGCCTTGATTCGCTTTTACTTGCTCCCACGCATACCAAACTTGGCGTTTGGTCACGGGAAACGGCTTTGCGTTCTGCTCGGAAGTCCTCCCTTTCGCTGCTTCCTTACATAATGCTGCATGGTTCACCTCCTTTGCTCCATTTCCATTACAGAAACTTCTTCACTACTACGGTCTGGTCCGCCCCTATGGGATTCATTGGTACTCAATCTCTCACGGGTACTGCCCGCTTGATACGCTCCCTTTGCATTCTCCCGACAGGTTCCCACGTTCCATATAAGGGCCCAAATCAAAGTACCGCCATCTATATGCCGGAGCCCATTTGACCAGGCTCCCGCCAACCTCGTCCCGAGATTGTCCAACTACCTCGGTTTTAACTCTCATCTAAGTGCTTTCGACACGTCATCAATGGTTCACTTTCGTTCGACTCTTTGATTCATACCTGCTAGGTTTCTAACCCTACCTTTTCCCAGCACGCTCACCACGACACCTCTTTAATGTCGCAGCTGTAGATGGTTTACAACCCCCGCATGTACAGCGGTTGTGGAGGCCCTAACTCCATCCCTTATATAGTTTCAATAAATGTTGCTAAGTCATTTGCTTACCTCCAATTATATTTACGTGGCACACTCGGACAGACACTAAGTACAATCGGGGGATGAAACGATAGGTGTGTTCAGGCACTCAATCGTTATGCCGCCAATCACTTCTGGCACTCAGGTATATAATTCTCAAAAGAAACCAGAGATCAAACAGATCGTTTACTTGTTTTCATTTTTCCTTTCTTTTGATGCATCGTTTTATTTCATTGACTTTTGTCGTTGTTTGTCTATTTCTGTTGACTGATCATGCCCATGCTCAACGGGCATCATCTCCTCGCGGAGAAGCTTCCACCCAGATTGGTGAAGACTGGATTATTGTTGACTACAGCCGCCCAATTTTGCGTGGTCGCACAGAGATTTTCGATTCGGGCGATGAATATAGTCAAATGGTCACTGGTCCAGCCCCTGTTTGGCGTGCAGGTGCGAACAAGTCTATGCGACTCCACACTGAAACTGCGCTCATAATAGGAGGTGTCAATATTGCTGCAGGTGAATACAGCACCTTCGTTGAGCTGTCTCAATACGGTTGGATGTTTATTTTATCCTCTCATGAAGCTAAAGAATCCGGTAGAGAAGAAGGAGATGGACTGTGGGGAGTCTATGAATATACAGATGACAAAGATGTTGTTCGTGCTCCTATGATAGTTTCTGAATTGGACATCAGTTTAGATCAATTCACGATTGGATTTATTAATGTGACTGATAAAGGGGGATTCTTGTGATGGTCTGGGAAACGACGATGGCTACTATTCCGTTCATGGTTACCCAGTAGAATATTAATACATAGAGAATTCTCGATCATCGTAGGTAGTGATTGATAGAGACATTGGCTATTTTTCTGTGATCAGATATGAAAGAAGTGCGTAACCATTAAGCACAACATAAAGTACATGATTGCCCTTTATGAGTAGAATTAATATCGGACGAGCCGTTCAGAATATTGTAGGCAAAACTGAACCTTATTCTGCACTTGTTGAGTTGGCTGTGAACGCCGTAGAGTCCATTGAAGAAGCTGGCCACCGTGACGGTTGTGTTACCATACGAGTACTGCGTAGCGATCAAATCAGTATAGACCAAGCTCTACCTGATGTGGTCGGGTTTGAAGTTGAGGATAATGGTATTGGATTTAATCGGGAGCATCTTCAATCATTTGACACCCTTTACACAGACCTTAAGATCCAGCGGGGAGGTAAAGGATTTGGCCGTTTTGTGTGTTTGAAACATTTCAAAAAATTTTCAGTCCATAGTGTATATGAAAGTGAACATCAGTTTTTCTTTCAAAAATTTCACATGGGAGAAGATCACGATATTATACACAACCCAGAACATGGTCCAAGTGAGATAAAGAAAACAGGAACAACCGTAACTATCCGTCATCTACGTAGTGGTTCCTTCCCCGACAAAAAGCTTGATACTATAGCAAAGGTTCTGCTTCAGCGCATTCTTCCGTTTTTTCTTTCCCATCAAGAAAGATTCCCCAAAATTATCCTTTGTGAGGACTCAAGTGTGACTCAAGGACATCATCAATCCATTTGCCTGAATGATTTTTTAGATAATCAGATAGGGAATTTCTTGGAGAGACTAGAACCTGACAATTCTACGTTTTCATTAACAACGAACACTGGTGATCAAAAGCATTATGATTTTTCAGTATACATCTATAAGCTTTATACCCCTAGAAACTGGACAAATCGTATTAGCCTTGTTGCTCACAAGCGTGAAGTATTACGTACGCAACTATCTGACCATATTCCAGAATTTCAAGATGCCTTTGACGAAGACAGTGGCCAAGGCGAACTTCGAAAATACATCATCAAGGCATATGTATGTAGTGATTATCTTGATGAAAATGTATCGGTGGAGCGAGGAGGATTTAGATTCAAGAAACACCCTGATATAGAAAATCCAATTGGGCGTTTACAAATTGAAGAAAAGGTTTCCCAGATTGTTAAGAGTGCTCTTGGGTCCGACATCACGACTCGTGAAGATCAAAACATAAAAACCTTTCAAGATTATGTTGACCATCAGGCTCCATGGCATAAACGAACTTTTGCCAATGCTGATCTATCTAAGTTGCCCTACAGACCTACTGAAGAGCAAATGGAAGTGCATCTTCGCAATGTAGGTTTTCAAAGAGAATTGGATCTTAAGACTCGAGTAAAGAAAATGATGTCAGATGTTGATTTTAACTCAACAGATCACGATTTAACAGACATCGTTAATGATATTTCTGATTCTAGTAAGGAGAAACTCGCCGAGTACGTTGTATTTCGTAAAATCATTCTTGATCTATTCAAGAAAAACCTCGGTTTAACAGATAATGGACATTATTCTTATGAACGAGTTCTTCATGATATCATTTTTCGGCGAAAAGGAGATACGGATTCTATTTCTTACGAAGATCATAATTTATGGCTGATTGATGAGCGTCTCAATTTTACTAGCTATGTTGCATCCGATAAACCACTTGGTGCTGGAAATCAATTAAGCCCTGATATTTTGGCTTTTAATCGGGCTCACATGTTTAGAGGTGATAATGTTAAAAGCAATCCGATCACCATTTTTGAATTCAAGCGACCTCAAGAAGATGCTTTTGCAAATCCTTCATCGCGAGAAGACCCAGTTACGAAAATTGTACGTTATGTAAATGATATCAGGGCAGGTAAATTCAAGACACCCGATGGGCGACCTATTGAGGTTACAAACCATACTCCCGCCTACGGTTTTGTTGTTTGTGATATTACTCCCAAAGTTCAGGAATGGCTCCGCTATATCAAAGATTTTCGAGATCTACCCGACAACTTGGGTTGGTATCGATGGTATGACAACAACAGTCTTCTAATTCAAGTCATTAAATGGGAGAAAATTTTACAGGATGCTGAGATTCGTAATAAGATTTACTTCAAAAAATTAGGCTTAGCCTAACTTGGCTTCTTCAATTAGTTAGCGTTCACGCAATTGATTTGATTTCAATGGTATTTAGATGATCCAATGTTGGGATTTACTCAGCATGTGCTCTTAGGTTTTGTGGAAAAATAATGTGTCAAAGATCTAAGTAACGCGGCAAAAATGTTGAACCAACCCTAAGCCGAAGAGATTGAACTTTATTCATTTGATCAAATGCACATAACAGTTGTGGGCAATCTGAGTAATGAATCAATAACTGCAAAGATAATGAAGGCCCGAAAAGTAGGATATATAAAACATTGATCATAAGTGATTGGTTTGTTCCTAAAGCGGCACAGATTTAGGGGGAAGGAGTTGGAGTTTTGAAAATATATTCATCTCATCACTTTAAGTAACGGAAACTATCTATATTATGGTTGGTTAGATTCTGTATCTCCAAGAGATTTCTTTTAATTTAACTTTTTTTACTGTAGTACCGTTCTCCCCCCTGTATTGGTGCTCAAAGGCACTGACTCTCTACTGGACGTTATCAACGGCACTCCCTGGGGCACAGATCCCCCCCGGGTGCTCAAAGGCACAGGGGGCGCTTGGTTGCTCCCAGGGAGGTACCCTAACTAATGATGTAAAACCGCTTTAACTGATAAGAAGCCGTTTTAATACAGGGATGTCTCAAGAAAAAAAGAAAAGTTCAAACGACTTTAATTTTTCATCCCCTGCTTACTTATAAATCATCACAACTTCACAACGCCTACAATATACAGGGGGATAATGGACATATATCAAATATTTGATATTAGATAGGTTGCAAGATCCAATTCGGCATCACTATATAATTCCCTTACTAGTCAGCAATGTGCTCCTGTCAATTGATTAGCCCCTAATTCCTCTGATGATTTACGCATCGTGCGCTCACATAGATTTAATAATTACCGTCAATTAAACAGTCTAATTTTAGTTTGCAACCCTAACTAACTCATCCACGGCATCTGCACGCTCCCATGGAAAACAAGATCTTCCAAAATGACCATAAGCAGCGGTTTGTTGATAGATTGGGCGTTTCAAATCTAGCCGTTCAATGATACCCGTTGGGCGGAGATCAAACGTATCCTTAACAATCTGCGTAAGGTCAAAGTCGGATAACCCTTTTCTTACGGTCCCAGAAGAGTCTACAAAGATAGACACTGGTTCAGGCTCTGCAATCGCGTAAGAAATTTGGATTTCCACCATATCGGCGAGTTTGGCTGCAACAAGATTTTTTGCAACATAGCGCGCAGTATATGCAGCGGAGCGATCTACTTTTGAAGGATCCTTGCCACTAAAAGCTCCTCCACCATGTGCACCCCGTCCTCCGTAGGTATCAACGATAATTTTCCGACCAGTCAAGCCAGCATCTGCATGAGGACCGCCGAGCACAAAGGGACCAGCCCGATTGACAACGAGTTGAGTTTGATCATCAATCAGGCTTGGATCAATAATACGCCCGAGTAAATGGGTTTCAATATCTTTTTTTATCTGCTGACGATCAACACCTTTGTCATGCTGTGTGGCAATGATAATTGTATCAACGCGTTTCGGGATTCTTCCTGTAGAATCATATTCAATCGTAACCTGACTTTTTGAATCTGGTCGCAGATAAGGCATAATGTCTTCATTTTTGCGGATATTGGCCAATTCTTGAACAAGCCTGTGTGCATAAATCAAAGGCATTGGCATGAGGGTCTCAATACCATCTTGAATACCTTCAAATTCTCTACAGGCAAATCCAAACATCATGCCCTGATCACCAGCCCCGAGCTCATCTTTGTCAACTCCCACATAAATATCTGGGCTTTGTCCGTGAATTAGATCAATAATCTCAACAGTATCCCAACAGAAATCAAGATCCTTATGTGTGTATCCGATTTCGTGAATGACCTTTCGAACAATCCTTTCAAGCTCGGTCTTGTCTATCGGAGCACTTGAGCGAGTTTCTCCTGCTAAAACAACATGATTTGAAGTCACTAAGGTTTCAACTGCAACCCGACTTTCTGGGTCATGACGGAGATATTCATCCAAAATCGCATCCGAAATCTGATCACAAACTTTATCTGGATGACCTTCAGAAACAGATTCAGATGTAAAAAAATAAGCCATTAACTACGTTTAATTGAAAGCTATCGCAAAAATGATAAAAAACGCATAGTATACATTGGGACACTTTTCCCTAAAGATTTATGTCTGATCAAGAGGGATTTTTAAAGATGCTTTAATGGAAATAGAACAGATTTATCTTTATTCGGGTTTAATCATTTCTTTTACTGCAGATCTTTGTTTTTGTTCAAATTGGGTTATTTGCCGTAAATTAGTTGTTTCATGTCCGCAATCTTTCATTGCGGTTAAATAAATTAGCATTCATCATACATTAATCATGTCAATACTTGCAGATAAGGTCAAGGCAATCGTGGTAGATAAATTGGGGGTTTCAGAGGATTCAATTTCTCCTGAAGCTTCTTTCACCGATGATTTAGGTGCAGATTCTCTTGACACCGTTGAGTTAATCATGGAGTTTGAGAAGGAGTTTGAAATCAGCATCCCAGATGAGGATGCTGAAACCATTGCTACTGTTGGAAATGCAATAGATTATCTCACAGAGAAAACCGGATAATTTTCTCCATTAAGACTTGGGCATGGCATATCTAAGTAAGCCGCGCCGCGTTGTTGTCACTGGAATGGGGGCATTGACCCCCATTGGAAATTCACCCACTGAATTTTGGGAGAATTTATTAGGCGGGCAAAGTGGTGCTGCGCCGATCACCTATTTTGATACAGAGCATTTTGCTACGAAATTTGCATGTGAACTCAAGGGGTTTGACCCTCTTGACTTCATGGATCGTCGTGACATGCGAAAAATGGATCCATTTGCCCAATTTGGGCTAGTTGCAGCAATCCAGGCTGTGACTGACTCAGGGCTTGACCCCGAAAAGATGTCACAAGAGCAGCGAGATCGTGTAGCGGTGATAGTCGGGAGCGGAATTGGAGGAATACAGGTTTTTTTAGAACAGACAGCCGCTTACATTGATAAGGGACCGCGTCGCATTTCTCCCTTCTTTATTCCAAAATTGATCCCAGATATCGTCAGCGGTCACATCTCAATTCACTATCAGTTCCGAGGTCCAAATTACTGTGCTGTCAGTGCATGCGCTACGGGAAACAACAACATCAGTGATGGATTCATGATGTTGCAACGTGGAATGATTGATGTGGCATTATGTGGTGGAGCCGAGGCTGCCGTCAGTGAAGTAGGAATTGGTGGCTTCAACGCACTTCGGGCTTTATCTACCCGCAATGACCAACCAGTAACTGCTAGTCGCCCGTTTGACAAAACCCGTGATGGGTTTGTATTAGGAGAGGGGGCAGGAATTCTGATTTTGGAAACATTAGAACATGCCAAGAAGCGTGGAGCCCGCATCTATGCAGAACTAATTGGAATCGGAATGAGTGGAGATGCCCATCATATCACAGCCCCCGACCCCGATGGAAAAGGGGCTACCCTCGCTATGAAAAATATGTTATCTGATGCTAAGATCTTGCCAGAGGATGTAGATTACCTCAACATGCATGGGACTTCTACCCCGCTTGGAGATATTGCAGAAACAAAATCAGTTAAGGAAGTTTTTGGGCAACATTCCTACAAAATGAGTCTTTCCTCAACAAAGAGTATGACGGGCCATTTGTTAGGCGCGGCAGGTGCGGTTGAGGCAATTGCTACCATCAAAGCAATATGTAACGATATCGTTCCACCTACCATAAATTTTGTCCATCCTGACGCAGAGTGTGATTTGAATTACACCTTCAATCAACCCCGAAAACGACCCATCAATATAGCCGTATCTAACGCCTTCGGATTTGGTGGCCACAACACCTCGGTTGCATTTCGGAAGTATACCGATTCGTAGATTCGGTCTGCTTTCTTTCTGTGGTAACGCTGGAAGGCTTCCGAAAATGATCGGATGAGTTCGTCCTACCATGTTGAGAACATCAGGCCTTTCTCAACTATTGGTGGATTCAAATCAGATCTCCTCTGATGGGCAGATAGAGTTGGGGGTTGTTTCAAATCTTGTTGAAACAACCCCGCGGGTGCCCATCAAGATACCCGCCTCTTTATTGTTGGGATCTACATACTTTTTACGCACATATGAAGAATCACAAAGCATGCTGGTTGAAAATGAAGCACGGAATGCACTTCCTCGCCGATCTTCTGTAGATGAGACAAGTCTCCTTCAGGGTCAATTTTAATGATGACTCTGGGTAGATCCTTGTTACGTCCACTATTGTATACTTAACTGCATCGCTGGGTTACCGAACGCTCATAAAGTTTCCGACATAGACCGAAGAGGACCTGTCATCCAAA
>JAPOTS010000076.1 GCA_026709065.1 Bacteroidota bacterium
TTTGAAGATAAATGAAATATAAAATAAGTAAGGTTATTTTTTCGCCTGCCCTAAGAGCATACTGGAAAGGTAGCTGTTTGGTGTCCTTTGCTGGTTCTAAAGCATTTGTAAGATATATTCGGGCGCGCTGATTGCTCTCAAAATTATATTCAGTTTCATAAAGTTTAAGACTGATTTTGAAGTGAGCAATCACATACGGAGCCATGAGGAGCTCATACCCATATAACCTTGGTAGCAAGTGTTTCGATACATAGTTGCTCCATACAGAAATAAATCCCCCCCCCCCTAAAAAATTTGGATTTTTTATATTTTTCTTGTAAAGTTTTATGTATACGATCAATTACCTCTACCAAAAATGTCCCTGTGCCAGTGGCAGGATCAAGAATTTGCACAAAATGAGTTTCAGGTGTAACTCCATCTGGAATGATTACATCCTTATTTCGCAGTGACACATCTCCCCAAGAACTTGTATCTGCTAATCCATCCTCCAAACCAAATTTTTTCCGTAATAGAACATCAATTGACTCAACAATATACTTAACCACGGGAAGAGGAGTATAAAAAACACCCCGTTTGACCTTTTGCTCCTTATCATATTGTGCCAGAAAATTTTCATAAAAATGGATCACTGGATCCTCACGAGGGTTTTTGTCTCCAAAGTCTCGAATCACTGGTTCCATATCTGTATTACTCAAAAAATCCTGAACTTCACTCACTCCCAACTCATCAAAGTCTAGCTCATGTCCAGTCTCATCAAGATTCATAAATAGCATCATCAACTCGTGGAGAAGAGGATTCGTCCGCAAGCTGTTTGTTAATTCCAAGGCTGAGCTATCTTCCCTGCTTGTTATACGAGCCGACAATAATCCATAAGTGATGGTTTGAGCAACCATATCTGCAAACTGTTGATTATCAAGATTATGAACTAATGTCTCCTGAAAACTCTTCATCAGGCGGGTGATATCACCAGATTCAGTTTCTATCTCCAATGCTGAAATGATTCGTTCGCGAATTCTTCTTGCCAGCTCAGCTAACCTTTCAGAAAGCTCTTTGGAAGTACGAATAGCATGTTCATAATTAGTTGTGAATGCTTTTCTCCACTGTTTACGCCAAGTATCATGATCTGAGTCCGAAGGCCATGCTAAGTATTGTGTCAACTGCTGATGAACATGCTTTAGATGCAGTTGAGTATTTCGCTCATCCCAGTCAATGACCTTCAATTTTGATGCCCTTTTATTCTGAGCAGTGAAATGTGCAAATGTAATATGTCGCTGTCCAGATATTCCATAATTTGAAATAAATAGTAAATCTTCCATTTTCCATTTTCGATCATCCGTACCGATAGTTCTGTTCTGTTTCTCAAGAAAGTGGTTCAGTATTCTCCTAAGTGCAATGATTGGTAATCGTTTAGGATCAAACTCAACAAAAATAATTCCCCAAGGCTGATTCACATGAAGAGGTCTCATACGTTTGATTGACTGGATTTTGGCAGCGTTCTTAGAATCAAGTCCTAAATCCTCGGAAGAATATTCAAAAAAAATGTCCTCAATATTTTCTGGTCTTACTGGCCAGTCCATTTCATCATGCAAATACGCTATGAGCTGTTCAAAATCCTGGATATTTACAAGTCGGGTATAGTTATTCTGATTCATTGGATTAAGATTAATTTAATTCCATCCAACAGGCCAATTCTACTTCAAACACCAATCGGAGCATCAACCTTTTTGAGATAAGTATTCTTGATATGATTTTCTATCTTTGCACGAATTTCAATTAATGTCTTTTGTTCAATTATGCATTTTCGGGGAGTATTTACTTTGGAGCGAATCCTCTCAATTATTTCTTCTGGTTTATCAAGGATTGATTCACGATCTAAATCATAGAGGTACCATCGGGTAATTCCCGACTCTTGTGTAAACTTGCCTTCTTTTATATCTAATGCTGGAAGTCTATAACAGAAAAAGACTGCCTCTCCAAACAGTGCTACTTGCTTCTTTCCACTGAATACCGACCCCGGAAAATGGCTTAATCTATCCTCAAGTTCTGGATCTGATTGAAGTAATTTTTGATACTCCAAATGCATTTCCTCAATGGATGACATTGTGCCCCTATACTTTGAATCAAAATCATTCCAAATCTTTAAATCTTTGTATTTGTCCTCAGGACGGAGTAGTGTGCCACCTTCAATTCCCAATGTTTCCGAAATGATCAAAGTCTTTTTCGTCACCGTTTTATATAAAGATAGAATTTGGTTTAGCTCATGGGGAGGTAAAAAATTCCAGAACATTACATTTCCCCGAGATGTTGCAGTATCTGGACGATCGTGAGTTAACCGCTCTTCAATTTCGGGATCCATTCTTCTGTCTACCCGACCGATCCGTTGCATCAAGCGAACAGGGTTCCAGTGTATGTCATAGTTAATGAGGCGGGAAGCATCCTGAAGGTTTAATCCCTCTGATAAAACATCAGTTGAAATCAGAACGCGTATTTCTTCTAAACCTTGATTTAGTAGTTCTGATTTACTTAAACCATTATAATAAGGAGAAAACTGATTGATAATATCTGCCCGATTTTTCTTGGTACCACTGTCTACCTGCCCAACCCCAGTAATTCCAGATTGACTAAGTTGACTTTTCAGGTATCGCGCAGTGTCTGCAAACTCAGTAAAAATGAGAACCTTCTGCCCCTCTAACCCCTTTGACCTAAGCAACCGAATCAGCTTCTGAAGCTTATCATCGTGTTTTGGTTGAAATTTTCGAGCCTCTTCAAGAAACCGTATGATCTGTTTCAGGTCAGAAAAGGTTTCTTCTATCATGCCGTCAACATCATACTCATTCCTATTGAGTTGCTCAACTTTTGCAAGTATTTCTTGAGGAATAATATCTTCATCTTCCTCCATCTCGGAGTGATCATGCCATATTTCCATTTGACGTCTGTTACCATATCCGAGAACTTCGCTATTTTCGATTTGCCAAGTATTGAGAGTTAACTTATGCAGTTCACTTTCACAATGGATTTTCAAAAATGCTAACAGCTTCTGTAGTAGACGGTAACATGAAATTTCAAATGCAACTACAGAACTCTCAAACCTTTTGAGAAAATTTGTGCGAATCAAGCTTACGACCTGCTTCTGGCGGTTTTCGTCAAATGGATCAATCTCTTTATCAGGGCCAATATACCAAAAAAGTGGATAGTACATTGGAAGAGTAAACAAAGGATTTTTCTTTGCAAAGGCTTCATCAAGAATATCCAGCATTCTCCCATAGGTTTTACGGATAGAGTATTTAGCAACTTTTGGCCTATGCCTTTTTGGAAACATTGCCGCATCACCATACTGCCTCTTTTGACTTTCTTGAGCATACGCTCTACTGCGCTGAACGACCAGCTGTCTAAAAATTTCCTGTCCAGAAAGGATTTCCTGAGCCTCAGTCAAATGCTCCGCAACATCAACCATTTCTTGTTCAACTCGAGTACGCAATTCGTTCTCCATCCTACTGAAATGATATTTCAAATTATTGATTCCTAAGGTGTTTGAGAAATAACTATGATCTTGCCCAGAAAACAACTCAATCATATGTCGGAAATCAACAATACCATTATTGATTGGCGTCGCAGTAAGCATATAAACAATCTTTTTGCGTTTAGATCTGTCTATTAAGTCAAACAACTTGTAGTATCGTGAAGGATTTTTTTCAGTGTCTTCATCACCTCTACTACCTGGATTCCGAAAATAATGTGCTTCGTCAATGATCACCGCATCTGCTAATTCAGACAAGCGTTCAAAGCGTTGCGGAAAATCACCTTTGCGGCTCAAATCTGTATGGCTAAATATCGCAAGATTACTAAAATCCTCACTCCCGCTAATTCCTCCGATATGACTGAGATATTTCTTTAACGCAGGTACCCATACGGCATCTTTCACTGCCTTCGGAGCAAACAATACGACGCGTTTGTTTTCGTGAACAGTTAAACGCTCAATAAGCATCAAGCCAACAAATGTCTTGCCCAGCCCAACTGCATCACAAAGAAATGCTCCCCCATGACGACTGCCAATTTTCATGAGTGCAGAGTAAGCTTCTTTCTGATACTGATCTAAAATTTTGAATATGTGGGACTTGGTTTCATCCCATTCGGATGCTGTCAACTCATGGCCCCGAAAAAATTCCTGTAACGCTTTTGCATAAACATCAAAGGGCTTGTATTCGTAGGTGTGACGTTCAACCAACTTGACAACTGTACCAGTCACCTCAACCGCTTGCTCCCAATATTTTTCAAACCACTCTTGAAGTTGTTTTACTTCTTCATATTGTTCAATTTGAACATTCAGTTCAATATTTTCGGTTAACCCAGGCCGAGTAAAATTACTTGAACCCACCAAAGCATGTGCGCGAATGACTTTGGGACTTGGATGAGTGATATATGCCTTAGCATGAAATTTTTCCTTGTTATAGATCCGACACTCAATCCTACCCGTACTTAACGCTTCTAAGATTCCCTGTACACCATTTAAGAATGGATTCTTGATTTTTTCTGCTTCCAATCTTCCCTCCAATTCGTCGGTTGCACGTTTTTCTACACCTTCCAGAATCAATTTCTTAGTTCGGTCAGTGGTTTCTGATCCCATGAGAATCCGAATCTTTTTGAGTTTTTGCCACTGGCCATCAAGGGCAATCAATGATCCAATCTCAAAGTAACCTGTTGCAATATCAAATGATTGTGCAAGATCACACCATTGATTGAGATAACTCTGTCCGTCCCATCCTTCAATGCTGTTGTCCACAATGAAAAGCCCGTATGGTTCAGGCATTGTTAACGATTTATTATTATCCATAGCAGGTTCTAGCTGTATCCTAATTTTGTAAGAAATTTAATTAAGATCAAAATACCCATTTGCAGAGTATTTTACAAATATTTGATTTTTCTATACATATCCTGTATCCTCTCTTTCGGTTTTGCACACGTATTTGGTTCTTACAGGAACACTTTAATGATTTCTAAGTTAATCACTACACTGATAAACTGATCTGTACAACTGACTTTTTCGTGACCATAATCTATATAGAAATTCTCGTTTAGGTCATTGACATGGCTTGATGCTAATTCTTTATTCAGATTCTATCAACCTGTAGCTTTTTCTTTTGCAACTATATACGATAATCCTATTTTCCTAAATGCCTTTACTGATCCAAAATGCTGGGTTTGAATCGTTAATGCTTAATAACGATAAGCTGATGGTTGTTCTTGCCGTCGTTCTAATAATTTGGATAGGAATCGTCGTCTTTATCTTCTTAACCGATCGTAAAGTAGAACGATTGGAATCCTCTGTTCAAAACCTGATTCGTAACGATAAAACTTCTGACTAATTGCCATCCATTTCATGCGCAAACCTCGAACGATCTTTAGCTTGATTGCCCTAGCAGGGTTCACTTCTCTGCTCCTTTTCAATTTTGGAGAAAGAGTTAGCGGCTATATGCACTTTTCCGAAGCCGAAGCCTCAGGCTCATATGCTCATGTTGTTGGCTATTGGGTCCAACCTGAAACTGCCCATTACAATCCTGATGATAACCTTTTTATGTTTCACATGAAAGATGAGCAAGGAACAATTCGTAAGGTTTATTATCACGATACAAAACCAGCCAGCTTTGAGAATGCTGAAAAATTAGTCGTGGAAGGATACTTGGATGGAGAGATTTTTGTGGCTGAACATATCCTGATGAAGTGCCCATCAAAATACAGTGACACAAATACATTACAACAGATTCCCCCATCTTAAAATTTCATTGCTACTGCCAAGCAATTAGGTTCAATAAATACTTTCTGAGTTCACAATACTTCCTCTCACAACTGTCTTGCAGACTGCACAGTTGACAGCATTTTCAATAGCTGACAACCCAATTCAGTATTGATTGAAGGTGAGTTTTACACCTATCTGAACTGATCTTGAGATTGCTTTTGAGGTTATGTTGATGGTCTTCTTGCCCATCTCAAGGAGCTATTAAATGTGACGGCTAAGACAGCTGCTAGGATATCATACCATATGTCATGGATATCAAATACCCGATCAGATAATCCTATTTGGATGATTTCGTCAATGGTCCCTATGACAGCTACCGCTCCAATAACTACAAGATTAATTAGAGGAATTTTCTTACCATGGATTGATCTTTCTATCAACGCTGCATGAATGACGAATGCCACGATCCCATAAATAATTACATGAACCCGCTCCTCTGGGTGATCAATCTCAGAAATTACCAACCAGTATATGACAACCGTAACGATAGATACTAAGATCTCCTTGACTTTGGGTAATGATCTCAGCCCTTGTGTGACTACAAATACGAGAACCGATGTACTTACCAATACAAAAAGGATCAACCCCCATCCGAAGGATTCAATCAGTAGAAGCCAATCCCTAGCAATTGTTAAGGTAGAGTAGATCGTTAATACACATAGACATGCTATGACCCATAAACGTATTTCACGCTTTGACACAAATATCATCTAGTTGGTTAGCTAACAATTGTCTAATGACTCTTGGATCCAATGAGTAATCAGGAACTTTTGCCTTTACTATTGATCCAGAATTCAAATGCGTTTTCCCGTTATTGAGTTTATTATACGGTGGCAAAGGCCTGCCATTTGGTAGGGCATTCTGATTGTCTTAGCCATAGGATGAGAACTTATGAATGACAACATAATTGGACATCAAAAGTAGTGAATTTCCATTCTCATTCAATAATGGCCCAAATGGATTAGAAAATTTTACCGATAAACGAGGCAAACACATCGGGTTCCAAGATAATCGTCAATATCAATCCCCCAACTGCACCCCCTAAATGCGCCTCATGAGCAATTCCGAAGGAACGCTCAGTTCTCATCGCATAGATACTTCCGACCACAAATAAAACTGCAAATAAGATTGCAGGAATAGGGATGACAGCGAAAATATAGATCAACTGAAACGGAGCAAATAGTACAAATGCAAACAGAACTCCGCTAATAGCCCCACTTGCTCCTACACAACTGTATGATGTATTGCCCCGCTTCAGAAAATACGTCAACGCATGTGATGATAACAAAGCACCCATATATAGAATGAAGTATCTGGTGGATCCTAATTCCAATTCTAACAATGGCCCAAAAAAGTATAATGTGATCGCATTGAACAACAGGTGAGGCAAAGAAACATGCACGAACCCAGCAGTAATGTATCGATAAGGCTCTTTGGGAATCTGTGTTGGGCTAAACGCTAAGCGATCAATCAACTGTTGATTCACAAATAATGTATACCCGCTGACCAGTACGATGGAAATCAATAGCAGAGTCGTGATCGGAGTAGACAGTCCAATTAACATCAAGATATTGAATTTATGAGGCTCTCAAAAATAATTCTCCCATCAACACCCCCTAAAATTTCCTCTGCCGCACGTTCAGGATGAGGCATCATCCCAAGCACATTCCCCTGCCGATTAACAATGCCCGCGATATTATTCGCAGATCCATTAGGGTTGGCATCCGAAGTCATTTCACCAGCCGATGTTGTATATCTAAAGACGACCTGTCCATTGCGCTCCAATTCTACCAGCTCAGGCGCTTCAATGAAATAATTACCTTCACCATGGGCGATCGGAAGTCGCATAATCTGCCCAAGCTCTACGGACCGTGTAAACGGAATATCTACATTATCAGCCCTTAAATGAACCCATTTGCATGCAAACCGAACCGAAGAGTTACGAAGTAAAACCCCTGGCAAGAGACCACATTCGCACAGAATCTGAAACCCATTACATATCCCAAGCACTAAGCCCCCCTCCTCGGCAAAACGCTCAACCTCCGCCATAATAGCCGAAAAGCGTGCAATGGCCCCAGATCGCAGATAATCCCCATAGGAAAACCCTCCAGGAATTATCAGTAAATCAACCTCTGGCAAATGCTTTTCTTTATGCCAAATAAAGGTCGTTTCAAGATCAAACACATGCCTAGCTAAATGGTAGGCATCATGGTCGCAGTTGGAACCTGGAAAAATAATGATGCCTACGCGCATGATGACCTAGTCTTTAATCAATTCCAATTCAAGGGTGATCTCAACATTATGCCCCACAATGACACCTCCCGCCTCGGTCAGTTGATCCCACGATAAATTAAATTCTTTTCGATTAACGGTGGTGGTCGCCTCAAAGCCTGCACGCTCGGTATCTCTCATCATAGCAGTCCCTAAAAAATTTCCATCTAAGACAACCGATTGGGTCACATCCCTGATGGTTAAATCACCTTGAAGATGAAAATTCGTTCCGTCGACCTTGGTTACACCTGTACTCGCAAACGTCATGGCTGGAAATTCCTCAGATCCAAAGAAATCATCTGACCGCAAATGACCATCACGACGTTCATTGCCCGTATCAACACTTGCAGTTTCAATGGTTGCGTTAACGGTAAGGGTGTTCAAATCGTCACCATCCATGGTGATATCAGCATCATAGGTTAAAAACTCTCCACGCACTTTTGAAATACCGAGATGGCGAACCTTAAACGAAATGCTTGAATGGGAATTATCAATAGACCACGATGACGGATCATCCGTCGTAAATGTAAATGCGGCTAAGATCATAGCCGCAACGAATAAAGAAAAAGATTTCATGATTAATTGTAGTTGGTTAGATCAATGGAACTCAGTAATGGCGAATAGGATTCTTGAATTTACGACTCAACATTTATTATACAAAATCGTTCCATACAAATTTTACACTCATACATGATACCTCGGGAGCTTTTTCCAAAAATTCGGCAAATTGAAATTCGCACCAAAGGACTGGTTAATAATGTCTTTGGTGGAGAGTACAACTCTGCCTTCAAGGGTCGTGGAATTGAATTTTCCGAAGTACGCCCTTACCAACTTGGTGATGACATTCGAAGCATTGACTGGAATGTGACCGCCAGAACTGGGGAGACCTTCGTTAAAATATTTGAGGAGGAAAGAGAACAGACCTTGCTACTTGTCGTGGACATCTCTGGATCAAGCGACTTTGGCAGTCAGGATAAATTCAAACGAGAGATTTCTGCAGAAATATGTGCCCTCTTAGGATTTAGTGCAATCAAGAATAACGATAAAGTTGGGCTAATCCTTTTTTCTGATCAGGTTGAATTATATGTTCCTCCCAAAAGCGGGCGACGTCATGTCCTTCGCCTCATCAGAGATTTATTCGCTCATCAACCGCAATCCACTGGCACTTCGTTGCAGTCAGCCTTAGATCATATCCTCCGCGTCATTCGCCGTAGATCCATTGTTCTACTGGTAAGTGATTTTCTTGATGAGGGCTTTGAACGCCCTCTCAGAATGGTTTCCCGCCGACACGACACCGTTGCAGTTCAACTCATGGATCCCAGAGACACTTCGTTACCCCCCTTAGGACTCGTCACACTCTTTGATCCAGAAACAAAACAATCTAAATTAATTGACACAGGCAGCCGCACTGTCAGAGATCAATTTACTCATTCTTCTACCCGATCCAATCAAGAATTGAAAACGCTCCTACGTCGAGCCCGCGTTGATCATGTTGAAATTACATGCGGAGAGGACTTTGTTGACCCATTGGCTAAATTTTTCCGTGCACGCGCCCAAATTGCCTGATGATGAAGTCTGTTCAGTTGGCCATCTTTTCCCTGATGGCCATTTATATCATCATTCCGATTGACGCTGATGCCCAGCGCGTTGATGCGTATCTGTCCCAAGATACCGTCTCCGTTGGCGATCGATTCACACTGACAGTCGTCGCCCTGCATGGATTTGATCAAATCCCTTCCTTTCCAAGCCCAGATTCTGCATTCGGTGACATCATTCCAATTGAGCTTTTATCCGCTGGTACACAAAGGATTGATTCGGTGAATCGTATTGATAGTGCTATCTATGAAGTGACGACTTTTGCTTTGGATACAGCACGACTGTCACCGTTATTCATCGGGTTTGATAACGCTTCAGTGATTGCTTCCACCAATTCTCAGTTCATTTATGTTACATCGCTTGTCCCACAGGATGCTGAGGGAATTCGTGATATGGCCCCTCCTGTAGATTTTGGACCTCCGATCTGGCCCTATGTTCTTCTTGGAATTGCAGCAGTGATCATCGGCTTATTGATCTGGTATTTCGTTCGGAAGAAACGTCAACCTGATACACAGTCAGAGATTGAGACAGAATCCAACATTAGTCCCCCTCCATCAGAGGTTGCCCTTGCCCGCCTACACGCACTGGAAACCACCCCACTAACAACTCGGCCCCAAATTGAAGCATATTATGTTGAACTATCAGATGCCGTGCGTACTTATATTGACCATCGGCTAGGGATTCCTGCTTTGGAATCTACTACTCAGGAGCTAGTTCTAGATTTGATCCATCCAAGTATTCAGCACAAAATTCCCTCTGGGATTCCTCAAAAAATTGATCAGATATTGTCCCTCTCAGATTTGGTTAAATTCGCTGACTTTACTCCGACAATCCCCGAAGGGCGTGATGCAATAGAAGATGCCATGACTGTAATTCGGCGTGTGGAAGTAAAATTTGATCAGCGTGAAGCCAGCGAAAAGCTCACCCCGACCGATTGATACTAATGGAGTTTTCCCAACCACAGTGGTTATATCTTCTATTGGTAATTCCTGCCTATGGCCTATTTGTGTGGTTTCGGAGGCGACATTATCCGGGGCTCACTTTCAGCAATACCAAAGCGATTGATCAATCCTCTCGAGGGTTACGAGTATACGTGTCACTGCTTCCAGCCCTGCTGCGAATATGTGCAATCGCACTTTGCATCCTAGCTCTCGCTCGCCCTCAGACACGTGACGTGACTCAGGAGCAGTATGCCGAAGGGTTAGACATTATTTTAGTATTAGATACATCTACAAGTATGCGAGCCGAAGATTTCAAACCCAACCGCTTTGAAGCAGCCAGAGATGTAGCCTCTGATTTTATTGATGGGCGAATCTCCGATCGAATTGGACTGATCGTGTTTGCTGCAAAGGCTTATACCCAAGCTCCCTTAACCCTTGACTATCAATTCCTTCAATCTATGTTATCAGAAGTTAAAGTCGGAGCGATTCAAGATGGGACAGCAATTGGTACGGCATTAGCGACGGCCGTGAACCGACTCAAAGATACCGTTGCAGAAAGTAAGGTGATCATACTCCTCACTGACGGGCAAAATAATCGCGGCGAAATTGACCCAGTCACTGCTTCAGAAGTTGCTGCGACGTTAGGTGTTAGAATCTATGCAATTGGTGTCGGCACATATGGTGAGGCTCCGTTTTATGTTGACAGCCCCTTTGGAGGTCGCCAGCGTCAAATGGTCCCCGTAGAGATTGATGAAGATATGCTCCGATCGATTACTGATCAAACCGATGGACAATATTTTCGAGCGACTAATGAACAAGCCCTACGCGAAATCTATGCAACAATTGGGGAGCTTGAAACAACAGAAATTGAAACCCGAATCTATACAGGCTATGAAGACCATTTCAATCGTTTCTTGCTTCCTGGATTGATCCTTGTCTTGCTTGAAATCTTACTTAGAACCACTTATTTGCGCCGTTTTCCCTGATGGATTGGCTTTTTGAATCATACCTATGGGCACTTTGGGCTAGCCCACTAGTCGTTCTTCTAGGTCTTTATGCTGCATGGAGACGTAGAATTCTGCAGAATCGCTTTGGAGATGTAGCGCTCGCTCAGCGATTGTCGCAAAGTGTGAGCGGACGGCGAAGACGCTACAAGTCTTTCCTCATGACGATTGCGGTCGCACTGATGGCTGTTGCGCTTGCAGGTCCACAGGTAGGGACTCAGCTCAGGGAGATGAAACGTGAGGGGATTGACCTCGTCATTGCACTTGATGTATCTGCGTCAATGCTTGCCGAAGATGTTGCACCAAATCGGCTCGGCCGAGCACGTAACGAAATAAAACGACTACTCGGTGAACTCCAAGGCGACCGCGTAGGACTTATTATTTTTGCTGGAGATGCATTTATTCAATGCCCGTTAACAACAGATTACAGTGCAGTGCGATTATTCCTTGACGTTGCGAATCCTGATCTACTTCCCACCCCAGGAACAGATTTCGGAGCAGCCATCCGTATGGCCATCCAAGCCTTTGAGGTGCCTTCGGCTGGAATTGACCCAAATGCGACAAGATCAAAAGCACTGCTCATCGTCTCTGATGGAGAAAATCATGTAGAGGGATTAGAAAATATGATCAATGAAGCACGAGAGGCCGGCATTAGACTCTATGCTGCGGGTGTAGGAGATGTAACCGGAACCCCAATTCCAGTGTATAACGATCGCGGCCAACGTACTGGATATAAGCGAGATCTGCAGGGGCAAATCGTGTCTACTAAATTAGAAGAAGCTGGCTTAAAAGCCCTGAGTGCTGACGGCGCATATTTTCAGGTAGCCAGGACATCAAGCTCTTTGTCTCAGTTGATTCCTGCATTAAACCAACTTGATCAATCAACGATGGCGGTGGACGAATTTGAGGATTATGACCTGAAATATCAATGGCCTTTAGCACTCGCATTATTCTTACTATGTCTTGATGGTGTGATTTCAGTTCGTCGAAAAAAGCCATCTTCTAAACCTGAATTTGTATCATGACAATTTTGACAGCAATTTTTGGAGTTGTGTTGACAGCGATTCAACTCATACCCGGCACAGGCCCCAATCAACATGGACGATCGGGAAACAACCACTTGGAACAAGAGGACTATGAAGAAGCTGCATCGGCTTATCGTCAAGGGTTGTCATCACTTGATTCTCCTTCGGAAACTGACCAGACATACTATGGTCTTCAGAACAACTTAGGGCTTTCTTTACATCGTCAAGAGAATTATGAGGAAGCTTCTCAAGCCTTTGGAGAAGCACTTTTATCTGCGCCAAACAATGATGCTTCCTCTCTCGCTGCATTTAACGCGGGCAATAATGCTTATGACAGTCAACAATTAGAACAAGCTCTTGCTCATTATCAAGCTGCCCTTTTAGCAAACCCTAATAATGAAGATGCAAAATTTAATTTTGAATTTGTGTCTCGTCAACTCCAAGAGCAACAAAATCAACAGGACAATTCTGATGGCGATGACCAGCAAGATTCTGAAAGCAATGATGAGCAAGAATCTGAAAACGATAACCAACACGAATCTGATAATGATGAACAACAGGAATCTCAAAGCAATGATGAGCAAGAATCTGAAAACGATGAACAACAAGATAGGATTCAGAACCAAGACGAGGAGCAACAAACTGGAGATCAAAATGATGAGCAGGCTCCCCAGCCATCTGACGAGCGCCCTACCCCATTGACCCGCGAACAAGCCGAGCAAATCCTTGAAGCATTGGAAAACGAAGAAGAAGAATTACTTCGCCAGATCCAAAAAATTGAAGGGCGACCTAGACGGGTTTCAAAAGATTGGTGAAAATGATGCGCAGCCTAGTCTTCGTTGCTGGATTGCTCCTTACCCCTCACATTAGTATTGCTCAAAGTGTCTCTGGACGCATATCATCCTCTACGATTGGCACCGAGGAAAGCGTGTCCTATACCCTTGAAATTTCCGATGCCGATGCGTCTGATATTCAAACACCCAACCCACCTGACGCTCAAGGGCTTACTCTGATATCTGGTAATCCCTCGCGTTCAACCAATATGTCAATCATTAATGGCCAGGTCTCTACTAGTGTAAGTTATACATGGCATTATAGGCCAGACAACGAAGGCGAAGCTCAGATCTTAGAGACGCAGATCACCGTTGGAGAACAATCATTCACTACTGAGCCCATCATCATCACTGTTGTACCTCAGTCTCAGAGGCCTCAGACTCAATCTCGGAGACGATCACCATTCGGAGGATTCAGCCTATTTGATGATCCCGACCCAGTAGCCCCTCCCGCTGAAATCACAGAGCAGGATATTTTCATTCGTGCAAATCAAAGTAGCCCACAAGCCTTTCTCAACGAGCAAGTAACCATAGATTATACATTGTATTTCCGTCCTTGGACTTCTCCGCGTAATAGCCGTCAAGCGGATTCGTGGGATGCCGAAGGCTTTTGGCGCGAAGAACTTGACCTATCAGATAACCAGAATGTGCAGGTTGTGGTTGAAAATGGAATTCAGTATCAGACCGTTACCATTCGACGAGTTGCCGTTTTCCCTACCCGACCAGGGGAACTTTCTATTGACCCACTAAGCATTGCTGCTGAGGTGCGTCCACCCTCTGGAAATCCATTTTCTTCTCCATTTTTTTCAACACCCTATACTACGATTGAGCGCGCCTCTGCTCCAATCAATATCCTGTCTAAGCCACTTCCTGCCAATGCACCAAATGGGTTTAATGGTGCAGTTGGGCAATACTCACTTGAGACCAAGTTAAATCAAACGGAATTAGATGTCGGGGAAGCACTGCAACTCTCATTAACCATTTCTGGTACAGGAAATATTGCATTAATTGAAACTCCAGAGCCTGATTTCCCAGGTATTTTTGAAATCTACGATCCAGAAGTTGACGTTTCAAAAATGACGACTGGAAATTTAATCGCGGGGGCAAAAACATTCACTTGGCTTTTAATTCCACGCACCAATGGTACGTTTCAGATTCCCAACATTGAATTTGTTTACTTTGATCCTTCTGACTCAGATTATGTCGTGCTTACGTCTGAATTAGATCCGATCACCGTCACTGGATCCTCAGCTACACCAGTCGCGACAGCGTCTACTGCCTCTGGATTTCCAGTAGATGACATCGCGATCATCAAACGGGATTCAAAATGGATCTCTGCAAATCAATCTCCGCTTCATCAGCAGAAGTGGTTCTATCTACTGCTCATCATTCCCGTTATAGGACTTGGTGTCACAGCGATCATGAGCAGACGAATCAGGCGTATTGAAACCGATACTGCATGGGCTAGAAACCGAAAAGCACATCCAATGGCACGGAAGCATTTGAAAAATGCCCGAAATCTATTACGTGAAGATCATCCTGATAAATTTTACGGTGCATTAGAACAGGCCATTTTAGGGTTTCTTGGTAATCGACTGAATATTTCTGAGAGGGGTCTTACAAGAATGCAGCTCATAAGTGTTTTGTCCGAGATTGGAGTACCTGACCAAGGTCAACAAGAACTGGTTTCGTTTCTTGATACATGTGATGCTGCCAGATTTGCTCCAGTTCCACCAGAGAAGTCTCTAATGCATGATCATTTAAGGACCGCTGGGTTAATCCTCAGTTCTCTTGGTCACGAAATTGAATCCATCCGCTCATGAAACATAAGATTCTCTTGTTATTTTTCATTATAATATCTCCTTCTGGGCTATTACACGCACAGCAATTACCGGATATCTTGCCGATCTTTGATGAAGCGAATGCCTTAGTAGAGTCCGGTGATTACCAAGATGCAATTGATCTCTATCTCTCTGTCATTGATCGTGGTTATGTTAGCGGTGCATTATATCATAACCTTGCAGGTGCTTACTTTCGCATAGATGAAATTGGTCAGGCCATCCGCTATTATCAATCTGCCCTGCGACTCCTTGGAGATGATCCTCAGCTTATTCATAACATCCAAATCCTTGAGTCTCGAATTCAAAACCCATTTTCTGAGCTTCCCAAATCCTTTTGGCAACAATGGTGGGATCGACTATTTGGACAACATCACGAGCTTCCGTATGCCGCGACTGGCATTGGTTTGTATGTGATCGCTTTCATACTCTTCGCTCAATTGGTTTGGACAAATACTCGCAATCAATGGCATCGCAGATTGCGTAGACTAACCTTAGGATTAGGACTAATATGTTTACTTACTGCCCTGTTAATTTCTCATCAACGCCATTCGATTCAAGGGGCATCTGTTTTGCAACCTACCACACTCACAGCTGAGACTGGGAATATCATAGTACCAGAGGGCATACTAGTCACGCTCGTGAATGAATCAGAATTGGGTACGCTTATTCGCCTTCCAAATGGAGTTGAAGGCTACATAGATCCATCAGTCCTTGGCGACTTTTGATTTGATGGGCTATTCTTCAGGACTGCCCATTGTAGCTCTACAAGCATAGAATCTACATTCTGAGTGATTGCCTAACTCCTCGCTTCAATGACTCCGCGCCAGCCAATAGTCAAGGAAATTTTGATAAATCATGTTGACAGATGCGTATTAGAACGTTGTGAAACATTGAATACGAAGTGAGTGGGACACCTATTTTGTTGACCTTGGTGAGTCTTTAGCGATGGAGTTTTACCCATCCATCGTGCCATCCTAAGGAGCTGGGGTGTAACACGTTAAGGCATGGAATGACATACCCTTATACTTAATACGGTATTATCGTATCCGTACAAGGATTCTGATCAGGAGTTGCATTCTTGAAACTGCTTTTTAATACTGACACACAGAAAAAATACTCGCAACTCATACAGAGATGAGACACCAATACGGTTGCATAAGGATAGAGGCGAAACAACGTTTATTGACAGTGCAGAATGCAATTACATCTACTCTAAATCTCTCATAAACGATTTAGATCAGCTATGCAGAAGGATGGTATTAAACAACGGCTAATTCATCCTTGAGAGCATCAAGGGATTGACATAAAGTAGTCACTAAAAACTCTACTTCTTCTTCATTAATGATCAAGGGGGGAGAGATCCCGAGTGTATTTCCCATCGCACGAAGAATAAGCCCCCTACGGATTGCCTCTGCTCTTAACCTAATCCCCACCTTGAATTCAGCAGGAAATGGCAGATACCCATGACCTTTCTTGGCAAATAATTCAACTCCTGCTATCATACCCCGACCACGCACCTCCCCAACCAATGGATGAGGGGCTACGCGCTCTCTTAATTTTGTCTGAAGTTGCTCTCCAACATTCCGTACATGATTCACGATTTGATCCTCCTCGTAAATCCTTAAACATTCAAGAGCTACTGCCGCAGAAACCGGATGCCCAGAATATGTCATGCCGTGAGCAAAGAGACCCACTTGATCACTTCCTGACTCCAACGCTTGATAAATCTTTTGATTGATCATCACTGCTGAAATCGGTAAATATGAGGCAGAAAGTGCCTTCGCTGTGATCAAGACATCAGGTTTCATTCCAACCGTCTGACTGCCCCACATATTTCCTGTCCGCCCAAGTCCACAGATCACTTCATCTGCAATCAGTAACACATCATGCTTCTTTAAAACGCTCTGAATGGCATCAAAATACCCTTCTGGAGGAACGATTACACCTCCAACTCCCATCACCGGCTCGGCAATAAATGCAGCCACAGTTTCAGGGCCTTCCGTCTGTATCTGAGTATCTAGATCATTAGCTAATCGAGTACTGAACTCTAATTCCGATTCGCCCTCTATGGCAAATCGCAAATAATGAGGCTTGGTTGTGTGATGGAAACCTGATAGAGGCAGATCAAATAGTTTATGATTGTTTGGAAGTCCTGTGAGGCTAGAAGAGGCAATGAGAGAACCATGATACGCATCGTGTCGCGCAATGAATTTCTTCTTCTCTGGCCTCCCAATTGCATTGTTGTAAAACCAAATCATCTTGACTGCAGAATCCACAGCCTCGGATCCAGAATTAGCAAAAAATACCTTGGCCATTGGAACAGGGGCAATCCGCAACAATTCTTTAGCCAGAGCAATGCCTGTTGGATGACTCACTGATGCAAACATGTGCATAAATGGCAATTTTTTCAATTGCTGATGTGCTACATCAACAAGTCGTTGTTCGCTAAACCCTAGAGAGGCAGACCACAAACCTGCAACCCCCTCTAAATAACGATTGCCGTGCTCATCATATACCCATACCCCTTCTCCATGAGTCATGACCAAGGGGGTGTGGTTACTTAAGTTGGTAAACGGATGTAAAACAACGTTACGATCATCCCTTGAAAGAGCCGTAGACTCGGTTGAGGAATGGGGGATCTCACTCTGAGGAATCTTCCAATGAGTTCCTTCAAGGATGCCTGATGTGTTATGCATTCATCCTCCGCAAAATTGGTGCAGAGACTCTCACAAACGACTTGATACTACTGTGCGATTTCTTCTTTCGCGTTATCAAGACTGTCGTAGATCTGGATGATCTGGTTAAACCCACTGATCTCAAAGATCTCTTTGACGGTAGGCACTAAACCACAAACTGCAAATTTTCTATCACCACGATATAATTTGGCAAGTTGCAGTACAACTCTAAGGCCAGCACTGCTAATATAATCAACACGGGTAAAATCAAGAATTAAAGCTTGATCTTGATCCTTGAGTTCCGTCTCAACGGTTTTATGAAACAGTGAAGCATTACGACTATCAATCCGACCATGCAAAATAGAGGTACGGATGTTATCTTGAAACTCCCACGTAATATTAAGACTCATGTTTTAGTATCAATTCAAAGTTCTAAGTAAACCCTTAAATCCATCCAACAGTAGTATTGTTTGAAAATTCTTCGGATTTCCAAACAAATTTACAAATCGGTTAGTTTACTTGTCCGTTAAAACTTTGTTGCATGATATTTACTTTTTAAATCTATTTTGTATGAAATTATGAGTCAATCTCAGTACTTAGTAACCGCACGAAAGTACCGACCTCAACTTTTTTCAGAGTTAGTTGCGCAATCACATGTAGCCCAAGCTCTCATGAATGCGATGAAGTTGAATCGGGTTGCTCATGCTTACCTATTTACTGGCCCTCGTGGGGTAGGAAAAACAACCGCTGCGCGCATATTGGCTAAGGCCATCAATTGTACAGAGACTGAGAATGGCGAAGTTGAACCTTGCTTGACATGCCCTTCATGTTTAGATTTTGAGTCACAACAAAGCCTCTGCATTTTTGAAATAGATGCTGCCTCAAATAATAAAGTTGAGGATATCAGAGAATTACGTGAGAATGTTCTGATCCCTCCACAGGGAGGTCATCGCAAAATCTACATTATTGATGAAGTGCATATGTTAAGTAATGCAGCTTTTAATGCACTTCTAAAAACGTTGGAAGAACCTCCCGCCCATGTTCTTTTCATCTTTGCCACCACCGAACCCCATAAGGTACTTCCTACGATCCTCTCACGATGCCAACGCTTTGATTTTCGACGCATCCCAACATTCGAAATCGTAAAACATCTCTCTGCAATTTGTGTGAGTGAAAATATTACAGCTGACGACGACGCACTCCATTTAATTGCCCACAAAGGAGACGGAGCGCTACGTGATGCTCTGAGTGTGTTTGACCAAGCCGTTGCTCTGTGCGGAACAAACCTAGATTATTCTACTCTGGCAGATGCTCTGCGTGTTGTTGATGTTGAACTGTTTTTTGAGACAACCAATCATATCTTCAATCGAGCATCAGGAGAAATCCTTACCCTCGCTGATAAAGTCATTTCTGACGGATATGATATAAAAGAATTTCTTGATGGCCTTGCAGAGCACACACGAAACCTCCTGGTCGCCAATACTCTCGGGACAGACGCATTGATTGATCTGAGTAAGAATCTTAGAGAGCGTTATACACAAGCTTCCACTGGAATCTCAGAAACTATTCTCCTACGCCTACTCTTGGTCATCGAAGAGACGCAAACGAAACTT
The DNA here is from genome assembly GCA_026709065.1 of Bacteroidota bacterium. Taxonomy (GTDB): domain Bacteria; phylum Bacteroidota; class Rhodothermia; order Rhodothermales; family Bin80; genus Bin80. Next base: position 19,594 of record JAPOTS010000076.1, read on the forward strand.
CCAACTTCAAAATCCCCCCGCCTAACTGTTGAGCTTGCACTGGTCAAAATGACTCATATGGCAGATAGCGTGGATCTTTCCGAAGCCATCAAGCAAATCCAGCGCTTAGAAGATGTTTCTACAAAGACACAAAAGAATTTAGGTTCATCGCCATCTCATGTTCGCCATCAGCCCCAACCGACTCAACCTCCTACTCAAATCAATACCCATCAACCTGCCCAGCCATCACCTCCACTAAAACCTCATAGCCCTAATCCTCGTAGTCTGTCGGTCGCCGGTAAGCCTGCATTAGATCGTAGCACATCCCCAAACCAATCTCCGCAGACAGCTCCGAGTCAAGCTCCCCAACAGCAACCCGCAACAACTCAACAGACATTTAATCAAAGTCAATTAAGCTCTCTTCAGGAATGTTGGGATCAAGTTCTAATCAGCCTGGAATCACATGTAAATGTCCGTGGAACTAAAGTATTACGAGACTCTAAGGTGATTCATTTGGATCGCGAAGTATTGGAAGTGGCCGTCCCAAGTGAGTACATTCTCAATGCAGCAAATAAACCAACTGTGCGTACAATTATTCTTGAATTACTTAACAGCACCCCAAACTTGCCTGCAAGGGATGTGAAGTTTTCTGCTCAGCCCAATCTGTTTCCACAGATCAATATAGACCCTAAAGAAGAATTTGAAAAACTCAAAACAACCACTCCAGTTGTAAAACACTTGGACGAAGCCCTTGGATTGAACGTCCAAATACTCACTTAACTTTCATTAACCATCATCGCGATATGTTTAAACAAGTACACGAGCTTAAAAATAAAATGGCCAAAATGCAGGAGATCATGGAAAAGATCACCGTTACGGCCGAAGCAGGAGGTGGACTGGTCAAAGTCACTGCCACTGGAAATCAACGCATATCAAATATTGAATTGGATCCTGAAATTGTGGATACCGATGATATGGAGATGCTCCATGATTTAATTGTTGCAGGGGTAAACAAAGCCTTAGAAAAGGCTGCCGAAGCCGGAGGAAATGAACTCAGGACTCACGCAGAAAGCCTCCTCCCTAATTTTTCAGACCCATCTGATACCGGCTCTTGAACCATGCAGTTCGCCACTGAATCGGTTGAAAATCTAATAGAGCAGTTCTCAAGGTTACCTACCATTGGCCGAAAAAGTGCTCAACGCCTGACTGCACATGTTCTCAAAATGCCAAAATCGCAAGTTACTCAACTTGCCAATGCTCTGTTGGAAGTCAAAGAGCGAGTTCGATTATGCAATATCTGCCATAATTTGACCGAGTCGGAGATTTGCGTTATATGTAACTCTGCAAAACGCGAAACACATATTATTTGTGTCGTACAGGATCACGAAGATATTTTAGCTTTGGAGCGCACAGGGGAATACCGAGGATTATATCATGTCTTGGGGGGAGTGATTTCACCTCTAGATGGGACTGGTCCTGATGACCTTCACATTCGCTCTCTCTCACATCGGCTCAGCTTATCAAATTCGCAGGTTACCGAAGTTATTCTTGCTGTGAGCCCTACTGTCGAAGGTGACATGACGGCACTTTTTATTACCCAAGAATTGGAACCTTTTTCAGTCAAAATCACTCGCTTAGCACGAGGAATCCCGATAGGACTTGGGCTTAGCTATGCAGATGAGGCAACCCTGTCGAGGGCCATCGCTGGACGCGATGTGGTGTCTCAAGTTAATCCGACAGATTGAGAGATAGAATTGATTCCCTACGGAATTATATGCGAGAGTAACCATCTATTGAGCTGCCACACCTGTTGTGTATCCATTTCACGGACCATAGGAGTTCCTGACTGAAACGCTCCTCCACATGCATATACTCCAATCCCTGAGACTAGTAATTCATTCACAGATGCGTTCATGTCTGTGAGCCGCATGGCAACAGTTCATACACTTAAACTTGCTTTGAGTCATGCATATCCATACGATTATCCCATAGAGCACAATTAACTGGAACTGATCAATATGCATTGATTTTTGTGAACACTCTCTATTTAACAATCCTACGACCTGCTAATTACTGCTTTGAAGGGCTCTATCTACTGAAGCACGGTAACCCTTTTGATCAAAAAATCTATGGGTATTTGAAGAGGAAAAAACCATTCTATTGTGACGCTTCAGATGTTTGCACATCCCTTTGAAAAAACAGTCCAACCATCAGACTGTTGAATAATGTGAACCGCTCTATAGCAGATGAATACTTGGATAACCAGACTATTTCTTTCCATTAAAGCAGTAATTTGATACAAGACTGAACCCTGGTACGGATGGATATACTTAGGCTCTGTTTCCTGATCCTCTTTATACGCTTCGTAGACTGTCCCAATATCATATTCCATACACAAGGCATCCGAGTGGTACTGTAGGAATGGCTACTCCTAAGGGGAGATTTATGATCTCAGGGAAGATGCTTAAAGCCACTGTCTGTAGATTTGGACCTTATATCCTTGTCTCAGCGGGTACCATACGCCTGCAAAGCAGTTCCGCTTAATGCTCTTGCAGGGGCTGAGCATAGTTGTATGGCCATGTGAACCAAGTCATCGGCATGAACACCAGCACCATTTTTTTCTCGGTACCGGATGATAGAGGGGGCTAACAGATAAGTCATAACCTGAGGATGCTCTGCAGCTATTGCTTCAATCAAACGTAAAAGTCCTGCCTTACTTGCAGCATATGCACCTCCAAGTGCAACAGCCGCTTCAAGCCCGGAGCGTGCTCCAATTCCAATGATGCTTCCCCCAGAATCCTTCATGTGCCGAACAGCTTCACGAAAACACAAAAAGGCCGTTGTGAGGTTAACGCGCATCATATACTCCCAATCCTCCAACTTTGTATCCAATAAGGGCCACTCACTCCATGTACCTACCGCATGAATCAAGACATCTAATCGCTCGTTCTCGCCAACAATCTGGTCAAATGTACGACGTACGGCGAGATCATCTGAGAGATCCAGAATATAATCCTCCGTCCCTTCGTTTCCAATAGAGATTACACGCGCACCGGCTTTAGTGAATCGCGTCACCATGCGCTGACCTAAGCGCCCCCCTGCACCAGTTACCACAACTACTTTATCCTGCAAATGAGTACTATCAGACATATTGATTTTTGTTTACGGGAGATCAACAGCAGAGGTATGATCGTGAATAATTCTCCAACCATTAGGTGTATCCATTGCTATGAGTGTAAATAAGCCAGTCAATCTCTCCATCTGTCGCTGCAATGTGTAACTACCAAATATCATAGCATGTTTTTGTCCAAGTGGGCGAATTTCGTGGAGTTCAAAGCTTAAGGTTCCCATGGCTTCTCGAGTGGGGTAACTCTGTTGATACCGTTCTAGTGTTGAATGCCATCCTCGTACTTCTCCGCCAGATCCTACAAACCGCAAGCTATCGCTTTTGAGATAGCCCTGCATAAACGATTCAATATCTCCTGCATTCCAAGCCGTCTGTTGCATCAATAGCAGATCTCGAATTTCATTATCCTGAGCACTTGAGCAACCAATGAGTATAACTAACAAAATAGCATTGAATTGAATGAACCGGAACATCATATTTTCGTTCGCGTTGTAAGTCAGTGATATTGATTACTGTTAAACTACCAATAATCTCCTGCCTATCTGCATTTATTGATACGAGCCTCACGCTTCTAAGTAACCAACAAAGAGCTAGTATAGCTTGTCAACAGGATAAATGCGTTTAAGCAATTGTAGACTATTTGCAATTCGCCAGTTAGCGGTATACTCGTTAGGTGCTATTCTGGTTTGTATTTTCTTAACTCGTGTTGTAGCACAGGGCAATCATTCAAGGAGTGAATCTGCTCCAATTGCCCCTGCGGATACCGATAGTGTGTCCTTATATCAAGTGGATTCTCTCCGTGCACTCCTGTTGCGTTTAGGTCGAGATTCTGTTCGGAATTTAGTGCTAAATCTTCAACCAGACAGTATACTACTTGCACGCATTGATTCCCTTGCTCCCCCAGATACGAATGAACGTTCGAAACGATATTTTTCTAATTTTATTCGCACTCAATTGTCTGCGAATGTCTTTCCCACTGAACGCCGATCCTTAGGCCCTAAGCTACATAATGGATGGACGCATACTGTTGAGCTAGATAGTGCTGGTACATTTTATCGAATCCGTGAACAGGTCGCAGAGGAAGATGTGAGATACTCACTTCGATTGAGCCGGCAAGAATATCAAGAACAAAAACTCGCTGAGAGTCTTGACCGTAACTGGCATCAAATTCTTACCCGCCGTCGAAATTTGAGGGATCGCCAGCGGCGAGGGCTCGGATTAGCAATCTCTGTGCCTGGTGGTCGAGAGAGCGGTTTTTCTACCATCTTTGGTAAAAATGAGGTGGATCTACGCGTCAATGGTAGCGCGGATATACGCCCTGCATTCATTTATGAAAAGACTGCCCAACAAGAACTCCTTAGACGCGGAGCACAGATTACGCCAGAGTTTCGGATGGACTTAAGGCTTGGTGTCACTGGTACTATTGGAGATAAAATGAAGATCAATGTGGACTGGGACACCAACCGCGATTTTGACTTTCAAAATCAACTGGAACTTGTCTATACAGGATACGAAGATGAAATCATCCAAAGCATTGAGGCAGGGAATGTATTTTTGCAAACGCCATCTACCCTTATCCGTGGCGGTCAGAGCCTATTTGGAATCAAATCTGAATTTCAGCTCGGCACATTACGACTCTCAACCGTAGTGAGTCAGCAGGAGGGGCAATCAAACAACCTTTCCCTTGATGGGGGAGCTGAAACATCTACCTTTAGTCGCCGACCAACGGATTACAGCCAAAGGAAGTATTATTTTCTGAGCTATTACTTCCGTAACCGATGGAACGAAGCGTTAAGTAGTCCACCAAACATCATCCTTGATGGTGCTTTTTCACACATCACTGATATTGAAGTCTGGAAACTAACCCCCGTTGCACCCGAAGAGCAAAATGTGCGGCAGGTCATTGCGATGGTGGATTTAGGTGAGTCTCCAGAAATTGTCACTCGCGCAGATAACTATCTTCAACAGCGACTTCCCGATGAAGATTTTGATCAATATCAGGTAGACGAACTCCAAAATGACTTACGTGCAGGTGCAGCAGTCCCCCAGAATTATTTGGAGAGCTCGTCTATGGAACAGCCCCTCACAAGCGTTGATTATCAGGTCGGACAATTCAAAAAACTTGTGCTTGGACGCGATTATGAGCTAGATGATGTCCTAGGTTATATTACACTTCGCCAGACGATTCAGGAAAGTGAAGCATTAGCCGTTTCCTTCCGTTATCTTGCAGGGGGAGAAGAATTTCAGGTTGGAGACTTTTCCAGTCAAACGGGTGGAGGTGACAATAGTCAAACTGGTGATCGCTTAGCACTGAAGCTCCTTAAACCCGTGAACCTCCAACAACCCGCCAACCTTGGGCAGGCTAATCAACTTAACCCCGCGGCTTGGTACTTAGAACTGCGAAATATCTATCAACTAAATCGGGGATTACTTCCAACTGATTTTATCCTTGATATTAGTTTTGAGCCTCCCGGACGCGCATCAACCCAAACGATTGAAGGCGTAACTGGCCAAAATACGCTCATTCAAGTTCTAGGACTTGACCGACTCAATGAAGACGGTGCACCAACCCCTGATAACCTATTTGACTTTCTGCCAAATTATTCAATCATCCCTGGAGATGGTCTACTCATCTTCCCCTACTTAGAACCATTTGGCAACCGCATTGAAGCGTTGATTGATGCAAGTCAACTCAGTGACGAAGCAAAAGAGGAAGCGAAAAATCTTTATGTATTTGATGATCTTTACACTCAAAAACAACTCAATGCAACACGGAATACCGCCAAAAATGTCTACCTGATTGAAGGCTCTCACAAAGGAAGCATCCCTTCATTCTATGATCTGAAAGCTTACTCTGGTCTGGTAGAAGGTTCAGTACGAGTAACTTCTGGTGGCAATACTCTCATTGAAGGCTCTGACTATATAGTGGACTACCTCGGAGGGACTGTCACCATTATCAATGACTCTTATATCATTTCTGGCCGTAGTATCAACATTGACTGGGAAGAAAATGCATTTATTAATCTACAGCAGAAAACCCTATTAGGTGCGCGATTAGAGTATCTACCAAGAGAAGAGTTCGCGGCAGGGGGTACGGTGATGCGGCTCAGTCAAAAATCACTTACAGATAAGTTCAGGGTTGGAGACGAGCCGATCTCCAATACGATTTGGGGGCTTGATTCAAAGCTGGAAATAGAACCCGAATGGCTTACCAGAGCCATTGACTGGCTACCACTGATCCAAACCAAAGAGTCTAGCTCTATCGTGGTGGCAGGAGAATTTGCGCAATTGCGCCCCAGCCATGTTTTAACAAACGCATTCAATGACCAACGCAGAGAACTCCGAAAAGATGGACGCGACTTTTATCCAGACGAAACCCAAGGGATTTCATATGTTGATGATTTTGAGGGGTTTGAGAATCTGATTTCACTTATGCGCCAAAGCGCATGGCTACTCAGTAGTGCCCCTGTGATCGGAGTTTCCAGTGAGTTGGGCGATGATGAAAAGGACCTCTCCAATGATACTCGTGGGGTCTTGGGTTGGTACAGCCTCAACGCATCATCACTTGAACAACTCCCTGGTAATCGCACCCCTGCAGTTGAAGTGCTCACCCCCCAGCAAGTCTTTCCTAATCGAGAAACTCTACAAAGTGAGCGATTTTTGACAACATTTGATTTATACTTCACACCTTATGGACGCGGCCCGTACAACTATAATCGTGACTTAGGGCGCTTTCTGGATAATCCTCGTGAAGCCTGGGGCGGAATGACACAGCGCTTGACCGAAGGCAATACCGACTTTACATCAAAAAATATTGAATTTGTTGAATTTGTCATGCGCCCTTACCCAGAAACCGGAGACTCTGACCCAGAGGCCAAACTCATCATTGATATTGGTCGGATCAGCGAGGATGTCATTCCTGACAACAAACTCAATACCGAAGACGGATTGTCACTCTCTGATGTCGGGAGTGTGGGCGCTCTCGCTCGTCTGTCAACAGGGCAACAGAATCAAAAAATCAACCCCATTGGTGACAATGAACGAATTACCGAAGACCTTGGACTTGATGGCCTCCCTTCCTTCCCTGATAATCTATTTGAGCAACAGGGAGGGGCTGGCACTGAACAGTTTGTGTTTCGAGAATTTCTTTCCTCACTAGATCAAACCGTCAGTACACAACATCCAGACATCCTAGCCCGAGAAGTCGCCAAGGCTCGACTGGACCCCTCTGCCGACGATTATTATTATTTCTTAAATGAAAGTTTTTTTGGTAATAATCAATTTTTCCCTGGTGGAGCCTCAGTTCAAGAACGGTTTACCCGCTTTTTTCCTGGCCATGAACTCAATACATTTGATGCGCATCAAAAATTAGGACCACCTGGCGATAATACCGGAAACTCGCGCGTACCCGACTCTGAAGACATCAACTTGAACTCAGCTTCCGATACAGACAATAGCTATTTTCAGTACGAAGTCCCCCTACACCTCGGAACTCTCAACGAACTCGCACAGCCTCAAAATACTGGCGATTTTATCATTAACGAAATTGAGTCATCTGGCGGAGGCGGAACTGGTTGGTATCTGGTTCGAATTCCAATCAGAGATTTTACTCGCCGCGTTGGAGGAATTCAGGACTTTACCCTGATGGAATCTATCCGAATCTGGACGACTGGCCATACATCACCTGTTACCGTGAGATTCGCAACACTTGAGCTCGTAGGGAGTCAATGGAGATCAAGTGAAATTGTAAATTCCACCGATGTCGATGGGATGATGATTCCCCCAGAGGATCCAATCACTGGCGCACGAATTACCATTGAAAGCGTCAATAATGAAGAAAATCCAGATTATGAAATTCCGTCTGGAGCCGTCAGAAATCGCATCCGTGAGGCTCAGTCTGGTAGCCTGCGTGATGCCCGAGAACAAGCTATGGTATTACGTGCTTATCAGATTCGCCCCAACCGCCATGTTGCTGTCTACCGCACCTATACCTCGCCCCAAAATCTGCTTCGTTATCGCAATATGCGAATGTTTGTTCATCTCAATGGGATTCTGAATAACCAACCACTCCAACCGAAGGATCGAGGAATCGCTAAGATATTTGTCCGTATCGGGGCAAATGAGGATTCTGATTATTATGAATATGAACAATCGCTCACCCCAAGCCCGCTAGATGAAATTCCCAGTGAAGCATCACAACGCGCGGATTATCTATGGCGCACTAATCAACCGAACAGCACCGACTCTGATGGCGATGCATTTACTGACTTGAATTCATTGAACATTGAATTGAGTGCTTTGAACCAGATGAAATTTTTAAGAGACAGTTATGAAGATGATTCTGGTGCACCATTTGATCCAAATGAAGTTTTCTGGAGTGATATTCATAGCAATTTTCAGTCTACAATTGACGAGTTTGCCCCCTCTGGTACTCGGATTGGTGTTCGTGGAACACCAAGTTTAGCACGAATCACATCAATTGTGATCGGTATCCGCAATGTTTCAGGAGACGAGGTTATTCTTGATCAGGCTAACTTGTGGGTGAATGAACTGCGAATGTCTGGCTATGACCAAGAGGTTGGCTATGCGGCATTTGGCACAGCAGATGTAAAATTGGCGGACCTGGCGCGCCTGAGGATGTCTATGCGAGCGCAGTCAGATGGCTTTGGGAGCCTCTCAAGTACGCTTGCTGATCGCCAACAAATCAACCTGATGAATTGGACCGTCAACTCTCAACTTAGTCTGGATAAATTCATTCCCGAACGCTACGGATGGGTGCTCCCCCTGAGTTATGAGGTCAAGGAAAATTCTAGTACGCCAAGATTTGATCCGAACCGAGGTGATATTCGTGTCATCAGTCTTCAGAATGCCATTGCAGCAGATTCGCTGTTGACTAGCGAAGAAATTTCTGAGCGTCAACAACAAATTCGTGAAGAAGCCCAAACTTATTCTAATATTTGGTCATACTCCGCGCGAGTTGGCAAAAACGGATCGCGCTCTAGGTTGCTACGCAATACGGTAGATGGACTGGATCTTAGTTATTCTTTTTCCAATACAGAGGGGCGTACACCAACTCAAATGTTTCGTAATTCTTGGAGATGGAATTCTTCAATTGGATATCGATTACAAATTCGAACCCCGAATATCCTAAGATTATTTGGCTGGCTAGAAGGCGTTCCAGTACTCAAACTTTTGAGTGGCATAGGCTTTAATTATCTGCCCAACTCTTTCGATTATAATCTCTCGGCAAGCCGATCCGTTTCAGCCTCAAGGCAACGCCCAGATCCCGTCCGAAGCCGAACGTCTAATCTACCCATTGATATTCAATTCCCAACTCGCCAACAACATCAATTTTCACATACCCGACGATTTGCTCTTCAATATAGCCCATTCAGTTTCCTTGATTTAGGGATTGACTCCAATTCAAGTCAAAGCCTCAATGCCTCTGGTGTAGACACGGTTTTTTCGGTCATCCTGATTGATGATGACGGGGTTGAAACGCGGATGGATAATACTTCATTATCATTACTGGTTCAAGATGGCACCATTGATGAATCCGATGTTGGAGTTAGTGCATTTGAGTTGACCGACCTCCAGCATTTGAAATTTGGGCAGGTATTTCGGCGAGCATTTGGGCGTAACGTACCTAAGTCATTGGGTATTCGTCCAGAATCTTATTCATCTCGTTTTAGTGCGACATTTCGGCCGCGCCTCCAAAATATCCGCGCCCTTTCTTGGATACAGATTCAGGATGTTGGATATTCAACAAATTTTTCGTGGTCTAATGGATCAGTAGGCAATAATACGGGGGCTCAGACAAGGCTGAATGCATCATTTCGGGCGGGCTTAGGTCTACGCCCTCAGGAGCTCTTTAAGAAGATCAGGTTCTACGAGCGTTTAGAAGATGCCGAAAATGCTGCACAAGCCGAAGCACAATCTCGTCGCCAAGATCGCCAAGAACGACGCCGGGTTCGACGCCAACAGCGCAGAGAAGAGTTAGAGCGACGGCGTGAACAGAGGCGCTTGGAGAGAGAGGCATCAGAGGCTGCCGATACAACTTCCACTGTTGAAGACATCGGTGATCTCGATCAAGAAGTGAGGTTAGATGCAGATGATATATTCACAGAGGAGCTAGCTCAACCACAGGACCTTGATACCACGCGAAGCTCCCGATTTAGATTCCCTCAGGCACTAACTCCCAAAGCATTGTTAAGGCGTTTAGTGCTATCACTCACCAGTTTTCAGGATATATCCATTAACTACAATGGGACACGAGAAAGCTCTGCAAACAATGTCGGCACATTTGATGAATTCGGAGATGTAAAGGTTAATTATAGCTTATATGATGCAATCATCAATGGACAGGGGCCATCGTTGAGATACCGCCTTGGACTTGATAGAACCATTTCCCCTGAGCTAGGACGAATCATCAATGACAGATTTCAAGTCACTGATGCACTCTCTAATTCTGATCGCTGGTCTGGAAGAGTGTCTTTAAATCTGACCCCCAAAATTCTAGTGACGCTCAATATGAGACAAGAAACGGTCAGCACCATGAACTTAACTTATCGAATTTTAGAGGATGGACAACCCGGAGCCGATACGACTCAAACTGGTGACCTCTCTATTTCTGCATGGTCACTTGGCGCATCATATATAGATTTATTTCAATCTCAATTAGATCTGTACCGATCAGACTGTGGAGATGCATGCTCTGCGGATGGGGGCGTGCCTGATACATTAAATTCTACCGTTCTCACCAATCGGCAAATCTATGATAGTTTTCAATCGAGCTATCTCACGGTAAGGGGTGCGGGCGGGGCTCTGATTCCATTGCCGAACTGGAATGTGAGTTATTCAGGAATTTCTAATTGGCCTTTAATTCGCAATTTATTCCAGTCTGCGACACTCCGTCATGCCTATTCTAGCACCTATACTGCAGATTTTCGTTCAAATTTACGCGGTGGCCAGTTGGATAATTTTTCATTGGGATCAGGGCCTACCATTGCCTTTGAAATTCCAGAGGAGGAAGTTAATGCCGTCCGAATTAATGAGCGATTTCAGCCCTTAGTTGCACTTGACCTCACACTTAGGGGTAATATTCAGACTAGTATTGCATGGAATAAAACAAATTCGTATTCATTGAGCACCACCAATAATGTCGTCAATGAAAATCGGAGTAATGAGATTTCTTTAACGGCATCGTGGTCAAAGTCAGGTCTTCGGCTTCCATTCTTTCGCCGCCCTCTGAATAACCGCCTGAATATATCCATGACATTTTCACGAACGTCCAATGATGATCGGAGTTTTTATATCCGACGTGCGATGGAAATTGCTGCACTTGACCCAGAATTTGAAGTATCAGTTGCCTTAGAAGAACCCTATGTGGATGTACTTACGAGCACTGCGAGAATCCAATTTCAGCCAAAAATTGCTTATCAATTCAGCAATGTGGTTTCTGCAGATTTATTTCTACGATATGAAGATTTTATCGGAGACAGTCGTAGACTCCCATACACAAATATCAATGGTGGATTCAATTTACGTGTGAACTTTTCTCATTAAGGTGCCTAATTTAGAATCAGTCGTTGCCTGCCATTTAGGGCGAGTTGCATATCTGCCAACTTGGAGACTCCAAGAATCTATCAAGCACCGTCTCATTGAAGCAAAAAAGAATGGAGAGTTTCTCTCGCATGTGATTTTATCGCTTGAGCATCCTCCCGTCTTTACGATGGGGAAAAGTGGGGACGATCGAAATCTCAAAGCCACAGGTAATGCGCAGGTTGTTCATATCAATCGTGGAGGAGATGTCACCTATCACGGTCCAGGGCAGCTCGTTGTCTATTTCTTAATAGATCTTGACCGGTTTTTCCGGGATTTACATCAATTTATGCGTCATCTTGAAGAAATTATAATCAGAACCCTGAATGACTGTGACCTTGAAGGATTCAGAATTCCTGGACGTACAGGAGTATGGGTTGGATCCAAGGGGAATGAGCGAAAAATCTGCGCATTTGGAATTCATACTAGTCGGTGGGTAACCTCCCATGGGCTTGCATTGAATGTCAGTCCAGACCTAAACTACTTTAATCAGATTACCCCCTGTGGAATTATGGATCGAGGAGTGACTTCAATCGCTAAAGAGCTTAATCAGACGTTCACTCTTGATGAGATCTCAAAATCGGTTCTTTCCCACTTTAATGAGATTTTTGACGCGAACACCCTTACGCTTGATCCAACAGAATCTTATCAGTACTTAGAGCGACTCACAAAGCAGGTTAATTTAAAAGAGTCCTTACATGTAGAATCCGATGAAAATTCGTCTTTATCTGGACTTCAGCATTGATATTTTCTTAGAGTCCGTTGGTAGCAATGGTTTTAGTACTCTCTTGAAATTTTTCAATCAACCAAGTTCGCATAATGGAATGGGCAGCATGTATCCATTGTTCATCTCTTTCACGTTGGACTGTGGTTGTATAATGCGTTGTGGACTCCATATATAAACATCTACTGGATGTAGCATCATATCTATTTACATATTTTTATTAATCTGCAAGATCCTAATTTATTGATTGAAGCAGCAAAGATTCTTAGAATCTATCATACAAGAAAATATTTTGGCTAAATCAAAATAAATCAAATCTGCACCAAAGTAGTGCTACCGTTTTCAAAGCGTTGATATGCTTCAAATCATGGTTCTATCACGATATTTGTGGGAGCAGGTCCAAACCTCCGCATAAGAAGAGAATAGCAACTCGGAAGTTTTCAATCTTCTGTATCATCTCCCAATAGTTTTGATCTCTTTGATTTTTCCGTCATTTTCTCTACCCATTGGACAGTGGATAAATAATGCATTGTAGACTCGATACATAAACATCTACTGGATGTAGCCTCCAATCTATTTCGACATTGTAATAGCCAGCGAGATCCTAATTTGGTGAGTGAAGCAACAAGGATTCTATAAATGTATCTTGTATGAAAAAATAAATGTGATGGAACCAAAATCAATCGTTTCCACACAAAACGTGGTAGAACCCAAATCATTTGTCCTCATAAACAAGGTTGTGATAAAAGAAATAGAACAACAGGCATGATTCCCTCAGCTCTGATAATTATCACCTGTTAATGACGAGGTATCATCTAAAAAGAGGTCGTAGACATCAACGGATTGTATGACAGATGGCTCCGATGAGGTCAGCTATTTAGGAAATAGGATATTTTGGCTTATATTTGCATCGGTTATGAAATCTTCTATTGAATTAATTAACATTATATTATGGCGATTCTAACAAGCATTAATCTTCGTGAGTTTATTTTTCACATCAAACTCATGTACATCCCCACACTAATATCTAATCTCTGCTATGGAAAATAAGTCACGGTTTTCTCGAGACATCATTTTTGTTATACTGAGCTGTTTTTTCACAATGATAGCTATTTTTGGAATATCAACCGTTCCAAATAGTGAAAACTCTCCATCTCACTCTGAAGTTCGATCTGAAAAATCTAAACACCTTAGTGATCCTAAAGGGTATCCTGACAAGTTCAGGGAGTACTTCAGAGCAATTGAAGGGCTTGATCAAGGATATCAACCCTATCCTCAGGGATATCAGCTCCGTGAACATCAAAGTGCACTTTTGAGAAATTCCAAGAACGGAAGAGTTTCTGTTGATCTTGCATGGGTTGAACGTGGACCTGGAAATAATGGAGGCCGATCACGTTCAGTCATACCGGACCCGGGTGATCCCTCACTTAACACATGGTTTGTTGCATCGGTTGGAGGGGGTGTCTGGAGAGCACAACTCTCCACCAGTCAATTTGGATTACAGTCCATTGAATGGACTCCACTTACGGATCACTTGCCTACTCTTGCTGCCACCACACTCGCGATGTCTGCCAATAATCCTGATGTCATGTATGTCGGCACTGGCGAAGGGTTCTTTAACATTGATGCATCGGGTGGAACAGGGATCTTCAGATCCAATGATCGCGGTCAATCCTGGATTCAACTTCAAAGTACAGTGGATCATGAAACGGAAGACTGGCGCTATGTGAATCGTTTGGTTGTACATCCTGATAATCCAGACATAGTCGTTGCCGCGACCAATTCAGGAATTTATCGAACAGAAAATGGAGGGCAGTCCTTTGAGAAGGTTCATGACTCAGAATCTCGAGTTCAAGACTTAAAGGCACATCCAACGAATTTTGACATCCAGTTTGCTGCAGTAGATGAAACGGAAATTCTACGCTCCAAAGATGGGGGAAAAACTTGGGAGACCGCGTTAAATTTTTTCCGTGATCCACCTGATCGGATTGAATTAGCTATTTCACAGTCCAACCCTGATGTGATCTGGGCATCAGTCAATGGTGCAAACGGTCGGACTCTTCAGACTGATTTTGGAAATTATATCATTTCAGAACTTTATCGATCCGTTGATGGAGGGCAAACATGGAGGTATCTTGAACATTCAGATGAGACAACACTCGTCGGTTCAATATTTCTTTTTCAACAAGGATGGTATAATAACTCGCTTTTAGTCCACCCATTTAATCCTGATTCCGTTTATATTGGTGGAGTATGGCTGTCAAGGGCTTGGATTGAGCCTTCTAGTGATCCAGTAGAAGAAGCTACCGTTGGAATTATTACAGATTTTAATGTTGAAGCTGACTTCATAGACTTCGTAGGATTTGGTGGAGCTGGTGCGGACGGTCGCGTAGAAATTGGATATCTAGATAGCGACGAAAATGATATTCAGGATATTACCGTAGATGATGTTCAGTCTGTAGAGGTACGGTTTGGTTCTGGTCTCAGTCAAAAAGCACATCGATTTACCGTTCCACCCGAAGGGGGAGCAAATGGAGATGGGGGAGCAGGAATCATTTTACCAGAGTACATTTATGAGGACTATGTAGAGGTTCCATTTGAAGTCTGGGATACCGACAACAATCGTCAATTGATGATTTCATTCAGAGATCAAGCGGCAGATGGTGAGTGGTCACTCATCGCTCAAAATACCGATGGACCTGGAAACATACATTCTCGGGAGTATACCTTTATTTCCAAATATGACTACGACGATACGGCTCCTCATCCCGATATCATGACAGATGGAGGAGTTCGATTTGGAATGATGTATAACTATTGGCCTATACTTGATGAGTCTGGACCTGGTTGGGATCCTAATGCTCCATCTGAAGGAACGATCGAGATTATCTTTAGGAAGGAACTACAAGCTACGGAGTTAGTCACCATAGACGACTGGGAAGAAACTGACGACTTGGTTCATGTAGATCACCACGCCTTAGTTGCCGTTCCCACTGAACAAAGAAATTTTCAACTTTTGAATGCCAACGATGGTGGGTTTGCCTATTCTCTTAATAGCGGTGAAAACTGGCGTGAAGGAGATACGTCTCCTGGCTTTAATACCTCCCAGTTTTACGATGCCACTAAGCAACCCGGTCTTTCAAGATATGTTGGGGGTACTCAAGACAATAGTACATGGTTATCAGGATTTAACCCTAACAGCGAGAGTAACTGGGAGGAAAAATTAGGTGGAGATGGATTTGATGTCGTTTGGAAGAGTGCTGACTCATTGATGGGTACAAGTCAAAATAACAATATTAGCCGCACCTTAGATGGGGGAGATACTTGGGAATCTGCAGGTAATATTGATGACTGGAACGGTCAGTTTTTGACCTCACTTGGATGGACCCCCGAAACGGGTGAAGCTGTATTCTCTTACTCTCCACAAGGCGGACCTCTACGTTCGCTTGATTTTGGAAATTCATGGCATCAGTTATATGCAGATTGGTCCCCGATAACAGGGCGTAACGCCCGTGCAGGGGGAGGAGGTAAAGTCCGGGTGTCGTTAGCAGATCCTTCGGTGGTATGGGCTGGGAATTTTTTCATCGCACCTGGACGTCCAGGAAATCTCCATGTATTTCAAGATGCGTTAAACTCTCTTCCAAAAGTGAGGGCACGGGAAGTCAATAGACCAGATGGAGCACCTTTTTCAGTGATCAGTGGTCTTGCAACTCATCCATTTACTCTTGCTACCGCTTATGTGATGTTTTCAGCATGGTGTCAGCCAAAGCTATTTCGGACCGAAGATCTTGGCGAATCATGGGAACAGCTCTCTGGATTTCCAGAAAATCGTCCCCGTAATTCTAGTGCACCTTGCCCTGGTAGTAGCAACGGGTTTCCCAATGCGAATGTTTATGATCTAGAAGTATTTGAGCAGATCCCATGGGTGATGTGGGCGGCGACCGATCTTGGGGTCTATGAATCTCGGGATCATGGAGAAACATGGGCCTATGCCGATAATGGGCTACCAGCCGTCAGTGTTTGGAGAATACGAGTTGTTGATGATGAAATCATTCTTGCAACCCATGGACGCGGTATTTGGACTTTGCCGCTTGACCAAGTACAGACCCACGCCGAACAAGATGGGCTTGAAATACCGGACTCTTTTGAGCTGATTGGAAACTATCCGAATCCATTCAATCCTACCACGAATATTGAATTTAGGGTTGCCAATGCCAGCCACATCCGCGTTGATGTGTACGATATCTTGGGGCGTAAAGTAGCAACATTGACCGATCAACCCTACGAAATCGGAAGTCATCAGATTCAATGGGATGCTTCTTCTGTTAGCAGTGGGCAGTATATCTATAGGATGGAGGCAGATGGTAAGATCATTGGTGCAAAGTCCATGGTCCTAGTCAAGTAATTCCCATTGGAGATATTGCATTTTGATATAGGAGGCATCCAGCTCACCTTAGCTGGATGCTTCCTATCGTGTTATGCAGTGATTGTTTTGTGGAAGTAGAAGATTACAGAAGGCACCCTAATTTGTGAACAAAGCCATTCCCTTGGCCAGTCAGACCAGTCATGGAAACCACATGGGAAGTCAGAGAACAGAAGCTCAGATGTATGGGATTTTGTAGCCGATCGTCAGTCTATTGTTTTCTTCCTCTATCTAACCAACGATTTCTAAATTGAATTCAGGCGCACAGCATTTTCTATCTTGATTCTTAGGAATCAATACTTTCAACATCTAAGCAATTCTTGATTATTCTTCAAGTATTGCTACTCACTCAGATAGATCGCGAATTCCTTAGAGAATTTAAATCTAATTCGTGGATACGATCCTTCAGCTCCATCTTTGATTCAAGCACTTCTGACTTTATCTCCCCCATTCCTTGCCAAATGCCCCAAAGAAAAGCAATAATAGTAATGATGCCAACGGCCGAGAACCTTTCAAAAGATAATCCATTACAACCTATAAAATAATTGCTCTACCACTCCTTGAGAGTGGAATTCATTAATTTTAGTTTCGACAGAAGTATTATTCATGTCTGATACATTCTTAATACCTTGATGGATAATTACTAAAATTAGAATCTTACTGGTCAATTAACAATGTAGAAGTCAGATGTGACGAACAAAGAAATGGTCACTGAAAGGGTGATTGATCACATACATATCATCAAGTGTATAGGCAATCACGCAATGGTGTTGTAATGATATTGAGTGGAATTTATTGGCAGACCCCCTTTCAATAGTAAATAAATGTAGCCTGCGTAGCACTTGTAAGTGAATAAACTTCGCTGGGCAAGATTCAATGATTACTGAGAACCTGTTGCAAACCTACTCAAAACTGGAGCATGATCAGATGGTCGTTCACGGTCACGCTCAGCAACATCTACCCATGCATTCGTACATGAGTTAGCAAGTGATGGAGTGGCTAAGATGTAATCAATGCAGACACCATCGTTCCAATCAAACCCACGAGTACGAAAATCCCACCATGTATACACTCCCGGCCCTGGATTTTGCTCACGTATAATATTTCTGAGAGAGAATTTATCCATGATTGCCTGCATTTTTTTCTTCGCTACTGGATCGCACAACACCGAGTCACGCCAATTATCTGGATGTGCGACATCTATATCATGTAATGCAACATTCAAATCTCCTGTGAGGATAAAATCACGGTAATCTTCATATTCATTATCTAAAAACTCACTCAGTGCATCAAGCCACCGAAGTTTATATGCATGTTTCGGTGTACCAATTTTTCTCCCATTAGGTACATACACATTGATGACTCGCATTTGATTGACCGTCCCTGAAATCACACGGGCTTCAGTGTCAAGCCCAGAATGCACATCCTCAACTGATTCTCTAGTCAATAAAGCAACGCCATTATATGAAGGCTGTCCATAGATATATGACTCATAACCCGATTCAAGAATTTGGTCATAAGGAAATGTTTCCTCTGTGGCCTTAATCTCCTGAAGGCATACGATATCAGGTGAATGACGATCCAGAAAATCAAGTATTCTCTCAATTCGAGCACGTGCAGAATTTACATTCCATGTAGCTAATTTTACGGAATTTGGCATGGATCAGATAGCGAGTAATAGCAGTTAATGAATTGCGTATCCAGTGACAGTTAACATCTATGTCTACACTTTCACTGAGATTTAAATTGGCCGTCGGGTAATGGTCTATATTAAATTATTTTGTTGGTAAACAGTAGGTATATAATTCCCTTAATAATCATAGGTTAATGGATAATAGCCCATTTCGCTGTTTTTTTCATCCATACTTCGTCAGCTGCACCTTTCTCAAATTTTATCTCTAATCTTATCATCTTCATCCCAAAAGCCTCTAAAGTTTCAACAAAACAATCACGAATACGATACTCGTCTGCATAAAACTTAGGCTCTTTAATGGGTGGCATAGGCAATTGCATCCTCAACTCCAGAGAGAGCAATTCCATATCCTAAAGCTATATCTTTAGGTGACTCTCCACCCTCAAATCTCTCATGCACGATTTCAACGGTTATTCCAGTACCAGTGATTGAAGGTTGTCCAAACCGTATGCGGGGATCTATTTTAATACTTCTCTTCTTTTTTTGGCCTTTAATCCAAGGATACAGCACATCTGGTAAATTCACATCTTTGAATTCAAGCCTATTGATGTAGTCTCCTAACTCAATTGATTCTAATTGTCCGTAACGAGTTGCATTCAGCAAGATATCCTGAGCATGCTTGAAGTGTATCTCAGATCCAACACGGATCCGATGATCAATGAGTGGATAGGAGATTTTGAGATGGTCTCGGAGGTAATCAGTTGCTTCGCGTATTTTCGAAAGGGGGATTTCAAGGCTCTTTCTCATATAGTTAATTGCAAAAGCCTCAGAGAGTTGAAGGAAATTCAATGTTTGATCTGAATTTAAGTTTGATATCAGAGATCCATCTGGATGGCTATATAACCAAGAATACAGGGTAGAATAAGGTATTCTGAGTGCCTTGGATACACTTTGACAGGAGTATAATGGGTACTCCCGAGGGTGAACACCACCATAAAGCATTTTAGAATTGTTGAAAAGAAAAAACACGTTTGATTAAAAATATACAAAATTTCAGTTTTTATGTTTCCACCGATAGGTTAAATCATAGATCTCAACGCAGAAGCGTGAGACTTAAGAATTGGTTTGGCGAATGGGCGAGGAAGTTTAGGTTGTGTAGAAATGGGGGTAATGAATGACAGCACTGCGATATATGGGTTGGATGTTAAGCGGAACGAGATCCCGTAAATCAGAGCGCATCCTTAGAGCCGCATTAAATCATGTGGCGATCAGCAACAAGCCGTGGCTTAGGGTTCTTTGGGAGGAATATGGGTCTACTTATTGCTAACATGCCATTCTGGCCATTCCGCTCTTTTAACATCTTGAGGCATATGATGGAATTTGAATTTGATCTCCAGCACAGGATATTGATGCGCACCTCCACCGCATCATAGGGTAACTAGGACGCTAGTTCAGTATGGAGAACTTTGTATGGAATATGTATTATCACGGTTGGCGAAGATCAGGCAGAGGTGCAAATGAGTCGCGGGGGTGGGGCCCGGGTGCCGATACCTGTATGCAAAGATCACATTAAGGATGCGATTGATCGGTGGAATTTAGGAGAGAATACGGTTGTTGAACCAGTCAGGCGTATCTGGACTCCATGGACTATCCCTACGACATGGGGACAGCGGGTGGCAAACGTATTTTCTCACGATCAGCGGGGTTATGCTATTTAACAACAGGCGATGGCGGGAGACCCTGACGGACTGTTTTATGCAGGGATGTGTTTTGAAACTGGAATGGAGCTTGCACGCAGTGCAGAGTCTGCGATCCATTACTACTACAGGCTTCAAAGCTGGGATATCCAAGTCCAAGCGAAGCGGTGGACCCTTACAGACGCAAATGTGCTTGGAAAAAGAAGTGGACGAAGGATCAACAGCAACGGAGGAGAAGCCGATCTGGATGAGTTAATATGTTCAGTGCTCTTGTAATGCTTTATCGTTCACGGCTGAACCCACCTTGACCTTTGTCCTTGTACTTATTCTTCACTTCTGACGTATCATCCTTCATTGGTGGAGGGAGTAATGTGTGAGTGGGTTTGGGAGGTAGGAGCTTGGGGGGGGGGTTGATGGATGCCTTGGCTTTTGCCTACTCATATTCATCCACCAGCCATGTGTGGAAGGAGGGTATAGGAATACCGTAGTCCCCGTCTTCTCGCTCATCAACGATTCCTCGCTCAAGTGCTTTATTGAAGAGAGATTCGGCCACTTCTGAGGTGTACTCATTCTCAAGTACAGATATGATGTCATCAAGCTCCTTGGTTTCTCCTAATGGAACATCAGCGAATATTTTTGCCAGAATCTGCCGCTTCTTTCTGTCAATGCTATTCATGCGCGATATGTAATACATCTCCCGATATTCTGCGCCCTTCTCAAGTACAAACTTCAGCCCTTCATCTGTCATGAAGTGATTGTTTGATTTAAGACATTTCAAGGCAGGCTTAACATAGGAGATGATGTGATGGGGCCACCCATACGCTTGTTCCGCAATGGACTTAATCCAGACCTGAGGATCTCCCTTTGCTCTCCCATATTTGATGAGCCAGTCTCGGATCACGGCGCACTCTGATTTCTTATCCAGCCTCCCAAGTTGCACAGTACAATCACCAT